>JBBKVT010000029.1:0-14686 GCA_037968535.1 Paracoccaceae bacterium
GCCGTCACCTGATGCGGCGCCACGCCACGACGCGCGCCTTGTAGCCCTTGGCATCGGATCGGTCGATTATTCCTGCAAGCTCACCCGCATCGCCAAGCGTCTCTTTCAGCAGGTCGCAAAGTGCCGGCAGTGTCGCGCCGAACGGGTCCAGCGCATTCGCGGAATCCGGTGAATGACCGCGGGTATGATCCAGCAACATCAAGCCACCGATCTTCAGGGATTTGTGCCACGCCGAGAACGCTCTGGCCGGCTCGATCGCGTGATCCCATGAATTCGAGTAAACGAAATCCGCACGGGCGTCCCAGTCCGGATTCTCGTCGTGGAAATCCCATCGCACCGTGTCCGGAAACTGGTCGGCGGTGTCCGAAATTTCCGTGCCGATCACGTCAGGGGAGCCGTTCAGGTGCTTTCGGAACCACGCCTGTTCCGAACCCCGCCGGGTGCCGTGACACAGCCCAAACGACATCTGGTCGAATGTCCCGTTCAGGTAATCAGCCAGCGCCTCGACATGGCTTTCCTTCACAAATTGTTTTTTCAGCTTGGCCTTGTTTCCGGCGATCTGGACGTTGCGATAAGTCTCGTAATCGGGAAATTCGTGCACAACGAACCCGTCGCCCTCGACCCGCTTGGCATTGGACTGTTCTTCGGCAGCCTTGATGGCCAGTTTGAAAATGCCGGGTTTCTTGTCCATTCTGCGGCCCTCGCTCGGTTGCCCATGCGTCAGATAACAGAACCCCGGATCGTAGCAAGCTTGCAGCGCGCTGATCGAGAATGGGCCGCTTCTAGTTGCGGCGACTCCTCACCCCACGCCACACGATGTGCCATACACTTTGCAGACAACTCGCAGACGCGTTGCAGACCCTGTCAAACCGTTGATTTCAAGCGGCTAACACATATTTTCAAGCAGCGCTGGCACACATAAAAAAACGCGCCCCAAAAGGGCGCGTTCCGGTCATTCAGACTTTGGCAGGGGCGCGTTACCGGCGCAGGCCCAGACGCTCGATCAGCGACTGGTAGCGGGCCTCGTCCCTGGTCTTTACATAGTCCAGAAGCTTGCGGCGCTGTGCGACCATCATCAACAGACCACGGCGCGAATGATTGTCTTTCTTGTGGGTCTTGAAGTGCTCTGTAAGCGTCGCAATCCGCGATGACAGAACCGCCACCTGAACTTCCGGCGACCCGGTGTCGCCCTCTTTCGTGCCGTATTCTTTCATCAGGCGCTGTTTTTCTTCAACCGTAATCGACATCTGGGTCTCCTTTTCAAATCAAAGGGTTAATGGCGCAGGCCGGGATGTCGTCCAGCTAGGCCCATGGAGATTGTCCTGCCAATTTCACGGCGAGGATGCGGGCGTATAGGGGATAACGGGTGGAAAGAAAAGCCAATTCAGTCGATAGTGTCCTGGATCTGCTCGGCGATCTGGTTTGCCCACTCGCCGATGATCGGAACGAAGTTGACGAAGGACAGAATGAAGACAAGCAGCGACACCAGCAGCGTCGCCCCGACCACCGTGCCCAGACCCATCGCAAGCCCGCGCAGAAACTGGTACCACATAAGCCGCCGGATCGAATTGTGAACCCGGATGAACTTGTGCGAATTCAGTTTCTCCAGCTCGCGGCGCAGACCCGCGATATCGGACTGACGGTTGGTTGGGATCTTGGTCATAGTGCTCCTATGCCAGATTCGCGTTCTCTGGTAAATACTCGTTATCATTAAGGAAAAACGGCAGAAACGCGTCGATGACAGCGGCAGAATTCTCTTCCATCACAAAGTGCCCGCTGTCGCAACTGGCGTCGGTTACATGGTCGGCCCAAGCCCTCCAAAACTTCGCAGGATCGCCGGTCTGTGCCGGAAATCCGTCTTTCGCCCAAAGGAAATGCAACCGCGCCCGGATCCTTCGCCCCGCCGCCCGATCGGCGTCATCCAACGCCCTGTCAAAGCTTGCTCCGGCTCGGTAATCGGCACACATCGCGGCGACCCGGGCAGGCTGCGACGCTTGCGCGCGGTAACGCGCCAAAGCGTCCGCGGCAAAGACCGAAAGCGATCGCGCCTTTGTCCAGGCGGCGAGCGTCCATTCCAGATAGGCTACCGGATCGGCATTGATCATCCGCTCAGGCAGCGGGCTGGGTTGGGCGAGGAAGGTCCAGTGATAGGCCTTCAGCGCCAGATCCGCGTTCCATGACGCCCAGAAATCGCCGGTCGGTACGATCTCGATGATTCCAAGTTTATCGACCAGTTCCGGCGCATCCAGCGCCAGTCGGTACGCCACGCGCCCGCCTCGATCGTGTCCCAACACATGCGCCGAGTTCAGCCCGAAATGCGCCAGAACAGCAGCAATATCGCGCGCCATCTGCCGCTTCGAATAGACCGAGTGGTTGGCGTCGTCGATCGGCGCATCGCTGTCGCCATAGCCGCGCAAATCTGGAATAAGTACCTGAAAATGCTGCGCCAATTCTGGCGCGACGCGGGACCAGCACAGGTGATTTTCGGGGTATCCATGCAGCAAGACCAGCGGCGGACCTTCTCCGCCGCGATGCACGGAAAGCTCAACGCCGTCCCCCGGCACTTTCAGTTTCTCAAATCCGTCAATCCCGGAAATCACGCAAACGAACTCCTTGCC
The DNA here is from genome assembly GCA_037968535.1 of Paracoccaceae bacterium. Classification (GTDB taxonomy): domain Bacteria; phylum Pseudomonadota; class Alphaproteobacteria; order Rhodobacterales; family Rhodobacteraceae; genus JAHEAO01. Next base: position 2,619 of record JBBKVT010000029.1, read on the forward strand.
TGTCTGGGATAAGGATAGTCGTTGGATCGCATTTAGAAAGATTTGTCCGCACTTGAAGCGATGTTGCCAAGATGTTCCGTGGTATGACCGTGCCGGGATATGTGAAAGGTGCGGGAATGCTTTATGCGATGTTGCTGTTGGGATTGATCCCCGCTGTGCTCTTGCCCGATTTCCTGTCGACGCAGGACGCATCGCCCGAGAATGGCGATGAACCCGTCCACTCGCCCGATAACACCGTCGATCTCCTTGACGACCCCGATGAAACCGGGCGGGAGATACCGCTGGAACCGGTGATCGAAGACGATGAAGCAGGCGAAGAAGGCGCTGACGAACTGGTCTTGCAGCCCATCGTGGAAGACGATTTGCCAGAGGCCGAGGTGACAGTCCTTTACCCGGTTATAGAAGATGATCTGCCGTCTCCGACGCCGCCGGGCGATCCAGAGGACGCGCTCGCCCCGGTGGTAGAGGATGACATCGATCAGGGCTATTCCGACCCGCCCGCCGAAGATGTCCTGCAGCCGGTGATAGAGGACGACATCGCAGGCGAAGGGTCAACGGACCAGCCATTGCCACCAGTGATAGAAGACGACGTGGCCGCCACAGACACGGCGGCGCCACAGGTGGAGGACGACGAACCGTCAACGTCTGAAGCGTGGTTGGACGCCAGCGATCTTGCCGCGGGAAGTTATGCCGAAATTGAAGGGTTCGAGGTCGGTACTGACGTCCTGCGGATCTCACTCGATCAAGATCACGGTCTGCCGCATCTCGATGTCGATGTCGAATTGGCCGCGAATGGAACCGACACCGAAGTGCTGATCGGCGACACTCTGTTCGCGACGATTCTCGATGCAACCGGCGTGTCGCCACAGGATATCATCGTTCAGATTCAAAGGATTCACTAGCCTGCCAGGGTATCGGCTGTTGGTGATAGCCGATATAAAGCGGATGCTTCGGGTGGCCCGCCTGCGTCAGACCAAGGCTGAACAGACCTTTACCTGCCCGCCGCAGCAATGCCTCGACCGCGCGCCCACGATCCAGATGCGCGCCATGGGTGCCCCACGCGCAGATCACCTGATCCGCCCAGTCCAGCGCTGCCAGAATCGCGCGGTCATTCTCGGATCCGACCGGATCGGCAGACGCGCGCATCGACTTCGGGTCGGTGTCCCGCCAGGCAAAAATGTTCGTCACCTGAAATGCCCCGAACCCCAACGCACGGGCACGCCGCTCGCACCGCTCGACAGTAGGATCGTTCTGGATTTCCGTCGCGGTGGATGGGTTCAACATGATGAAGGCAACCCGCCGCCCGCTGTGGTCCCAGGTTCGGGTAAGACTGTAGCGGTACCGCTCGCAGTCCGAATATTCCGCGACGCTGGCAGCATCGCCTTTCTGATGGCTTCGCAGGATCATGTGCAGGTTTTGCCGTTTCCGACCGATTGGTGCAAGGCCGCAACTCTCAATGATTGAAGACCCGTCCGGGGTGCAACTCGCCGGCGCGGTAGACGCCGATCGCAACCGCCTTGCCGTCAAGCGAAGCCCAGACCTCGTCGCCATATTTCGCGTCCGAGGTCAGCACCATGCCGGGATTCCCGTGGCGCAACCGCGTTGCCGCTTCTACCGTGCATCGCAGTTCAGGCAAGTCGACAAGCCCGGTCTCGACCGGCAAAAGGAAACCGTCGAGTTCCGGCGATTTCGCCTTGCTCTGCAAGGTCTCCATCGTGATTCCGTCTTCCGCATTGAACGGACCCGACCAGATACGCCGCAGGCTTTGCACATGGGCGTGACAGCCCAAAGCCGCGCCAAGATCGCGGGCGATCGAACGCACATAGCCGCCCTTTCCGCAGACCAGTTCCAGTTCCGCATGATCCGGGTCGGGGCGGGCGACCAGCGTCAGACTTTCGACCCAAAGTGGTCGCGCCGCAAGATCCAGATCCTCGCCGTCTCGCGCCAGCTTATAGGCCCGCTGACCATCAACCTTGACTGCGGAAAACTGCGGCGGCACTTGCATGATGTCACCGACAAACTCGCTCAAGGTCGTGCGGATCCGATCGTCGTCGGGCCGCAGATCACTGGTTGCAATGACCGTGCCGTCAGCGTCGTCGGTGTTGGTCGCCTGTCCGAACCGAACGGTGAAACGGTAGGCTTTCAACGCGTCGGTGATGTAGGGGACGGTCTTCGTCGCTTCGCCCAGTGCGACCGCCAGAACGCCCGTCGCCTCTGGGTCCAGCGTGCCGGCGTGTCCAGCCTTGTTCGCATCAAAGGCCCATTTCACCTTGTTGACCACCGCCGCCGAACTCACGCCGGCGGGCTTGTCGACCACCAACCATCCCGAAATGTCACGGCCCTTCTTGCGGCGCCCCACTAGTCGTCCTCTGCCTTGTCGATGTCGCGACGGACATCGTCCTGATCAAATAGCCGCCGGGTCTCGTCCAGCCGGTCGAACGTCTCGTCGATGGCGAATTTGATCTCGGGCGAGAATTTCAAAGTCAGCTCTTTCGACACCACGCGCCGTATTTCACCCCGGTTGCGGCGCAAGGCGGCCAGTGCCTCGTCTCGCCCCTGCCCGCCAAGCGGCAGCACATAGGCCGTCGCCACCCGCAAGTCGGGCGACGTTCGAACCTCGCCGACGGTGATCGACATGCGGTTCAGATCCGGGTCATGGATGTCGCCACGCACCAGAATGTCGGACAGCGTTCGGCGGATCAACTCGCCGACCCGAAGCTGGCGCTGCGAGGGTCCGCGACTTTCATGATGCACGTTCTTTGCCATGACAGCCCAGATAGGCCCGAATCCCCGATGCTGCAACCGGGCTTTGCCTAACCGCGATGAAGTAGCTAAACCGGGCCGAAACGGGAAGGAGCTTCGAGATGACCGAACAACCGGGGATCGTGGTCACGGGTGCGTCGGGCCGCATGGGGCGGATGCTGATCCGCACGGTGTTAGAGTCCGGCAAGGCGCGGCTGGTCGGCGCGGTCGAGCGTCCGGGGCATGACTGGATCGGGCAGGATATCGGCACGGCCATGGGCGGGGTCGCGGTCGGACTGACCGTGACCGACGACGCGCTAGAGGTTTTCGCCCATGCCCAGGCCGTGCTCGATTTCACCGCGCCGGAAGCCACCGTCGAATTCGCCGCCCTTGCAGCACAGACACGTGCCGTCCACGTGATCGGCACCACCGGGCTTTCCGCTTCTGATCTGAAAAAGCTTTCCGCAGCGGCGCATCACGCGGTGATCGTGCGGGCCGGCAACATGAGCCTCGGGGTCAACCTTCTCGTCAAGCTGACCAAGATCGTCGCCGCCGCCTTTGATGAGGATTTCGACATCGAGATCGTCGAGGCGCATCACAACCGCAAGGTCGACGCGCCGTCCGGTACCGCCCTGATGCTGGGCGAAGCCGCAGCCGCGGGACGAGGCGTCGCGCTGGCAGATGTGTCGGATCGCGGACGCGATGGCATGGCCGGCGCACGCAAGCGAGGTGACATCGGCTTCTCCTCGATCCGCGGCGGCGACATTGTCGGGGAACACGATGTGATATTCGCCGGAGCGGGCGAAAGATTGATCCTGCGGCACATTGCGACCGATCGCAGCCTGTTCGCCAAGGGCGCTTTGCGCGCGGCGCTTTGGGGGCAGGAGCAAAAGCCGGGTGAATATGATATGTTCGACGTTCTGGGGCTTGAGTGATTTGCGGGCTGTTTTGCCGTGATCTGATTTTTGGCGAAAGAGACCCTGGTCCCGAAAACTGCCTCAGAAATCGATCGCGATCCCGTTCTTTTCCCAATCGCCGTATCGCACCGGCTCGGGCCCGCTTCGTCCGCCAAGTTCAACACTGCGCTTTGTGGAATCCTCGGCCCTGCGGCGATCATCGGCTTCGCGCAGCGCACGCTGTGCAGCGTCTGGCAGAGCGGGTTGTTTCTTGGGGTCCGGCATCGTCGAGAGTCCTTGTTCGCTTGCTGGGCCTGATATAGGGCATTTTCGGGCGGAACAACATCGAGGATACCGATGAGCATACTTGGCCAAGCCCCGCGACAGGCGGCACTGAAGTTTCTGAACGCCATCACCGGCGACCACGCGATGTTGTCCGATGTTGCGCCCAAAGTGCTCGACGGTCTCGCGCCTGAGGATCGCGCCCGTGCGCAGCGTCTGGCCCTGACGTCTTTGCGCTGGATGGACCGCGCCGACCGGATGCTTGGCCCCTATCTGCGACAGCGACCTCCGGAACCGGCGCTGAACGCGCTGCGGCTGGGGACCGTCGAAATATGCGTCGACGGGGCGGCGAGCCACGGTGTGGTCAATGCGATGGTCGCTCTGGTCAAGGCTGATCCGCAAAGTGCCCGCGCCGCGGGTCTGGTGAATGCAGTGCTACGGAAGGTGGCTGCGGACGGGGTTGCAAAGTGGGACACGCTGCCAATTCCACAGATGCCGAAGTGGATCCGCAAGCCGCTGTTGGCCGACTATGGCAAAGCCGCCGTTCTTGCGATCGAACAGGCCCATGCGGCCGGCGCGGCGGTAGACGTAACGGTCAAGGCCGATGCCCCGCATTGGGCCGCGGCGCTTGGCGGCACGTTGCTGCCTTCGGGGTCCGTCCGGCTGCCAGCGCAGGTCAAGGTCACCGGACTTCCGGGGTTTGAGGAAGGCGCATGGTGGGTGCAGGACGCAGCGGCGGCACTGCCTGCAACGATTCTGGCGGCGAAGCCAGGCGAGCGGGTGCTGGATCTTTGCGCGGCCCCCGGTGGCAAGACGATGCAGCTTGCCGCGACCGGCGCCAACGTCACCGCACTCGATATTTCCGGCCCGCGGATGGAGCGGGTGACGGAGAACCTGAAACGCACCGGGCTTGAAGCAGAGCTTGTCGTGACGGACGCGCTTCACTACGAGGCCGAACCGTTCGATGCCATCTTGCTTGACGCGCCCTGTTCCGCAGCCGGCACCATCCGTCGCCATCCCGATCTGGTTCATGTCAAGGACGGCACTGATTTTCCGACGCTGTTTGCGTTGCAGGAAAGCATGATCGACAAGGCGTTGCACCTGCTCAAGCCGGGCGGGCGACTGGTTTATGGCACCTGCAGTCTGCTGATTGACGAGGGCGAGGAGCAGGTCCGCGACGCACTGACCCGCCATCCGGGCCTGACGGTTGATCTGCAAGCTTTGCAGGTTGCCGGCGTCGATCCGACCTGGATTTCAGACACCGGTTTACGCACCAGACCCGACTACCTGCCCGAGCTTGGCGGGATCGACGGATTCTTCATCACGATGTTCCGCAAGCCCTAATCGAGCGTCTGCCGATAACGACGCAAGGCAATGGTCACGATCACCACCATGATGATGCCAATCGCCAGCATGTCGCCCGCGATGTCCGCAATCCCCGCGCCTTTCAGCATGACCTTTCGTGTCAGCCGCAGAAAATGCGTCGCAGGCAGCGCCGTGCCAAGGACCTGCGCCCAGCCCGGCATCGCGGCAAAGGGGAACATGAAGCCCGATAACAGGATCGTCGGCAGGATCGTGAAGAACGATAACTGCATCGCCTGCATTTGCGATCGCGCCAAGGTCGAGATCAGAAAGCCGAGCGCCAGATTGACGACGATGTAAAGGTTGAATCCCAGAAAGAACGCCAACGAGCTACCAATGAACGGCACGTCGAACAAAAGCCTTGCGGCGATCAGGAAGACCAGCGTCTGAACATAGCCGACAAAGACGTATGGTATGATCTTGCCCAGCATGACTTCCGCTGGGCGGACCGGGGTCGCGATCAGGGCTTCCATCGTGCCCTTTTCGGTTTCGCGCACGATTGCCACGGCGGTGATCATCACCATTGTCATCGACAGGATGATCGCCAGAAGACCCGGCACGATGTTGGTCGACGTTCGTCCTTCGGGATTGTATTGCCGATTAACGGTGACGCTGAACGGTGCCGGTGCTCCGGCCGTGTAACGCAGCGGACCGGTCAGCACATCGGCGATCGCGGTGTCGACGATCCCGGAAATGGCAGCCACAGCACCACTTGCCGCTGACGGGTCGGATGCATCCGCCGAAAGCAGTATGTCGGGCTCAAGGCCCCTGACGACATCTCGCTCGAACCCGGTGGGAACAACCAGAACGAAATTCGCGGTCCCGTCACGCAAGGCGCGGTCGCCTTCTTCCTGACTGCTGACGATCCCGATAAAATCGAAATAGTCGGACTGCGCCATCCCCATCAAAACGGCGCGCGCAATCACGCCGTCATCGGCCATCTCGACAAGCGTCGGCAGGTGCTTTGGATCGGAATTGATCGCGAACCCAAACAACAGAAGCTGCATGATCGGAATCCCGATCATCATTCCGAAAGTGACGCGGTCACGGCGCATCTGGACGAATTCCTTGACCAGAACCGCACCAAACCGCGCGAAGGAGAACATGCTCATCCGACGACCTCGGGATCCATGAAGTTGTCTTTGGCGCCCGCCATCAGGTAGATGAACGCCTCTTCCAACTCGGCGTCTTTCCGGCTCCATTTGTGGGTGCCGCGTTTCCTGTGCTGTTCCGCGATCCGGTCAAGCGCCTGTGCATCGGTGCCCGATACATGCAACACCGATCCGAACCGCGCGACCTGTCCGACGCCGTCGGTTTGGCGCAGTTCCTTTTCCAAAGCCGAAATGTTCGGCCCTTCAACGCGCCAGGTTGATAGACCGATCAGCCGCGGAATATCTCGGGCCGGACCCGAGATCAATTTCCTGCCATAGGCGATGTATGCAATGAAATCGCACTGAATCGCCTCGTCCATGTAGTGGGTGGATACCAGCACCGTCACGCCGTCCGCCGAAAGCCGTCGAATCTCATCCCAGAAATCACGCCGCGCCTTAGGATCAACCCCGGCCGTCGGCTCGTCCAGAAGCAGCAGTTGCGGATCGTGAAGCAGGCAGGCGGCCAGCGCCAGCCGCTGTTTCCATCCGCCCGAAAGCGTTCCCGCCAGCTGCGCGGACCTGTCGGCAAGACCAAGGTCGCGCAGAGCGTCATCCACCCTGACCCTCCGGTTCTTCATCTGGTACATCCGCGCCATGAAATCCAGGTTCTCGCGGATCGTCAGATCTTCATACAGCGAGAACCGCTGCGTCATATACCCGACATGTTCCTTAATCTTCTGCGGTTCTTTCAGGATGTCGTAACCCAGACAGCTTCCCGACCCCGCGTCCGGAATCAGCAGCCCGCACATCATCCGAATAGTCGTGGTCTTGCCGCTGCCATTCGGACCAAGAAAGCCGTAGATCGCGCCTTTCGGCACCTCCATGTCAAAGTCATCCACCACCGTGCGATTGCCGAACCGCTTGGTCAGCCCCTTGACCGAGATCGCCATATCGCCGGGGTCGGTCATGGCGCCTTGTGCAAACTGATTGGTTGACCGGGCAGCAGGCCGCGGGGTACCTCGAGCCAGGCTTCGGCGCGGAACACTAGGCGAGCCCGTTCCTCGCGGCTGTACAGGATCGGTGGCGTATGTTGGGGGCTGGAAGCCAGTCGCGTCACTTTTGCAGACAAATCGACTGGGCAGCCATCGCAACTGACGGCCAACATATCGCCAAGCGCGATCGACGCGCGTTGCGGTTCGGGCACGAAAAAGATCGCCTTCAGCTTCTCGGGTTGAAACAACGACAGGATTGGCGTCCCGGTTGCCGCGACTTCGCCGACCTCGAAATACAGACGATCGACCAGCCCCGCGATTGGTGCAACGATTCGGCGGTCGTCCAAGGCGGACTGCGCACGGTCCACCTCTGCCTCGGCGCCCCGCAATATCGCCTCTGCCGCCAGTTGTTGCGCACTGCGCGCTGGAAGTTCCGCGACATTGAGTTCCGCCTGCAACTGCGCGACCTTCGCATCCGTCGACTGCAACCGGGCGCGATCGTTATCGACCTGTGCTGGCGGCACCAGCCCTTTGGCCGACAGTTGCAGCGACCGATCGAGCGTTATTTTCGCCAGTTGCTGATCAGCCTCGGCGTTCGCCAGCGTGGCGCGGATCACTTCGATCTCGGCGTCCCGACTGCCGGTCATCAGGTTTTCCAGATTGGCCTCGGCCACAGCAACGTTGGCCCGGGCGGCATCCAGGGTGGCGCGGTCGGTGGTGTCTTCGAGCACCACGAGCAGTTGGCCTTCTGCAACGGATTCACCTTCAGCAGTCCTCAGATCAGTGATCCGGCCAGCGCTGGAGGGTGCGACATATAGGTAATCTGCCTCGACATAGCCGTTATAGATCTGGACCGGGACCGGTCCGAATCCGGGAATGACCGCCGCGATAACGGCGATCAACCAGGAGGGAAGGTCGCTCACGTCCCCGCCTCTGGTGCAAGTCCTGCGAATAGGATCGTCAGGTGGTTGTCGATCAGCCGATCCATGGATAAGCCGCCTTCAGGCAGAACACCAAAAACCTCTGCCAGCATGACATGCATCAGGATCGGACCCATGACGCTGCGGACGGTCAGTTCGGGGTCCACCGCACGGATGTGTCCGCCTTCGATACCCTGCGCGAGCAAGGCAGTCAGCGCGGGAATGGCGCGGTCAATGACCTCTGCGCGATAAAGCTGCGCGATCTCCGGCGCTGTCACCGCCTCTCGGATGACCAGTTTCGGCACCGCGAAGGCGTGGCTGTCACCGAAGTTCGCCGCGACCGTATAGATGAATTGTCTGATCACCGGCCGAGGATCGCCGCGGTATCTGCTGATCATGCCGATTGCCATGTCCGCGATAGGCGCAACGGCCCGGTGCACCAAGCCTTCGAGCAGGGCTTTCTTTGATGGGAAGTACAGGTAAACGGTGCCTTTAGACAAGCCGGCGTGTTTGGCAATCTGATCAACCGTCGTGGCGGCATAGCCTTTCTCGGCAAACAGTTTGATTGCCGCATCCAGTACTTCATCGGGCCGCGCCTCTGCGCGCCTGCGGAACTTGGGTTCAAAATCTTTTGCCATGCAAAATAAATAACTGACCAGTCAGTTATTTTCAAGATGATTCTTATCTCAGCCAACCTTCGCCCGAATTGCTTCTGAAATCGATCAACTGCGGTTCGTCTTTTCTTATGGTCCGGGGCGGACTATCTGGAAACGATGTCGAAAACGCTTGAACAGCTTTACGAGGCAAAAGTCGCAGAGGGTCATCTGGCCCGCGACCCGGCGCAGGAATGCGTGCTGGGACTTCTCGAACCGATCAGGGTCTGGCTTGAACAGGAACCGGCAAGCGGACTTCGCGGGCTGTTTGCGAAGGGTCCGCAGCCACCCAAGGGCCTCTATCTTTGGGGCGACGTCGGGCGCGGGAAGTCCATGTTGATGGACCTGTTCGCGCATTCCCTCGACGCGCCGAAACGCAGGGTTCACTTCCATGCATTCATGCAGGAAATCCACGCGGCCCTGCATGAAGTTCGCAAAACCGGTGTTGACGATGCGCTGAAACCTGTGGCCGAGGCTGTTGCTTCTGACATTCGCCTGCTGGCCTTTGACGAGATGCAGATCACCGATATCACCGACGCGATGATCGTGGGGCGTCTTTTCGAACATCTGTTCGCCGCCGGTGTCATCGTTGTCGTCACGTCCAATCGCCCGCCCGACGACCTTTACAAGGATGGCCTTAACCGGGCGCTGTTCCTGCCGTTCATTGCACTGATCAAGGACCGAATGGTGGTCCATCACCTCGCCGCCGATGCGGATTATCGACAAGGCAAACTTGCCGGGGCAAAAACCTACTTCTCCCCCGTGACCGCCGAAGCCCGGGATGCTGTCGAGGCGATATGGAATGATCTCGTCACCGCCCCGCTGGAACCGCTGACGTTGAAGGTAAACGGCCGAGAAGTCGTGCTGCCCGCTTTCAGCAATGGCGTGGCTCGGGTGCCGTTCTGGGATCTGTGCGGCCGACCGTTGGGTGCCGCAGATTACCTGGCTGTGGCCGCAGCCGTCCGAGTGCTGATCCTGGAGGATGTTCCAAGGCTCAGCCGCCAGAATTTCAACGAGGCGCGCCGCTTCGTGACGCTTGTCGACGCGCTATATGAAGCCAGAGTGCAGTTGATCGTCACCGCCGCCGATAGCCCCGAACGGCTTTACGTCGAAGGCGAAGGCACGTTCGAGTTCGGACGCACGGCAAGTCGTCTGACGGAAATGCAAAGCGCTGACTGGGGCCGTTGACCGCACGGTCAGTCGTTTTCACGCAGCACATGGCCTGCAAGATAAAGCGAGCCGCAAATCAGGATACGCGCATTGGCATCGGTCACGGTGATGTCGCGCACCGCGCTGATCACGTTGTCGTCCACATGCGACGCGATACCGGCCGCCACGGCTGCGGCGTGGGTCTCGCTTGCGCTCAGGGTGTTGGCCTCGCCCGGAATCGACACCGCGTGAAGGGTTTCGACGCAACGGGACAGCGGCCGCAGATAGCCGCCAATGTCCTTGGTGTTGAGCATTCCGCAGATCAGATGCGTCGGGCGCTTCGGCAATCGCCCCAGCGCTTCGGCCAGCGCCTCGCCGGCAGCGGGGTTGTGGCCGCCATCCAGCCAAAGCTCGGCCCTGCCTGCGGCTTGCACCAGCGGACCGTGGCGCAAGCGTTGCAGTCGCGCGGGCCAGTATGCCTCGGTCATGGCGGCACTGCATTCAGCCTCGCCGAACCCCAGATAGCGCAAGGCTGCCAGCGCGATGCCTGCGTTCTGAACCTGATGCCGCCCGATCAACGCGGGTAGCGGCAAGTCCAGCAGTCCTGCCTCATCTTGATAGATCAGTCGGTTGCGCTCTTCGGCCACGTGCCAACGCTGGCCGTGGATCAGCAGCGGCGCGTTCAGCCGTGCCGCCTTGGCTTCGATAACCGCCAGACTGGCATCTTCTTGCGGGCCCACAATGCAGGTAACCCCTGACTTGAGTATACCGGCCTTTTCACCGGCGATCTCGGGCAGGGTCTCGCCCAGATACTGTTGATGGTCCAATGACACCGGTGTGATGACAGTCAGCGCGGGGTGTTCGACGACGTTGGTGGCATCCAGCCGTCCGCCCAACCCCACTTCCAACAGAGTGTAATCGGCCGGGGTCCGCGCGAAAGCCAGCAGGGCCGCACAGGTCGTGATCTCGAAATAGGTGATGGGCACGCCAGCGTTAACCCGCTCGCATTCATCCAGGACTGCCGCAAGATCTGGTTCCGAGATCAGGTCTCCGGCAACGCGGATACGTTCGTGGAACCGTGCAAGATGCGGCGAGGTATAGGCGTGGACCCGGTTGCCACCGGCCTCCAGCCCCGCGCGTATCATGGCCTGCACGGATCCTTTTCCGTTGGTGCCCGCGACATGGATCACTGGCGGCAGGTCGCGTTCCGGATGACCCAGTGCCGTCAGAAGCCGCCAGACGCGGTCGAGGGTCAGATCGATTATCTTGGGATGCAGCGACATCATTCGTTCAAGAATGACGTCGGAATCCGAAGAGGTCACTTTGCGGCGTCCGGTTTTGCCGGCGTTGGTGTCGGTGGTGGTGGCGCAGTCCGCGCTTCGGGCGGAGCGGGCAGATCGCCTTTGACTGCGGGCGGCTGACGCGTCAGCATGCGCAGGACGGTGATCAGTTCGTCCCGCATTTGTTTGCGGTGCGTCACCCTGTCCAGCATCCCGTGATCCAGAAGGTATTCGGCGCGCTGGAATCCTTCTGGCAATTTCTCTCGGATCGTCTGTTCAATGACACGCGGCCCGGCAAAACAGATCAATGCGTTCGGCTCTGCGATGTGGACGTCGCCCAGCATCGCATAGGACGCCGTGACGCCGCCCGTCGTTGGATGGGTCAGCACAACGATGTAAGGCAGGCCCGCTTCCTTCAGCATCTCGACCGCGACGGTCGACCGTGGCATCTGCATCAATGACAGGATACCCTCCTGCATCCGTGCCCCGCCCGCCGCAGAAAACAGCACAAGCGGGCGCTTCAACTTCACCGCACGATCGGCTGCGGCAACGATGGCATTGCCTACATACATGCCCATCGACCCGCCCATGAACGAAAAATCCTGCGCAACTGCCACGATCGGGCTGCGGCCCATTTCGCCCTCGGCCACCAGCATCGCCTCTTTTTCGCCGGTCTGTTTCTGCGCCGCTTTCAGACGCTC
>JBBKVT010000030.1:0-5350 GCA_037968535.1 Paracoccaceae bacterium
CTTCAGGGCGTGAAGATCAACGACAAGCACATCGAGGTCATCGTGCGTCAGATGTTGCAGAAGTGGGAAATCCAGGACTCTGGCACCACTACGCTGCTGAAGGGCGAACATGTGGACAAGGCCGAATTCGACGCTGCCAACGAAAAGGCAGTCGCGAAAGGCGGTCGTCCGGCAACCGGCGAGCCGATCCTACTGGGGATCACAAAGGCAAGCTTGCAAACCCGGTCGTTCATCTCTGCCGCTTCGTTCCAGGAAACCACGCGCGTGCTGACCGAGGCATCGGTTCAGGGCAAGCGGGACAAACTGGTCGGTCTGAAAGAGAACGTGATTGTCGGTCGTCTGATCCCGGCGGGTACCGGTGGTGCTGCAATGAACGTGCGCCGCATCGCGACAGAGCGTGACAACAAGGTCATCGAGGCCGCCCGCGCCGAAGCCGAAGCCGCAGCGGCTCTCGCCGCCCCGGTCGAAGAAGAGGCCGCGCCAGTCGGTGAATTTGACAACGTCTTCGCCGACACGCAGGAAAGTCGCGACGAATAAAGCTGTCCGCAAGGATGTTCGGAACGGCCCCGCCAACAGACTGGCGGGGCCGTTTCATTTCGGCTATCCGGGATTGTGCGCACCGCGCCGACAAAGCCCTATGGCCATCGCTTCAAAGCGGATTTGACACACGGATTGGGCCAGGGGTGAAAGCCGATGTCGCAAAACCTGATCATCGAGAACGCGACTTTGCTGCCGCTCCGCCACTTGCGCTTCGGGCTGACCAGCGCAGGCATCTACGGGCCGGACGGGGCGCGGCTTGATGTCTGGCCGCTTCTGATTGCCGCCGACAACAGAGTTCCGATCGCGCCGGGCCGATTGCGTGAGGCAGCCGAGGAAACCGCGGACACGGGCTTTATCTACGGCGGTCTGATGAACCCGCGCATCGGGCATTTCATCACCGAGACGATCCCGAATTTCGTCGCAATGGCCGAAGCATGCCGGGCGTTTCCCGACCACACGCTGCTTTTCCATTGCTGGCCCGAAATGGGCGAAGATCAGATGCAGCAAAGGTCGTTCATCCCGAATTTCCTTGACCTGTTCGGCCTTGGCAATCGCAAATTCAAACTGATCATGCGGCCGGTGCAAGTGGCCCATATGGTGCTGCCGGAATCTCCGTTCCTCGGCAAGTTCACGTACAAGCCTTGGCTCCCCCAACGGATCGACAGCCATTTGCCAGCCCTGACCGTCAGTGCCGGCAAAAAGATCTATCTCAGTCGCACGCAGTTGCGGGCCAGCAAGGGCATCCGGCTGACCGATGAACCCCGGATCGAGGCGATCTACTCCGAACGGGGCTATCAACCGGTGCATATGCAAGACCTGCCATTGGTGGACCAGCTCAGTGTCGTGCGTTCCGCCCGGCACGTGGCCGGGCCGCAAGGTACTGCGATTCACTGGAGCCTCTATTCCGACCGCGTCGAGTCCGTGATCTCTATGGGCTACAAATCCGGCTTGCAGGCCGGAATCTGCAAGGTGCGTCGACAGACTTACTTCAACCCAAGTGGTATCGTTGCCAATCCGCTACAGGGGGGTCGCAAGCGATGGTTCCCGGATCGGGCCGTGCACCGGATGATCGACACCGCCGAGGCTTCGATCGGCTGATCTGGTTCGCACGTTTGCGGCTGGAACCGGTACGCGCGGACCGCTAATGGCCGGATGACAGGCAAGGACAAATCAAACATGACCCCGAACAGCCGCGGCGCGCTTTTCATGATGCTCAGCATGGCGGCGTTCACGTTCAACGACGCGTGCATGAAGGCCCTTTCGGATCAAATCCCGCTGTTTCAGGCGATCTTTCTGCGCGGCCTATTCACGAGCCCCATCCTTGCCATCGTCGCCGCAAATCGTGGCATCTTCCGCGTCGCTCTGACCCGCCGCGACTGGTGCCTTGTCGTGATCAGGTCACTTGCAGAAATTGCCGGCGCATACTTCTTCATCACGGCGCTGTTCAAAATGCCGATCGCTAATGTAACGGCGATCTTGCAGGCATTGCCGCTGACGGTGACTCTGGTCGGGGCGCTTTTCTTTCGCGAACAGGTCGGCTGGAAGCGTCTACTAGCAATTCTGATCGGAGTTCTCGGCGTCCTGCTGATCGTCAAGCCTGGAGCAGAGGGGTTCAACATCTACGCGATATTCGCCGTCATCGCCGTGATTGCCGTCACGATCCGCGACCTTGCCGCCCGCCGTTTGTCACCGGATGTGCCGTCGCTGACAGTGGCGCTGTCGGCCGCCATCGCCGTCACGTTACTTGGCGCCTTCGGGATGCTGACACAGGACTGGACGCCGGTTGGGCGCACCGAAGCCTTGCAGTTGGCCGGCACCGTCTTTTTCGTCATCGGCGGATATATCTTCAGCGTCATGGCAATGCGGGTTGGCGAGATCAGCGTCGTGGCACCGTTCCGGTATTTCAGCCTGCTGTGCGCCCTTGTCCTGGGGTTCTTCATCTTCAGCGAATGGCCCGACCACCTGACTTTGATCGGCAGCGCTATCGTCGTGGCCACCGGCATTTTCACCTTCTACCGCGAACGCCGTCTGGCACGCGGTTACGGCCCCCTGGGGCTTCGGATCAGATAGCCGCCGCGCCGCAGCGAAACTGCCGGAGGTGCTGTTGACAACCCCACCGACTCCTCATATACGGCGCGCACTTGGCCTGTTTAGGGGAACCTTTCGTGGTCGGGTACCAAAACCGAAGTGGTCATGATCCGGGCCTGAACGCCCCGATCCTCTGGAATTCCACCGCGTCGTTCCCGCGAACGAGGGGACGCATGCGGTATTTGCGTTTTGCGGACGCGTAAAACGTCTGATGAGCAGCGTCCATGGCGCTATGAAAATGAAATGTGTTGCAACACGGGGAAAAAACCGGAATGCCAACGATACAACAGCTGATCCGAAAGCCGCGCCAGCCGAAAGTAAGAAGCTCGAAGTCGATGCACCTGGAAGGCAGCCCGCAAAAGCGTGGCGTCTGCACTCGGGTTTACACGACCACCCCGAAAAAGCCGAACTCGGCCATGCGGAAGGTTGCCAAAGTGCGCCTGACCAATGGCTTCGAGGTTATCAGCTACATTCCCGGCGAAAGCCACAACCTTCAGGAACACTCTGTCGTCCTGATCCGTGGCGGCCGCGTAAAAGACCTTCCGGGTGTCCGCTATCACATCCTGCGCGGTGTGCTGGATACCCAGGGCGTCAAAGACCGTAAGCAGCGTCGTTCGAAATACGGCGCCAAGCGTCCGAAATAAGAGGATCAACAGATGTCTCGTCGTCACGCCGCCGAAAAGCGCGAAGTCCTGCCCGATGCCAAGTTTGGTGACCGGGTTCTGACGAAATTCATGAACAACCTGATGGTTGACGGAAAGAAGTCCGTCGCCGAACGGATCGTTTACAACGCCTTCGACCGCGTTGAGAGCAAGCTTAAAAAGTCGCCTCTGGAAGTGTTCCACGAGTCACTTGAAAACATCAAACCGTCGGTCGAGGTTCGCTCGCGCCGCGTTGGTGGCGCTACTTACCAGGTGCCCGTCGAAGTGCGCCCCGAGCGCCGCGAAGCACTGGCGATCCGCTGGCTGATCGCCGCCGCCGCCAAGCGCAACGAACACACGATGGAAGAGCGGCTTGCAGGCGAGCTTGTCGATGCCGTCAGCGGTCGCGGCACCGCCGTGAAGAAGCGTGAAGACACCCACAAGATGGCCGATGCCAACAAGGCGTTCAGCCACTACCGCTGGTAACCGTCGGGTTTCCCGACGACTGATTTAGAGGGCCGAGATATGGCACGCGACTATCCCCTGACCCGATACCGCAACTTTGGTATCATGGCGCATATCGATGCGGGCAAGACCACCACGACCGAGCGGATTCTGTACTACACCGGCAAATCCCACAAGATCGGCGAAGTCCATGACGGCGCCGCCACGATGGACTGGATGGAGCAGGAGCAGGAGCGTGGCATCACGATCACCTCTGCTGCCACGACAACGTTCTGGCAGCGTCAGGAAGATCCGACCGCCGAGGGCACCTCTGACACCAAGTTCCGATTCAACATCATCGACACCCCCGGTCACGTCGACTTCACCATCGAAGTCGAGCGCTCGCTGGCAGTTCTGGATGGCGCGGTGGCGCTTCTTGACGCCAACGCCGGCGTCGAGCCGCAGACCGAAACCGTCTGGCGTCAGGCCGACCGCTACAAGGTTCCGCGCATCGTTTTCGTCAACAAGATGGACAAGATCGGCGCAGATTTCTTCAACTGCGTCAAGATGATCAAGGACCGCACTGGCGGCACGCCTTGCGTCATCGCGCTGCCGATCGGCGCCGAGGACAAGCTGGAAGGCATCATCGACCTGATCAAGATGGAAGAGTGGACCTGGAAGGGCGAAGATCTGGGCGCGTCCTGGACCCGTCAGGCTATCCGCGACGAGTTGAAGGATCTGGCCGACGAATGGCGCGGAAAGCTGATCGAACTGGTCATCGACCAGGACGATGACGCGATGATGGCCTATCTTGAAGGCCAAGAGCCTGACGAGGCGACGCTGCGCAAGCTAATCCGCAAGGGCACTCTGTCGCTGTCGTTCTTCCCGGTCACTGCTGGTTCCGCATTCAAGAACAAGGGTGTGCAGCCGCTGCTGAACGCCGTGATCGACTACCTGCCCGGTCCGCTGGACGTACCCGCTTATATGGGCTTCTCGCCGGATGACGAAACGGAAGAACGCAATATCGCGCGTCACGCCGATGACAGCGAACCGTTCTCGGGCCTCGCTTTCAAGATCATGAACGACCCGTTCATGGGCACACTGACCTTCACCCGGATCTACTCGGGCCAGGTCAAGAAGGGTGACGCGCTTCTGAATGCGACCAAGGGCAAGAAAGAACGCCTTGGCCGCATGGTCATGATGCATGCCAACAAGCAGGAAGAAATCACTGAAGCGTTCGCCGGTGACATCATCGCGCTTGCCGGCCTGAAAGACACCACCACGGGCGACACGCTTTGCGATCCGCAGAAACCCGTCGTCCTGGAAACCATGACCTTCCCCGATCCGGTCATCGAGATCGCGGTCGAGCCGAAAACCAAGGCCGACCAGGAAAAGATGGGCATGGGGCTACAGCGTCTGGCTGCCGAAGATCCATCGTTCCGCGTCGAAACCGATCTGGAATCGGGCCAGACGATCATGAAGGGCATGGGCGAACTTCACCTCGACATCCTGATCGACCGTCTGCGTCGTGAATTCAAGGTCGAGGCCAACATCGGTGCGCCGCAAGTGGCCTATCGCGAAACCATCGGCCACGAGGCCGAGATCGACTACACCCACAAGAAGCAATCGGGTGGGTC
>JBBKVT010000031.1:0-4393 GCA_037968535.1 Paracoccaceae bacterium
GTTCGCCTTTGAAGCGGCGGCGCGCTGCGGCAGTTTTACCGCCGCGGCGCGTGAACTGAATGTCAGCCAGCCCGCGGTCAGCCGACAGATAAAATCTCTCGAAGAGGCGCTCGGCATTGCCGTCTTTGCCCGCGAGCATCGCCGGGTTGTGCTGACGGATGCTGGAAAATTATATTATGAATCCGTGGCTTCAGCATTGATCGAGATTGTAGATGCGGGTCGCAGCCTGGCGCGAATTGCGTCGCCAGAGCGCGTGACGATATATGCGAACTACGGCTTGGCCGCATATTGGCTGATGCCCCGTCTGACACGCTATCAGGACGCCAACCCGGATCTCGAGATCGTAGTGCGAACCGTGGAACAGGAACAACGCCCGTCAGATACCGAGTTCGAGATTGCTATTCGTTTTGGCGATGGAAACTGGCGTGACGGAGACGTAAGGCCGCTCTTCAATGAATGTGGCTTCCCCGTTTGCAGCCCCGGCTATGTCTCGGACAAAGGCCCCATCACAACGGTTGAGGTGCTTTCGCAGCACCGGCTCTTGAAAGTTCAGACCGAGAACCAAGCCTGGCTCGACTGGACCGGATTCTTCCGGGAATTCGGTCTGAAGTATCAAGGCCATCTTGGATCAACTTACAACAACTACACCCTTGCGATTCAGGCGGCACTCGCCGGACAGGGCATTGCACTTGGCTGGGATCAGATCGTGGATGACTTCTTGCAACGGGGTTGGCTCATCCGCCCGATCACCGAAGAAGTCGCAACCGATTTAGGCTACTACACTGTGGCCAGTCACAACGCGACATCGAGCAAAACGCTGGATGACATCTTGGACTGGTTGCACTCCGAAGTATCTTCGTCCGCAGTGCTGCCTGCTGACATCTTGTTCGCGCGCGGGTAAAGAACCTCGCGGCCGCAGCGAAGAGTTGCGTTCCGCGCTTAATGTCGGACTGGGTCGGCAGGTGGTAGGCCAAGATCAGATGGCTTCTCGGGCCGGACGTCGAGCGGAAAATGCCACGCCAGCGAACTTCCGCTTTCCGCCCTTCTTGTCGAAATGTGCTGGGTGCAGCATTGGTCGAGAACGGCCCGAACCAGCCGCTCGGCGATCGATCTGATGCCGCGCCGCAGAATATGCAAATTTCTCGGGCTATCCATTGCTCTCAGCTTACACGACGGGAGTGTCGCCATGAGCATGGGGGTCTTTCAGGTGGGTGCGGGCCTGATCCTATACACGCTGGGATCACGCAGTCTGCCTGCTGCCGAGCTTGCCTTGCTGTCCCTAGCCGAGGTCCTGCTTGGCCCGCTTTGGGTCTGGCTCTTCCTTGACGAAACGGCGAGCCTCAATACGCTGGTCGGCGGCGCAGTCCTACTTGCAGCGATTGCAGGAAATGCGCTGTCAGGAAAGCGACGAAAACCCCCGGCAATCACTGCGCCGTAAGGACGTTTGCCGTGGACGGCCCGAACCGGACCTTCACCGCCGAACCATCATGCTGCGGTGCGGCCCGTCATTGCGGCCATTCGTGCAGAGCGCAGCATTTCGAGGTCAGAAAGGACTGCAACGCGGACGGAGCGGCCTTTCGTACGATGTCCGCTTCTGCGAAGTCTGGTCAATTCGTGAAGTTTCACGAGTAGGCTGCCTGATCTTGGTCAGCGGGAAAATTCTGGATGTTTTCTGAAAAGCTGCTGCGGACCAGCCATTTGGTCAATGTGCGCCCGAGCAAGTCGTGACCGGAAAGCGTAATACGCTCCGCCGCAATTTCCGATTCAAAGGAAGAATGCCCCATCCAGGCCGAGGTGAAAGCGCGCAGGTCCGCCACGATATACAGATCGACGTCAAACTTTGGGTCTGAAAAGCATAGGTCGGTTTCCTCACCTGGTTTGGCGACCAGCCAATAGTGCGCGTCCTCTCCGGGCGGGTCTTTGAGAATTATTTGAATGATGCTCTTTCGTCTTGGCAGTTGGAGCAAGTCGATCTTCCGGCGGACGTTCCACATCAGCATCCGCGCATCCAAACACTTCAGGGAAACATCGCTGTCGATATTGCGATGTGCCCATTCGCCGAGGCCACGTATCAGTGGTTCAATCTCGTCGGCAACGGACGTGGTGAAGTATTCCCGGTGCGCGCCCGATCCCGTGTTGCTGCGTGTCACAAGACCATTGGCTTCCATCTCTTTGAGGCGCTTTGACAGCAGTCCCGGCGACATCCCCGGAACGCCGCGTTGAATCTCGCTGAACCGGGTCGATCCCGACCACATCTCGCACAGGACAAGCATGGTCCAACGCGGCTCCAGCAGGCTTGCCGCCATCGCAACAGGGCAGAATTTCGGATAACTCGCATCAGACATGACATTCCTCCGCCACCCTGTATGCGCCCGCGGGCGGCCGAAATCTACTTCAAAAAGTGTAGCGTGTTTGCTGCAATCGTTGAACTGGATCGGCGGGCACGCATGGTGCGAGCCTGAACCTGAACGCAAGCACTGCGAACAGCTTGAAGAGGGAAACGGATGATCCAACAACAGCGGTATCGGATCGAGGGCAGCTATTACGAGGCCTGCAATTGCGACGCCATTTGCCCCTGCCGACGGCAGAATGGCCTTGCGCTCGGGCTTTCGACCTATGGCAACTGCGACTTCATCCTGTCATGGGCGATCCTGAAAGGCCATTGCGGCGAAATTGACCTGTCCGGGCTGAATGTCTGCATGGCCGGCACCTATCACGACGATGACGAAGGCAGTCCGTGGAGTGTGTTCATTTATGTCGATGCCCCGGCCGACGACGCGCAGATGTGCGCGCTTGGCGAGATCTTTAAAGGAAGCGCGGGGGGCAATATTCTGTTTACCGGCAATATCTCGAAGGTTCTCGGGGTCAAGCGGGCGAAGATCGTTCTGAACCATTCGAGCGGACAAGAAACCATTGCCATCGGCGATATCGGTGCGGTTCAAGTGGACCGTGAGGTGGATTTCGATGGCACCGTATCCTGCGGCATTCCCGGCCACGACCACCCCGGTCGAGAAAGTGTGTCGAGTCTGCGTCTGAGCGACGGCCCGCTTGAGTGGGACTACAAAGAGCGTTGCGGTTTCTCGACCGACTTCGCCTATTGGTCATGACGGGCGGGGCCGGAACCCAGGCGGGGCGCCTGACGCTGCAACTTGTTGCCCTCGGCGCGATCCTGTGGGCGCTGGTGGTCTGGTCGGTCTACAATATGGACCAGCCTGTCGTGCAGCTGATGATGCCGATGCAGGCGGCTTGGCGCGCTGATCAAGTGTTTTTTGTTTGGGTGATGTGGGCCGTCATGATGGCGGCGATGATGTTGCCGTCCGCCTATCTGATGGTGGTGACCTACCACCGAATTGCCTCGCGAAAGGGCGCGGCACATGGCACCGGTTTCTTCGTCATTGCCTATCTGGCGGTGTGGAGCGTCTTCAGTATCGGTGCGACGGTCCTGCAATGGGGGCTGCAGTCTGCTGGGTTCCTGACCCATATGCTGGTGATTTCGGAAGATCGCGCCGCCGCAATACTGATGATCCTTATTGGTTCAAGCCAGTGGACACCGATAAAACAGCTTTGCCTGAATACCTGCCGCACACCGATCGGGTTTTTCACAAGCGAATGGCGCAAAGGTGCTGGCGGCGCGTTTCGCATGGGACTCCGCCACGGATTATTCTGCGTTGGATGCTGCTGGTCACTAATGGCGCTCCTGTTTGTATTTGGCGTCATGAACCTCACTGCTATCGTGCTTGTCACGTTAACAGTAATGGCCGAGAAAACACTGCCCTATGGTAACCATCTGGCCCGGATTGGAGGGGCTTGGCTGATGCTTTGGGGCGGGCTGAGTTTGGTTGGCTCGATCCAGTGAGATCTCTCGAAAACTGCCATTCGGTGCATCCAGTCGAATAGGCAATAGGGGCTCTTAGCTGACCTTCGCCGCGGATAGCACAAACGGCAGCTTCGGGCCGTTTTTGATCTCTGGCGAAAAGGGCGGTCGGCCGATATCCATCGGTTCGGGGGAAATCAGTCTTAGCCACATTGAATCTGCCATTCGTGGGCATTTCGTCATTCAGCATGGCGACCGGGTATCGGCGTCTGCTATGGTCGGTGTGACGAGGCCAAATCACTGATGGAATTCAAAAGTGGCGGATTCTTTAGAGGACATACTGGATAGGGAACGACCGGGACTTCTGATCGGAAATGGTATTAACCGATACAACAGCAAGACAAGTTCATCATGGGACGAACTTCTTGCTGTGCTCGCCCGAAAGCAAGGGCTTAAACTTACCGAGAGCGATGCCTCGGAAATGTCGAACACCGAGTTCTTCGATATTCTCGATCTTGCGCGTCCGAAGGAAGACCGCAGTAGCCTTCAGGAGGAATTTTGCGACCTGATGGATAAGTG
>JBBKVT010000032.1:0-4503 GCA_037968535.1 Paracoccaceae bacterium
GCCATCACCGCCTCCAAGGGCGTCACCGACGCCGATGCGGGGAAAATTGCCGACGCCTACGAACTTTCAGGCTCAGCCCGCGAGCAGGGCAAGAAGCTGTTCAAGGCGCTCTATGAGGCGTTCACCAGCAAGGATATGAGCCTGCTGGAAATCAACCCGCTGATCGTCACCAAATCGAACGACATTCAGGTGCTGGACGCCAAGGTGTCGCTGGATGGCAATGCCTTGTTCCGCCATCCCGACATGATGGAATACCGCGACGAGACCGAAGAGGACGCCAAGGAAATCGAAGCGTCGAAGTATGATCTTGCCTATATCGCGCTGGACGGAGAGATCGGCTGCATGGTCAATGGCGCTGGTCTGGCGATGGCCACGATGGACATCATCAAGCTTTACGGGGCAGAGCCTGCGAACTTTCTCGATGTCGGTGGCGGTGCCACCACCGAAAAGGTAACGGCAGCTTTCAAGATCATCACCTCTGACCCGAACGTGAAGGGCATCCTTGTGAACATCTTCGGCGGCATCATGCGGTGCGATGTGATCGCAGAGGGCGTCGTGCAGGCGGTCAAGGATGTTGGGCTGAAGGTGCCGCTGGTCGTCCGGCTGGAAGGCACCAAAGTCACCGAAGGCAAGAAGATCATCAACGACAGCGGCCTCAACGTCATCGCCGCCGACGATCTGGACGATGCCGCCCAGAAAATCGTCAAAGCCGTGAAAGGGTAGGCCCATGTCAATTCTGATCAACAAGGACACGAAGATCATCGTGCAGGGCCTGACCGGCAAGACCGGCACCTTCCACACCGAACAGGCGCTGGCCTATCACGGCACCAAAATGGTTGCAGGCACCCATCCCAAGAAGGGCGGCACCAACTGGACCGGCTCGAACGGAGAAACGCTGCCGATCTACACCAGCGTCGCCGAGGCCAAGGACGCCACCGGCGCCACTGCCAGCGTGATCTACGTCCCACCGGCGGGTGCGGCTGCCGCGATCGAGGAAGCCATCGACGCCGGCATCGACCTGATCACCTGCATCACCGAGGGTGTGCCCGTTTTGGACATGGTGCGCGTGAAGGAAAAACTCGCCGGCTCGAGCAGCCGACTGGTCGGCCCCAACTGCCCGGGCCTGATGACACCTGATGAGTGCAAGATTGGCATCATGCCGGGGTCGATTTTCCGCAAAGGGTCGGTTGGCGTGCTATCGCGTTCAGGTACGCTGACGTACGAGGCGGTGTTTCAGACCACCCAGGCAGGCCTCGGTCAGAGCACCGCTGTCGGCATCGGCGGCGATCCGGTGAAGGGAACTGAGTTCATCGACGTGCTCGAACTCTTCCTCGCCGACCCCGAGACGCAGTCAATCATCATGATCGGTGAGATCGGCGGATCGGCCGAAGAGGACGCCGCTCAGTTCCTCAAGGACCAAGCCAAACGCGGCCGATCCAAACCGGCTGTCGGGTTTATCGCCGGGCGAACCGCGCCACCGGGCCGGACCATGGGCCATGCCGGCGCCGTTATCTCGGGCGGCAAGGGCGGCGCGGACGACAAGATCGAGGCCATGCAATCCGCAGGCATCAGCGTGTCACCGTCGCCGGCGAAACTGGGCGAAACTCTGGTCAATCTGCTCAAATGATACGGGTTGCGGGCCGACATCGCTTGTAGTCGTCGGCCCGTTTCTACAACCCGGTTAACTTTCGTATCGGGTGTTGCCGCGCCGCCGCGGGTCAATTGGAAGTTCCATGAACATTGGCTGATGGGCACGCTGTGCGCAGGCCTGTCTTGGGCAAACATGGCAATTGATCCCGATCGCGCTAAACAGGTTCGGCACCTGAAAGTTGAACGCCTTGGCATAGCCCACCAGATGCGCATATTTCATCTCGCATCCGATCGCGACAGTCAGGCGATGGTTCTTCGTTTCGTCACTGAAAGAGGGCCGGTCGGTCGTGCGGCTAAGGGTGAAGTATCGCTTGCCATCGGGCAATTCCACAAACTGCGGTAGCACCTCGCCCGGCGACTGAAACGCAGTGTGGATATTCCAGACCGGACATGACCCCCCGAACTCCGCCAGATTGAACGAGGTTGAATTGAACCGCTTCGACACATTTCCGGCCTTGTCGATCCGCAGGAAAAAGAACGGGACACCCTTTGCCGTCGGTCTTTGTAGCGTGGTCAGCCGATGACAAACCTGTTCATAGGAACAATTGAACTTGGCCGCGATCCGATCCACGTCGTACTTCGTCTTCTCGGCGGTCTTTCGGAATTCCTTGTAAGGCATCAGGGATGCCGCAGCGAAGTAATTGGCCAGCTCAACCTGACACCGTGAGATCCCCCGTTCGGTCGTGATGCCACTGGAGACAGTCAATTTTTCCAGAACGTCCTGAAACTCGACCAGACAAAGCACATGCGCCAACTGAAAAACCCGGTTCTGAATGTCCAGCGCTTCTGACAGGTACACAGCCTTGGCGCGTTTGTCATAAAGTCGCAGAGCCTCTTGCATATCCTCCATCGGCTTCGTCCGGGCTACTATTCCATGGACCTCCTTCAACCGACCTTTCAGTACGAAGTACACGTCCTCACTTGTGCAGGGTTGTCTGTCTCGCAGACTTTCTGCTTCGCGTTCGAGCACGTCGAAGTAATTGTCGTTACTGCGGAAGAAATTATAGATCAGTGCTTCTGGCGATGCTTCGGAAAGCACTGGGCTGGGACCGGCCTCGTCCTGACGCATGATCTTCTCAAGCATGCTGTTGTAATTGCCATGCAGTTTCACAAAACAATCGACCAATCGAGGCGCGTGATCGATTGCGGCCCGCAACTCTTGCAGGTCCGGAACGTCGGTTCCGAACGCGGGATCCTGGACGATGTTTCTAAGATCCACCAGCAGATTGCGCGGCGGGTCTTTGACAAGGTTTCGCCAGTCGACCTGATAGGTTTCAGAAACCGCCATCAATATCTGGACAGAGAGGCTGCGCTGGTTATTTTCGAGCATGTTGATATAGGCCGCGCTGACGCCCAGAGCCTGCGCCATCTCTGCCTGGGTCTGCCCACGGTCCCGGCGCAGTTGCCTTAACTGGGGGCCGATGAATGATTTGCGCACCGCTGATCCTTGTTGTTCACAGATTAACAGCATCGAATACTGTTATATCAATAATGTAACTCTTTAACACGAATTTCGACTTCTTCACCGCCAATCCTTGCTACAAGGGCTCAATTGCAAAGGAGGACCCGCTTCATGTCTTACAAAATTCTGATCCTGGGTGCATCGTATGGTTCACTTCTAGGCACCAAACTCATTGCCGCCGGTCACGATGTGACGCTGGTTTGCCGGGCGGAGACGGCAGCACTCCTCAATGAGGAAGGCACCGAAGTTCGCATCAAACTTCGCGGTGAAGACACGCATCGCAGCTTTTTCTCGAAGTCACTGGCTGGCAAACTTGATGCAACGACTCCCGAGGATGCAGAGCCGAAGAACTACGATCTGGTTTGCCTTGCCATGCAGGAACCGCAATATTCCCACCCGACCTTGAAGTCACTATTGTCGCAAATTGCCAGCGCAAAAGTGCCGTGCATGTCGATCATGAACATGCCGCCGCTGCCCTACCTCAAGCGGATTCCGACCCTCGACTGCTCTGGGTTGAAGGACGCCTTCCTGAACGCGTCGATCTGGGATGAATTTGATCCGCAGTTGATGACGCTCTGTTCACCTGATCCCCAGGCGTTCCGCCCGCCCAAAGAGAAACCAAACGTCCTGCATGTCGGGCTGCCGACGAACTTCAAGGTCTCGAAGTTCCATGATGCGAAGCTTGACACCATGTTGGCGGATTTGGAGCGCGACATTGAAGAATATCGCGTTGACGGGCTGGATGTCCCGGTGAAATTGCGTGTCTTTGACTCGCTTTTCGTTCCGTTTGCCAAGTGGGCCATGCTGGCGACCGGCAACTACCGCTGCATCACGTCCGATGGGGCCCGTTCGATCCGCGACGCGGTTCACGGCGACATTGATCGTTCCAGGGAAATCTACGGATATGTGAATGATCTCGTCGCCCGGCTAGGCGCAGATAGTGCGGACATGGTTCCGTTCGAGAAGTATGCCGCAGCAGCAGAAAACCTGCTGAAACCGTCGTCCGCCGCAAGAGCAGTCTTTTCAGGCGCGACCAATATCGAGCGCGTTGACAAGTTGATCAAGTTGATCGGCGACGCACTTGGCTTGTCTCACCCCGCGATTGAGGAAACGGTAGCGATCGTGGACGCCAAGCTGGCGGCGAACAGAAAGGCAGCGGCCTGAATTACGGTTCAGGTAGAGACGCGTGGCGTTGGTTGATTTGGGTTTAGGCATCCAAAAGCTGCGAAGCTGAATCCATGTTGCCGATGAGCGATACCGGAGATACAAATTCGGCGCGCCATTTTGACGTTGATCGGCGGATGTGTTCGGAACGGATCGGGGTTTGGTGCGATGAAGAAAGTCAAACCATCTGATGCGTCGATTCTTGTTTCTGAATTGGCAAGAGCCGG
>JBBKVT010000033.1:0-3102 GCA_037968535.1 Paracoccaceae bacterium
CCCTGGTAGTCGATCTTGTCGGTCGATGTCTTCGGCAGGCTTTCATGAAACCGGAAGATGTCCGGAATCATGTAGACGGGAATGTGCCCCGAGCAGAAGGTCTTGAGGGCGATCAAAGACAGCTTGCCGCCATCTTTCGCCGCGATATGCGCTGTGACCTTCATTCCCAGTGCCTCATCGGGCAGCGCAACAACTGCGGCCTCGGCAATCTCGGGATGCCTGTAGAGACAGGTCTCGATCTCGCCGAGTTCGACCCGATAGCCGCGCTTTTTGATCATTCGGTCGCGTCGCCCGACATAGATCAGATCGCCGTCCGCCTCCTCGCGCACGATGTCGCCGGTCCGATAGAATGCCGGCGGGTCGCCAACCTGCAGGAAGGCCTTCGCCGTCTGTTCCGGCAGGTTCCAATAGCCCCGGGTGACGTTGCCGCCGCGGATCAGCAGTTCGCCAGCTTCGCCCATGCGCACCGGTGTGCCGTCCGGATCCACCACGACCCCTTCCAGATGCGGGCAGACCGGGCCGATGGGGACTGGCTGAGTGCGGTCCTCGGCGATCGGAAGAGGCACCTCGTAGGCGGTGCACACATTGGTTTCGGTCGGCCCGTAAAGGTTCATATAACGCCGCTGCGGCCAGAGTTTTGTCAGCGCCCGAAGGTGCACGATGGGAAACACCTCTCCTGCGAAAAGCACAGTGCGCAAGTCGGAGAAGTCGTGCGCGTCAAGATCCCCATGCTGCACAAGCAGGCTCAGGATGGAGGGCGCAGAGTACCAGACAGTGATCCCGGTTTCGGCAATCAGCCGCGCAAGTTCAGCAGGGTTCTTGGTGACCTGCTCGTCGAAGAGCGTTACCGACGCCCCGGAAGAAAGCGACGTATAAAGGTCGAGAATCGAGAGGTCGAAATGTAGCGGCGCGTGCGACGAGAACCGATCCTGCGGTGTGGGTCCGAGTACCATTCGGCACCATTCGACGAAGGCGACCGCGTTTCGGTGACCAAGTTGCACGCCCTTCGGTCGCCCGGTCGAACCGGAGGTATAGAGTATGTACGCAAGATCATCAGGATCCGGCTGGACAGTATCCACCCTGGGTGCCGGGCTCTCGTCGAGTGTCGCAGCCAGCGGCCCGCCACCGCCCGCTCCGTCGATGACAATCAATACGGGATCGGCACCGTGGCCCGCGAGTTCGTCCCGAAGCGCCTGCGCAAAACGGGCCTCGACGACGACCGCCTTCACCGCGCAGTCGGCAAGAATGAAACCGTTGCGCGCCGCGGGCGCCGTCGGGTCGACTGGCACATAAGCCGCTCCGGCCTTGAGCACGCCGAAGATGGCGGCGACACTGTCGACCGACTTGCGGATCCAGAACCCCACCCGGTCGCCTGGCCCGACGCCCACGGCTACCAGACGGTCGCGCAAGCGATCCGACAACGCGTCGAGTTCGGCGTAACTGACCGAGGCGTTGTCAGCCGCCTGCCGTACAGCGGTGCGTTCAGGCCAGGCCCGAACAGCATCCCGAAGGTATCCATGAAGGCTTTGCATGGCTATCGACACCTTTTTACGCGTGGGAAACCGCTTCAGCGCTTCGAGTCAACAAGCCGGACCATGTCGTTTATGGTCTCGAAATTCTCCTCGTCGGCCTCATGCGCCTCGACCTTCACCCCGAACTCGTTCTCGAGAAAGGAAATGAGCTTCAGCGTCGCGAGTGAATCGAGGACACCGCTCGTCATCAGAGGTGTCGTATCCGTCAGTGCGTCCGGATCTTCTCCTGGTAGAAATTCGTTCAATAAGAATGTTTTCAAGACGCTGCTGGCAGTCATGTCACCCCTTCTCAAATCAAGCTTTATCCTAATTTTTTATCCTGATTTATAGTGTGCCGTCCCCGCGACACACGCAAGAACAATAGTTTTCTGGTATTTCCATTGTATCTTTAATGAGTTGCATTGCGTTTGAATCGTGTCGCCGAGACCTCAAATTTGTTAGGATTTGCTTCCAGATGGCGGCGTTCGAGAGAGACCGTTTGGGTTTCGGCGGCTGCATTGCGGTTGGTCGGCGCGGAATTTTGACGCGGGAGTACAGTAGTGGGTGATTTCACATCGACGGCGCAAGCCGGACCGGGAAAGCGTCTGACCGCTGCTCTCCCGCCCGAATACAGAGAGCAGCTGAGTGCCGACCTTGAGGCGAAGCGCCTCCTGAAGTTCGGTGTTATTTTCGTCGAGTTTACGCTGGTCGTCGCGGCAATCCGACTGCTCAACATCGAAAGCAATTCCTTTGAGTACGTCCTGACGCTGGCCTTGGGCGGGTTCGTCGTCAATCACTTCCTTCCGGCAGCATGGCGGCACACCTTCTTCGCCGGGCTTTCGGTCGTCAGCGTGCTGGCGATCTTCGGCTGGCAGCAGGGCGCATGGCTTCTGGCGATGGGGGGGATCCTGATCGCGCTGTGCCATGTGCCGATCAACTTCCGGGCGCGTGTGGCGCTGGTTCTGCTGGCGGCTGCGGCGATGGCGTTCGAGCGCGCCGAGATGGTGCCCATCGGCCCCTCCATTCCGGGCACGATCTGGCCGATCCTCGGCGCGATGTTCATGTTCCGCCTGATTGTCTATCTCTACGACCTCGCCCATGACGCGGCGCCGTTCAGTCCGGTTCGGGCGGTCAGCTATTTCTTCATGCTGCCGAATGTCTGTTTTCCGCTGTTCCCGGTGGTCGACTACAAGACCCTGCAGCGCTCGATCTACAATGACGATGCGCTGCGGCTCTATCAGACCGGCGTGAAGTGGATGTTGCGGGGGCTCGTCCACCTCTCGCTCTACAAGGTCGTGTACTTCCTCGCGGTGGTCGACCCCTCCGAGGTGGCAAACGGCACCGGTGCCGCCCGCTACATGGTCTCGACCTATCTGCTTTATCTGAAGATCTCGGGGCTCTTCCACCTGATCATCGGGCTCTTGAGGATGTACGGCTTCGGCCTTGCCGAGACCCACCATTTCTATCTCTTCGCGTCGTCCTTCACCGACTTCTGGCGGCGGATCAACATCTACTGGAAGGACTTCATCCAGAAGCTGGTCTTCAACCCGATCTACTTCGCCACCAAGCGGCTGGGGGCGACCGGCTCGCT
>JBBKVT010000034.1:0-11184 GCA_037968535.1 Paracoccaceae bacterium
CGCTCTCTGAGATCGGAAGAATACGGTTTGCCCATGTGATCCACCTCCAATCATGGTGAATCACAGATCAGCCCGCGTAGGAATCCCCCAAGATTCCCAATTCATGCAAACCGCTCTAAGGCCATTGCTCATCCGGTGTCCAAAGCGTGAGCGGCGGCGGGATTATCCTGCCGCCGCTCGTGATTCGTGACGCCGCCGTAGATCAGGCGAGCGCCCTGTCCAGATTGGAATCGACCTTTTCAAGGAAGCCTTCCGTTGTCAGCCATTTCTGATCAGGACCGACCAACAGCGCGAGATCCTTGGTCATGAAGCCGGTCTCGACGGTGTCCACGACGACCTTTTCAAGCGTGTTCGCGAAGTTCATCAGCTTGTCATTGCCGTCCAGCTTGGCACGGTGCTTGAGGCCACCGGTCCAGGCGAAGATCGAAGCGATCGAGTTCGTCGAGGTCGCTTCGCCCTTCTGGTGCTGGCGGTAGTGGCGGGTGACGGTGCCGTGCGCGGCTTCGGCCTCTACAACTTTGCCATCCGGGGTCATCAGCTGGCTGGTCATCAGACCCAGCGAGCCGAAGCCCTGCGCGACTGTATCGGACTGCACATCGCCATCGTAGTTCTTGCAGGCCCAGACATAACCGCCGGACCATTTCATCGCGGCGGCAACCATGTCGTCGATCAGGCGGTGTTCGTAGGTGATCTTTGCGGCCTTGAACTTGTCGGCAAACTCGGCCTCGAAGATTTCCTGAAAGATGTTCTTGAAGCGGCCGTCATAGACCTTGAGGATGGTGTTCTTGGTCGACAAATAAACCGGATAGCCGCGGTTCAGCCCATAGTTCAGCGATGCGCGGGCGAAATCGCGAATCGAGTCGTCAAGGTTGTACATTGCGAGCGCGACACCGGCGGCGGGCGCGTCGAAGACCTCGCGCTCGATCGTCTCGCCGTCTTCGCCGACGAATTTCATCGTCAGTTTGCCTTTGCCGGGGAATTGGAAATCGGTGGCGCGGTACTGGTCGCCGTAAGCATGGCGGCCGACGATGATCGGCTGGGTCCAGCCGGGCACGAGGCGGGGCACGTTCTTGCAGATGATCGGCTCGCGGAAGATAACCCCGCCAAGGATGTTGCGGATCGTGCCGTTCGGGCTGCGCCACATCTTCTTGAGGCCGAACTCCTCGACCCGCCCCTCATCCGGCGTGATGGTCGCGCATTTGACGCCGACACCGATCTCTTTGATCTTCTCTGCGGCGTCGATGGTTATCTGATCGTCGGTCCGGTCGCGTTCTTCCATGCCCAGATCGTAATAGAGCAGGTCGACGTCGAGATAGGGCAGGATCAGTTTCTTCTTGATGAAGTCCCAGATGATCCGGGTCATCTCGTCGCCGTCAAGTTCGACGATCGGGTTTTCGACTTTGATCTTGGTCATGTGCTGCTGCCCCTGGTCTGGAATGAATCACGAATTGCGCGCTCCATACCGCAAAGGCAGTGTCGGGGGAAGATGGTATACTGCGGTATACGGGGGTGGGCAGGGCGACAGCTGCCGATCAATCGTCGGCGTTGATCGCCACGGTGCGTTTGGATGAGCCCTTGGTTTCCATGTCATCGAGATAGGCCCGCGCCTGCGCTTCGGCGCGCAGCACCCGCACCGCGGTCAGGAACGCGTCCTGCAAGGTGGCAGAGGACGATCCGATGATCTTGCCAACCTCGGAGACGACAGAAGTGTTTCCGGACTTCTTCTCATAGGCGATGGCATCGTTGGCCAGCGTTTCAGCGATATCATCGACTTTCGACATTGTCAGGCGTTCCGATTCAGTTGGGTCAGCGCGTGGTTTCAGTGAGGCGACGGCGCACATAGTCTTCGACCGTGCCGATCATCGTGTCCATATGCGGATCTTCGAAGAAGTGGCCGGCACCGTCGATCTCGGTATGGGTGATCGTGATGCCCTTTTGTTCATGCAGCTTGTCGACAAGCACATGGGTGTCGCGCGGCGGCGCCACCCGGTCGGAGGTGCCGTTGATGACGAGACCCGACGAAGGGCAGGGGGCGAGGAACGAGAAATCATACATGTTGGCGGGCGGCGACACCGAAATGAAGCCGGTGATTTCCGGCCGTCGCATCAAAAGCTGCATGCCGATCCAGGCGCCGAATGAAAAGCCCGCGACCCAGCAATGCTTGGAGTTCTGGTTCATCGACTGTAGGTAATCGAGCGCGCTTGCCGCATCGGACAGTTCGCCGATGCCCTGATCGTATTCGCCCTGACTGCGCCCGACGCCACGGAAATTGAACCGCAGCACGGTGAAGCCCATGTTGTAGAAGGCATAATGCAGGTTGTAGACCACCCGGTTGTTCATCGTGCCGCCGAATTGCGGGTGCGGATGCAGGACGATTGCAATCGGGGCGTCCTTTTCCTTTTGCGGGTGGTAACGGCCTTCCAGGCGACCTTCGGGACCGGGGAAAATGACTTCGGGCATGCGTCTCTTTCGTTTTGGCGAAAAGTGTCGGCCGAATTCTTGACGAATTTGCTCGGACACCTTAGAACAATTCTAAATCGCCCGGACTGGGCGCATCGGGGCTGGATAGTCAGGTAATGATCCTGATACCGAAGGTCAATGAAATTGCAGGGCATTTGCCATGAAACTGAGCACCAAGGGTCGGTATGCGATGGTGGCTTTGGCCGATCTTGCGACTCAGCGCGCGGGTGGTCTGAGTTCGCTGGCCGAAATCTCGAAACGCCAGGACATCTCGCTGCCATACCTCGAGCAGCTGTTCGTCAAGCTGCGTCGCGCAGGATTGGTGGAATCGGTGCGCGGGCCGGGCGGCGGTTACAAGCTGGCGAGGCCCGCATCAGACATCCGGATCTCGGACATCCTGGCGGCCGTCGAAGAAACGGTGAGCGCGATGCACACCGGGGCGGGGGCCTCTGGCGCTGTATCGGGGACCCGGGCGCAGTCGCTGACCAACCGGCTGTGGGAGGGGCTTTCGGCGCATGTCTATGTGTTCCTGCACCAAACCCGACTGGCCGATGTGGTCGGAAACGACCTGACGCCATGTCCAGCGGTGCCGGTGCTCTTTACCGTGGTCGACGAGGGATGAGCAGAAGTTTGGAAATTGCGCCGTGCTGGCGCACGGCAAGAGATCTGGCCCTGCGGGCCGGTGCCTCCGGCGGGAGTAGCTTTGAACAGAAGAATCTTGGAGCGGTCCGATGAGTGCGCGGTTCTATCTGGACTGGAATGCAACGGCGGTGCTGCGACCCGAAGCGCGGGCCGCGATGGGCGCGGCGATGGAAGTCGTCGGCAATCCGTCCAGCGTCCATGCCGAAGGGCGTGCGGCGAAGCGGCTGATAGAGGCCGCGCGGGTCGATCTGGCCGAGGCGTTCGGTGCAGCCGGCGCGGATATCGTTTTTACCTCGGGGGCAACAGAGGCCGCGGCCCTGGGCCTGGCGGGGCGGGGTCTGCGCTGTGGATCTGTCGAACATGACGCGGTGACAGCCTGGTGCAAGGATGACCTGCTGGCGGATCGCAATGGCAAGGTGACGGTATTCGAGCCGGGCGGTGCTGCGGTGCAGTTGGCCAATTCTGAAACCGGCGTCATTCAGGATTTGCCCGATGGCCTGGCTGCCTGTGATGCGACGCAGGGTTTCGGCAAGCTGCCTGTCGCATTCAACTGGCTCGGCGCAGCGATGGCGATGATCTCGGCCCACAAGCTGGGCGGGCCGAAGGGCGTGGGTGCACTGGTGCTGCGGCAGGGCTTGGACATCGATGCGCGGATCAGGGGTGGCGGACAAGAGATGGGACGCCGCGCCGGAACCGAGAACCTGATCGGGATCGCCGGGTTTGGGGCTGCTGCCAAAGCCGCCGCTCGCGATCTTGCGGACGGGATCTGGGACCAGGTGGCCGAGATGCGCGATCTTCTGGAGGCAGCGGTTGCGGATGCGGCCCCCGGTACTATCTTTGCCGGACAAGGCGCGCAGCGTCTGCCAAATACCAGTTGCATCGTCTCATCCGGCTGGAAGGGCGAGACGCAGGTGATGCAGATGGACCTGGCAGGGTTTGCGATCTCGGCGGGATCGGCCTGTTCCTCTGGCAAGGTGCGATCGAGCCGGGTGTTGCAGGCGATGGGATTTGACGACGTGGCCAGCGCGAGTGCGATCCGCGTCTCGCTGGGTCCGACGACGACAAAGGAAGAAGTGCTGCGCTTTGCGGATGCATGGTCTGCAGCACACAAGAAGTATCGCGCGAAAGCCGCGTGAAGAAAGGCGATGAGGATGACTGCTTTGGACAATGTTGACGTGAAAGAGGGTGTCGATCAGGAAACGGTCGACGCGGTCAAATCCCTGTCGGGTAAGTATAAATACGGATGGAACACGGATATCGAGATGGAGTATGCGCCCAAGGGCGTGAACCCGGATATCGTGCGGCTGATCTCGGACAAGAACGGCGAGCCGGAATGGATGACCGACTGGCGGTTGAAGGCGTTCGAGCGCTGGGAGAATCTGACAGAGCCGAACTGGGCGATGGTTCACTATCCGATGATCGATTATCAGGACCAGTACTATTACGCGCGCCCCAAAAGTATGGAAGTGCGGCCAAAGTCGCTCGACGAGGTCGATCCGAAATTGCTGGCGACCTATGAAAAGCTGGGCATTCCGCTGAAAGAACAGATGATCCTGGCCGGTGTCGAGGGTGCCGAAGCGGCGCCTGCCGAAGGCCGCAAGGTGGCCGTGGACGCGGTCTTTGACTCGGTGTCGGTGGGAACAACGTTTCAGGCCGAGCTGAAGAAGGCCGGGGTGATCTTCTGCTCGATCTCGGAAGCGATCCGCGAGCATCCTGAACTGGTGCGCAAATACCTTGGCACCGTGGTGCCCTATTCGGATAATTTCTTCGCCAC
Organism: Paracoccaceae bacterium; assembly: GCA_037968535.1. Classification (GTDB taxonomy): domain Bacteria; phylum Pseudomonadota; class Alphaproteobacteria; order Rhodobacterales; family Rhodobacteraceae; genus JAHEAO01. The sequence continues at coordinate 4,877 of JBBKVT010000034.1, forward strand.
GCTGAATTCCGCGGTCTTCTCGGACGGCTCGTTCGTCTACGTGCCACCGGGGGTGCGCTGCCCGATGGAACTGTCGACCTATTTCCGGATCAACGCCGAGAATACCGGCCAGTTCGAGCGCACGCTGATCATCGCCGACAAGGGGTCTTATGTAAGCTATCTCGAAGGCTGCACCGCGCCGAAACGCGACACCACGCAGCTTCACGCGGCTGTGGTGGAAATCGTCGTGCTGGAGGATGCCGAGGTCAAGTATTCCACCGTTCAGAACTGGTATCCGGGCGATGAAAACGGCAAGGGCGGGATCTTCAACTTCGTCACCAAGCGCGCCGCTTGCCGGGGTGATCGGGCCAAGGTGATGTGGACGCAAGTTGAAACCGGGTCAGCGGTAACGTGGAAGTATCCGTCCTGCATTCTACGCGGCGATGATAGCCAGGGCGAGTTCTACTCGATTGCCATCACCAACAATTACCAGCAGGCCGATACCGGCACCAAGATGATCCATCTGGGCAAGAACACCAAAAGCCGGATCGTCAGCAAAGGGATCAGCGCGGGCAAGGCGCAGAACACCTACCGCGGGCTGGTTTCGATGCATCCGAAGGCCAAGAACAGCCGCAATTATACGCAGTGTGACAGCCTGCTGATCGGCGGCGACTGCGGCGCGCACACGGTGCCTTACATCGAGGTCAAGAACAACTCGAGCCGGGTCGAGCATGAGGCGACGACCAGCAAGGTCGATGACGACCAGCTGTTTTATTGCCGTAGCCGCGGCATGGACGAAGAAGAAGCGGTGGCGCTGGTGGTTAACGGCTTCTGCAAGGACGTCTTACAGGCGCTACCGATGGAATTTGCGATGGAAGCGCAACAGCTTGTGGCGATTTCGCTGGAAGGCTCGGTTGGCTGAATGTCCTGCCGTCTTGAACAGGGCCGGGCCGATGGGCTGCGACGAGCGATCCCAAAGGGCGCTGCATGGCCGTTAACGTCGGTTAATCGTCAAATCGGCCGAACTCTGTCCCATTCCTGCCCAATTCCGCTGATCAACTATGCAGGAGTTCAAATGGTGGGTGAACAGGATGATCGACCCCGACCGACAGAAACGGCAGTTCGAGAACCGGCTGAAGCGGATTTCATCCGGCGGCGCGAACACCATGAGCCAGGTCTATGTCGGTCCGGCAGAGGAAACTCAGTCCGGAGCACCCAGGAAACGCGCCGTTTCGGCGTTGCCGTCATTGCGCGAGATCATCGGCTTTCCGGTGTCGATCGTCGGCGCATTCCTGATCGGGATGCTCGCGGTCATGATCACGCGTTGGGCGCGCTACACGATTGCGGGCGGCACGTTGACCGGCGAGGATGCCGATATCACGATGGCGATCGACGCCGGCGTTGCGCTGGCGATCGGTTTTGTCCTGAAACTGATGTTCCGGTTTTCGGGCAAGGCACAGGAAACCGCCAAGACGGTCGGAATTTTCGTGATGATCGCGGTGATGCACAATCTGGTTCACAGCTGGCCGGGCGCCTTCGAAAAGGCGTTCTCACCGGACTGGGTGACGGCTGTCATCGAAACCACCGAGCCGAATTCGATCCTGTTTCGCGGCGTCTCCTTCGTCGTCGGAGAGGACGAGAACAAGCCCCCCGCCATGCCAGTCGTTTTGCGGTTGAACTGACCCGCGCCGCGTCTGCGCGACATACCGAAATCCACAGACTGACAGCAAGGACGGCCCGCACGGCGGCCGGTCCTTTAGTTGTCCGATCCGCTATAGAATGAAGGAAGATTAAATGCTGAAAATCAATAACCTCCACGTCAAGCGGGAAGAAGAGGACAAGCAGATCCTCAAGGGCGTCGATCTGACGGTCGAGGATGGCCAGGTGCATGCGATCATGGGGCCGAACGGGTCGGGCAAGTCGACCCTGTCCTATGTTCTGGCAGGGCGCGACGGCTACTTGGTCACGGACGGTTCGGTAGAACTGGATGGCACCGATCTGCTGGCGTTTGAGCCCGAGGAACGCGCGGCTGCTGGCCTGTTTCTGGCCTTCCAGTATCCGGTCGAAATACCCGGCGTCGGCAACATGACGTTTCTGCGCACGGCGGTGAATGCGCAGCGCAAGGCGCGCGGCGAGGAAGAAATGTCCGCCACCGAATTCCTCAAGGAAATTCGCGCCAAGGCGAAATCGCTGCATATCGACGCCGAGATGCTGAAGCGACCTGTAAACGTCGGCTTTTCCGGCGGCGAGAAGAAACGCAACGAGATCCTGCAGATGGCGATGCTGGAACCGAAGATGTGCATTCTTGACGAGACTGACTCTGGTTTGGACGTCGACGCGATGAAACTGGTCGCCGAAGGCGTCAATGCGCTGCGCAGCGCGGGCCGTTCCTTCCTTGTCATCACGCATTACCAACGGCTGCTGGACCACATCAAACCTGACGTGGTGCATATCATGGCCGATGGCCGGATCGTTAAAACCGGCGGGCCGGACCTGGCGCTGGAGGTTGAAACCAACGGCTATACCGGTATCCTCGAGGAGACGACCTGATGGCATTGCCGCAAGCAAAACAGGACGCCACTCAGACAAGGTTGGAGGCTTTGACGCTGCCAACCGGCGCTGGTTGGGCGGATGCAGCGCGCAAGGACGCGCTGGCCCGGTTGCGGGCGATGGGGCTGCCGTCGCGCCGCGATGAGTATTGGAAATATACCGATCCGACGACGCTGGTGCAGGCCGACGCGCCAACTGCATGTTTGTTCGAGGCGGAAGAGACGCCAATCTTCGACGAAATCGACCGGTTGCGGATTGTTTTCGTCGATGGGGTGTTCGATGCAGATGCCTCGGATAATCTGGCGCTGGCGGGCGTCCGGATCGACCGCCTCGCGGATGCCGCATCAACCGATATCCACTGGGCGAAAGACCTGTATGGCAAGCTGGAAGAACGCGGGCAGGTGCCGGTGCAGCGACCCCTCGCCGCACTGAACAGCGCCTTTGCGACGGACGGTCTGATGATCCGGGCAACGGCGAAAGCTGCGAAACCCGTGGCCATTGAATATCTGCACCGCAATGAGACCTCTGACGCGATCCTGCACCATGTGATCCGGGTGGAAGAAGGCGCCGACCTGACGATTCTGGAAACCGGCCCCGCTGCTGCGCGATTCAACAAGGTGATCGAGGTCGATATCGCCGATGGCGCGGGCTTCCATCATGTCCGCGCACAGGGCCGTGACCATGAACGCCGCACCGCCACGCATATCTTCGCACGATTAGCGACGGAAAGCACGTTCAAAAGCTTCACCCTGTCGGTCAATGGCGTGCTGACACGCAACGAGGTGGTGATTGAATTGATCGGCGATAATGCGGTTGCGCATGTCGCAGGCGCTGCGGTGGGCGATGGCGATTTCCACCATGACGATACGGTGTTCGTTACCCATGACGCGGTAGGCTGCGAAAGCCGGCAGGTGTTCAAGAAGGTGCTGCGCAACGGTGCGATCGGCGTGTTCCAGGGCAAGATCCTGGTGAAGAAGGACGCGCAGAAGACCGATGGCTATCAGATCAGCCAGTCGCTGCTTCTGGACGACGACGCCCAGTTCCTGGCCAAGCCAGAACTCGAGATCTATGCAGATGATGTAATCTGTTCGCACGGATCTACGTCCGGCGCGATTGACGACGACGCCCTCTTTTACCTCCGATCCCGAGGAGTGCCCGAGGGGCAGGCGCAGGACCTCCTGGTGCTGGCCTTTCTTGCCGCGGCCATCGACGAGATCGACGACCCGGCGATCGCCGCCGACATCCTGTCGCGACTCGATGGCTGGCTGCAGCGTCACCACAGCTGATGAGCGTCACCGGCGACATCCTATGTGCCTGGCTGCATCCTCGCCAGGTGATGCGGCGCCAACTTGGTTACGGCGCAAGAGAAGACCGCGCGCTGGTCTTTCTGGTCGCGGCCTGCCTGCTGATCTTCGTCGCTCAATGGCCGCGTCTTGTCCGCGCCGCCGAGGCCGACCCGTCGATTCCGGTCGATGCGCGCATTGGCGGTGCTCTGCTGGCTTGGGTGTTCCTGGTTCCGCTGGCACTGTACGCGATCGCCGCATTGTCGCACTTGCTGGCGTGGCTGATTGGCGGCCGGGGCAACTGGTATGCGGCGCGACTGGCGTTGTTCTGGGCGCTCCTCGTGGCGGCACCCCTGTGGTTGCTAAATGGGCTGGTGGCCGGGTTGGCCGGCGCTGCGACAGTGAAAGCGTTGACCGCTGCGGTTGCGCTCTTTGGCTTCGTTGCGATCTGGCTTTTGTCGCTCTATGAAGCTGAAAAAGGAGGCGCGGCCTGATGGACCTATCGCTGAACGGCCTGACCCAAGCCGCGATTCATACCTTGCGCAATCCACGCGCCGGTGCCCGTGCTGTGCTCGATCTCGACCTGACGCGGCGGGAACGCTGGGACCTGCTGCTGCTGACGGTTGTCTTCAGCGCGATCCTGGCAAAAGCCTCGGTGCTGATCGCCGGTAGCCCGGCGGCAGAATCGGGGCTGTTCGGGGCCTCGCCGTTCCTGCTTGGCGTGATCCAGCTGTGCCTCATGCTGATTGCCATTTTCGCTGTGCATTACGTCGGGAGAAGACTGGGAGGAAGCGGCGATCTGGACGGCGCGATCGTGCTTGTGGCCTGGCTTCAGTTCGTCATGATCTGCCTGCAACTGGCCCAAATTCTGGCACTGATTGTGTCGCCGTTGTTGGCGTTCCTGTTGGGGATCGCGGGTCTCGTCCTGTTCTTCTGGATGCTGACCCAGTTCATCATGGAACTGCACGGATTCAAATCCGCCACCGCCGTGTTTCTGGGCATTTTTCTGTCGATGATGGCATTGGCCGTTCTACTATCCATTCTGCTCGGCGTGTTGGGCGTGGCGGGGCCGGGGGTTTCAGATGTTTGACGTTGAAAAGATCCGGGCCGATTTCCCGATCCTGACGCGCGAGGTCAACGGCAAGCCGCTGGTCTACCTCGACAACGGCGCCTCCGCCCAAAAGCCGCGCGTCGTCATTGACGCGATGACCGAGGCATACTCGATGAACTATTCTAATGTTCACAGGGGATTGCATCACCTTTCTAATGTGATGACAGAGCAGTACGAAGGCGTGCGCGGCAAGATCGCCGCCTTTCTGAATGCCGGATCGGACGACGAGATCGTGATGAACACGGGCACCACCGAGGGGATCAACATGGTGGCCTATGGCTGGGCCATGCCTCGATTGAAAGCGGGCGACGAGATATTGTTGTCGGTGATGGAACATCACGCCAACATCGTGCCTTGGCATTTCCTGCGCGAACGACAGGGGGTGGTGTTGAAATGGGTGGAACCGGATGCGCTCGGCGCATTGGATGCCGGGCGGGTGATCGACGCGATGACCGATCGGACAAAGCTGGTCGCAATCACGCATCTTTCCAATGTTCTGGGGACCAAAGTCGATGTAAAAGCCATAACCAGAGCCGCTCACGAGCGAGGGATACCGGTACTGGTTGATGGCTCGCAGGCGGCGGTACATATGCCGGTCGACGTTCAGGATATTGGCTGTGATTTCTATGCGATCACCGGCCACAAGTTGTACGGGCCTTCGGGGTCGGGTGCGATCTATTGCAGGAAAGAACGATTGGCCGAGATGCGCCCGTTCATGGGCGGTGGCGACATGATCCGCGAAGTGACGCGCGACCACGTCAGTTACAACGATCCGCCGATGAAATTCGAGGCTGGTACGCCGGGCATCGTGCAGATGATCGGCCTGGGCGTTGCGCTCGACTACATGACTGAACTGGGCATGACGAATATCGCACAGCAGGAGAACCAGCTCTGCGCATATGCCCAGCAGCGTCTGAGCGGATTGAACTGGGTGCAGGTCCAAGGCCAAACGCCCGACAAGGCAGCGATATTTTCATTCACGCTGGACGGGCCCGCGCATGCGCATGACATCTCGACCGTGCTCGACAAGCGGGGCATTGCAGTGCGCGCGGGCCATCACTGCGCCCAGCCACTGATGCAGCACCTTGGCGTTACAGCGACCTGTCGTGCATCTTTTGGGCTTTATAATACCGAGGCGGAAGTCGACAAATTGATTGACGCTCTGGAACTGTGCCACGAGCTTTTCAACTGAGATTCCGGATTGCAGGGCAGCCGCCCCACCGCTATACCCCCGCCCAGGCACCCGTAGCTCAGCTGGATAGAGCGCTGCCCTCCGAAGGCAGAGGCCACACGTTCGAATCGTGTCGGGTGCACCAATAAATTCAATAGCTTAATAGATTTCTGATGAACTTTATTTATGGCCGAGTCAGCACGGAGTCAGCGTT
>JBBKVT010000035.1:0-16050 GCA_037968535.1 Paracoccaceae bacterium
TTCTGGCACTGCCGGTGATCGGGGGCAATTCGCTGTCAACGAGCTATATCGGCACGTTCCTTGTCTTCGTCTACGTCTGGATGCCGTTCATGATCCTGCCGATGCAGGCCAGCCTTGAACGGGTGCCGGGTTCGTTGATCGAAGCCTCTGCCGATCTGGGGGCCTCGGCGGGTCAGACCTTCCTCACGGTAATCCTGCCATTGGCCTTGCCGGGGATCATCGCGGGGTCGATCTTCACGTTCTCGCTGACGATGGGCGATTACATCATTCCGCAAATCGTCGGATCGTCGCGACTGTTTCTGGGTCAGGCGGTCTACACGCTGCAAGGTACCGCCGGTAACGTGCCGCTGGCTGCTGCCTTTGCGGTGGTTCCGATCCTGATCATGTTGGTGTATCTCGGCATCGCCCGCAGACTGGGGGCGTTCGATGCGCTCTGACGCCCGCGCCCCATTTGGACTGAGACTTGCCGCGTTCGGCGGCCTGTTGTTTCTGCACATTCCGATCCTGCTGATCTTTCTCTATGCGTTCACGACCGAAGAGCGCACCTATCAGTTCCCGCCGCCGGGGCTGACGCTGAAATGGTTCGCCGTGACGTGGTATCGCGAAGATGTCTGGCCGCCGCTGTACCTGTCGCTGCGGGTTGCGGCGATATCGACTGCGCTGGCTCTTATCCTGGGCACGCTGGTTGCCGCAGCGATGGCGCGGGCGCGGTTCTTCGGACGCGATACGATCACCTTGCTGGTCATCCTGCCGATTGCCCTGCCGGGGATCATCACCGGGATGTCGTTGCGTTCGGCGTTTTCGATCATGGACATTCCGTTCTCGACGTTCACCATCGTGTTGGGTCACGCGACGTTCTGCATCGTCATCGTCTACAACAATGCGGTGGCACGATTCCGGCGGCTGTCTGGCTCGGTCGTCGAGGCGTCGGCAGACCTTGGCGCGAACGGATTCCAGACCTTCCGGTATGTGGTGCTGCCGAACCTCGGCTCGGCGCTGTTGGCGGGCGGCATGCTGGCCTTTGCGCTGTCGTTCGACGAAGTGATCGTGACGACCTTCACGGCGGGCCAGCAATCGACCCTGCCGATCTGGATGCTGAACGAACTGGTGCGCCCGCGCCAGCGGCCGGTGACCAACGTGGTGGCGATGGTGGTATTCCTGACCACCTTCCTGCCGATCCTTGCAGCCTATTACCTGACCCGCGGCGGCGAAGAGACCGCCGGTGGCGGAAAATGAAAGGGAGAATGCGATGAATGTTCCCAAAATCAACAATATAGCAACTGGTCTTCTGATCGGCGACGCCATCGAAAACGGGGCCGAGCGGGCCGAGAAGGTGCTGAACCCACGCACCGGTGCGCTGATCGTTGAAGTGCCCGAAGCCTCGACCGAACAAATTGATCGGGCCGTGGCTGCGGCGCGAAAGGCGTTCGACGGATGGTCGCGGACGACGCCCGCCACACGCTCTGCCGCGTTGCACCGGATCGCGGATCGGATCGAGGCCGAGGCGGATGCGTTCGCGGCACTTGAGTCGTTGAACTGCGGCAAGCCGATCAACGCGGCGCTGAATGACGAGATTCCCGCGATTGTGGATTGCTACAGGTTCTTCGCGGGAGCGGTGCGCAACCAGCATGGCGCGATCGCGGGCGAATACATGGAAGGCATGACCTCGATGATCCGCCGCGATGCGGTAGGTGTGGTGGCCAGCATCGCACCCTGGAACTACCCGCTGATGATGATGGCGTGGAAACTGGCGCCAGCGATTGGCGGTGGTAATGCGGTGGTGTTCAAACCGTCCGAGCAAACACCGCTGACCGCGCTGAAAATGGCAACGATTTTCGCAGAAGAACTGCCGGCGGGCGTGGTCAACATCCTGCCGGGGCGGGGTGAGACTGTCGGTTCCTACCTCATCAACCATCCCGGCGTCGACATGATTAGCCTGACCGGCGATGTCGCGACGGGCAAGAAGATGCTCGATGCCGCCAGCAAGTCGGTGAAGCGCACCCATCTGGAACTGGGCGGCAAGGCCCCGGTGGTGGTCTTTGACGATGCTGACATCGCGCAGGTCGTCGAGGGGTTGCGCGCGTTCGGTTATTACAACGCCGGGCAGGACTGCACCGCCGCGTGCCGGATTTATGCGGGCAAGAAGGTGTATGACAAGCTGGTCGCCGATCTGACTTCTGCGGTGTCGGACATCGCGCTTGGCCTGGAGGATGACACCAAGAACGAAATCGGCCCGCTGATCAGCCTGCGCCAGCGCGACCGGGTCGCAAGCTTCGTCGAACGCGCCCGCGAGGTTCCTCATATCGAGATCACCACGGGTGGCGCGACGATGGGGGACTCTGGCTTCTATTATCGGCCCACAGTCGTGGCCGGAGCGAAGCAAACCGACGAGATTGTGCGGCGCGAGGTATTCGGGCCGGTGGTGTCAGTCACGCCGTTCTCGGATGTCGATCAGGCAGTGCAATGGGCCAACGACAGCGATTATGGGCTGGCGTCATCGGTCTGGACCCGAGATGTCGGCCGGGCGATGGCGACGGCGGCGCGGTTGCGCTATGGCTGCACCTGGATCAATACGCATTTCATGCTGGTCAACGAGATGCCGCATGGCGGGATCAAGCAATCGGGTTATGGCAAGGACATGTCGGGCTATGCGTTGGAGGATTATACCTTCGTGCGGCATGTGATGATCAACCACACTTGAAGGATTGCAGCGGCGGGCTCAGTGGCCCGCAACCTGTCTGTAATGGCTGCTTTGGCTGCCCATAAGACCTTTAAGCCGTCCGACGGCCGCGCCGAACGCCCGCAGTCCCAGCACCAGCGTCGATCCCCCGAACAAGGGCGATGCCAGCACGCGGATCAGGCCGACGAGTGACTTCATCAAAATGAAAACGATTGATGACAGGACACGGCTTCGCCCGGTCTGGCTGCGCTTGATGTTGTAGGTGGCCAGTTGCTGATCCCTGCCGCGCCTGAATTGATAGCCAAGCGACAACCGGTCGGGGGGAATTTCTTCGTAGACGATTGCATCGGGTGCCCACCCCGTCTTGCCGCCAGCCGTGCGGATTTCGCGGAAGATGGCGATGTCCGATCCACCGGAAAGACCCAGACCTTCATCAAACCGGATGCCGGTCCTGCGCAAAAAATCCAGCCGGACCAGCCAGTTGTTGGTCACGATGCTGACGGTGTGATCAAGCTTGTTCTTCGTGCGCACACGCGCCGCGATTTCGATCCTTCGCGCGCGATTGATCAGGCCGCTCGCGATCATCCGGCGCAGCACGGGCAGATCGGTTTCGGGCGGAAGCGTGCGGACCGGACCACCGACGAGATCCAGATCTCGTTTCTTGAGCGCCTGATGCAGTTGCACCAGCCAGGAACGGTCCACGGTTTCGTCGTCGTCGATGAAGGAAAGGTAATCGCAATGGGCTGCCAGCGCGAGGTCCAGCGCCTTGTTGCGCGCAAAGGGGATGCCCAGTTGCGGTTCGGCCTCGACGAGGATTCTGGCACCGGGTCGCAGGGCTTTGAATGCGTCGATCTCGGGGGTGATGGTCAGGGTATCCGCGTTCTCTACGAAGCAGTAGATCACCTCGATCCCGACCGGCAGGTCCATTTCCGCAAGCGATTTCAGCGCTTTAGTAAACATGGCGGGCCTGCCACGCGTCACGCAGCCAACGGCGAGAACCGGGCGCGGGGGATGCTGGTCGCTGCCAGTGGAAGCGTCGGCGCGGTCTGGATGCAAAATCGGGGCTCTCCTGACAGGAAATGGGCGGCGGTCAGTGCCGTGGGGGCCGACGCGCATTGTCCGGCAGGCGGGTCGGCAATGTCAACGAGATCGCCGCGCAGCAGGCCCGTTTCAGAACGACGGCGGCGTGCAGGCGCTGATGATTACGCATTCGTCGTCGCCGGAGTTGCGGAACCGGTGCGGAATCCGGCTGTCGAAAATATAGGCGTCGCCGGGACCGAGTGTCTGCGTCTCGGCGCCCACCGTCACCTCGATCTGACCCGATACCACGATCCCGGCTTCTTCGGCGTCATGGGCATAAAGATCCTCGCCGGTATCTGCGCCGGGTCCGTATCGTTCATGAAGCATTTGCAGCGCATGCGCGCCGGCGGCGCCGACCTGTTTCAGCGACACTGCGCAATCAGCATTGGCCGCGCCGGGGAAAACCCGTTCTGGGTTCAGTTCGCGCAGGTCATCGGCTGCATAGAATACCTTCTTCTCGACCGTATCGGGCGCGATGAAGAACTCGGACAGGGTCATCGGGATCGCATCGAGAATGCGCTTCAGCGAAGCGACCGAGGGGCTCGAGTGATTCTGCTCGATCTGCGAAATCAGCCCGTTCGTCACGCCCGATTTGCGCGCAAGTTCCCGCTGCGAAAGGCTTTTTCCGGTCCGCACTGCCTTTAGCCGCGCACCGATATTGAATTCCATTCCGGTCAATCCTCGATTCCTTCCGGTCCTCGTGGTCGAACGAAGCACCATTGTGAAGCGCCCGATCTCTTGCTATCGCAGCCATGCTATCATGATCCGGCGATTGCTAAGTATTTTAAACACTAGTATCGTCATTTTAATCGTTTCACCGCTGATGCGGGATGAACGCGATGATCGAAATCGTCAATTGCAGGCGATCGCCTGCCAGGGAAACACCATGACTTCGAACTCCTCAATTCTTGCACGGCGGCACAAGGCCATTCCTCGCGGTGTTGCTACTGCGGCCCCGATTTTTCTGGAGAAGGCCGAGAATGGCCAGCTTTGGGACGTCGAGGGCAACCGCTATATCGACTTTGGGTCCGGCATCGCGGTGACCAATACCGGGCACCGGCATCCCAAGGTGATGGCGGCCGTTGCCAAGCAGTGCGAGAAATTCGCGCATGTCGCCTGGCAGGTGACCGGCTATGAGATTTACGTCGAGCTGGCGGAACGTCTGAACGCGCTTGCGCCGATCAAGAACGCCAAGTCGATCTTCTTTACGACAGGCGCGGAAGCTACTGAAAACGCAGTAAAAATCGCCCGCGCGCATACCGGGCGGCAGGGGGTCATCACATTCACGGGCGCGTTCCACGGCCGCACCCAGTTGACCATGGCGATGACTGGCAAGGCGGTGCCATACCGCACCAAGGGCACACCGCCGGCGATCGGCGTGTTTCACGTTCCATTCCCGATACCGCACCACGGCGTGACCGAAGAGGACGCGCTCAAGGCGCTCTATCATATCCTCAAGGCCGATATCGGCCCGTCCGATGTTGCGGCCATCGTGATCGAGCCGGTGCAGGGTGAGGGCGGCTTCTACCAGACCCCGAAACCCTTCATGAAGCGCCTGCGCGAGATTTGCGACGAACACGGCATCTGCCTGGTGGCGGATGAGGTGCAGACCGGATTTGCGCGGACCGGCAAGGTTTTTGCCATCGAGCATTACGATATCGAACCGGATCTTATCCCGATTGCCAAGGCGCTTGGCGGCGGGTTTCCAATCTCTGGCGTCATCGGCAAGGCCGAGATCATGGATGCGGTTGAACCGGGTGGCCTTGGTGGGACTTATGGCGGCAACCCGATTTCGGTCGCGGCGGCGTTGGCGGTGCTTGATATCATCGACGAGGAAAAACTGTGTGAACGCGCCGACCGGATCGGCAAGGTCATGGTTGACCGGATCAACAAGTTCAAGCAATCCAACACTTTGCGGCCCATTGGTGATGTGCGCGGCCTTGGCGCGATGGTCGCGTTCGAACTGGTCAAGGAACGCGGCACGAACGAACCCGACGCCAATGCGATCAAGCATGTGACGGGGGCGGCACTGGATGCGGGACTGATCCTTTTGTCCTGCGGATACTACGCCAACACGATCCGTCTGCTGGCGCCGTTGACGATCGAGGACGCGCATCTGCACGAAGGGCTCGACATGCTGGAGACCGCTTTGCGGGCCTGAAAACCGGGGTCTGCAAGGTGTCTGCAAATTGTCTGCAAATTGTCTGCAAAACGTATGGCAACCAGTCGGGGCCGGGAAACCGCCCCGACTTTTTGCTACCTCAGATTGTCGCTGGCGATCTTGACGGAGAGGTCGCGCAGGACCGTCGCCTGCGCCTGCGCCAGCGAGACCGGGTTGCCCACCGCATAGGGTGCGGCCAGATCAAAACTGCGGGCGGATTCGCGGATCGCGGAATTCACCTGTGCGACGTAATACTGACCCGAGATCTGAAACTGCCCGGCAGCGTCGGGCAGGAAGCGGTCAAAGCGCACCGCGAGGCGGGCATCGGGGAACTGGTCGAACGGCCACGGCTCTGCCGCCACTTTCGCGCCGGTCAGATTGGACAGGTTGGTGACCAGCGCCTGGGTGACAGCGCGCTTGGGATCATCGGCCCAAAGCAGGCTGGTGTCGGTGGTCAGCATGCCGGTCGCGGCGGCCACGGCGATTTCCTCGGATTCCGCATAAAGCGGCAGCGAGACCTGCGTCACCTCGACCGAGCGGATCGCGATGCGCACGGTTTGCCCGGTTTCGATCGGCGGCAGGGTGATCCGCGACGGCGTGCCGCCGCAGCCGGCGAGGGCGGCGGCAAGGCATAGGGCATAGGCGGGGCGATACGTCATACTAGCGTCCGATCAGAAGTGAGTTGGGGCGCCGCTCTATCGCGCGGGCCAGAGAGCTTACCGAACTGGCGGCGTTGCGGATCTCGCGCAGCGTGGCGCGGGCCTCGGTGCTGAGCGGGGCGTTGCGGTCCAGTCCGGCAAGCGTGCCTTCGGCCTGTGTCAGCAGCCGCTGGATCCGCTCGACGATCTCGGGCAGGCGGGTGGTGGCGTCCGCGACACTGTCGGCGGCGCGGCTGGTTGCGGCGAGGGTGTCGTTCGCGTTCTCGATCAGGCCGCCGTCACGCAACTGGGTCAGCGTGTCGCTGAGGCCGGTCAGGGCGATGTTCAGCTTTTCCGGGATCGCCTTGGTCGAGTCCTGACTGATCAGCGTGTCGATGGAATTCAGCAAGGTGTTGGCATCCGTCGTCAGTTCGGCAAGCGGCAGGTCGGTGGTTTTCTGCACGAATGCATTGGCGCTGTCGACAAGATCCGGAATGCCCGCGACCGCGACGCTGGTGTCGCCGGCGGCTTGCTGGATCGCCTGCACGGAATCGCTGAGCTTGATCATGATTTCCTGTTCGGTGACCGAGGTAACCACGCCGCGCAGATCGTCGATCGCGGTATCGAGATTGGCGAGGGTCTGCGAGAACTGCGTCGGCAGGCCCTGAATTTCGTCCGAGCTGACGAATTTGCGCGCATCACCCAAGAGCGCCAGCGCTTCGTCCGGCACCTTTGCGATGCCATCGGAATTGAGCAGCCGGGTCGCGCTGTCCATCATCGAGATGGTGGAATTCAGCACATCCTCGATCGGCAGGTTGTTGATCCGCTTGAACACGCCCTCGGCGGTGGCCGAGACGTTGGCGATGTCGGCGGGCACACTGGGCAGAAGCGGGAACGGGTCGGCGTCGCGTTCAAGTTCCGCGGGCGCGGCGTCGGTCACTTCGAGAAGCACGACTTTCAGACCACCGGTCAGAAGGCTGGCGTTGGTCAACTGCGCCCGAAGCCCTGCGCTGACCTGGTCGGCGAGAAAATCGAGGACGTTTTCGTCCGCGCCGATCCCGAGGCGTCCGGGATTGATCGTGACTGTCGTCAAAAGGCGCACCCGCTGATCGCCGAAGCGCTGTTCGTCCACGATCCCGGTCAGGGCGGAAACTTCGCCGATCGTCACGCCGCGCAACTCGACCGGAGCACCGACGCCAACGCCGCTTACGTCGCCCTCGAAGATGATCGACAGTTGTTCGCCCTGCCGCGACGGGCCGGCGAAAACGCTGCCTCGAGCCTCGGCTTCGTCCGGATAAAGCTGGAACGCCGCATTCGCATCTGCGTTCCGCCCCCCCGACACGATGGTGTCAAAGCTGATCGCCCCGGAAACCAGCGACGCGAGGCTGGACACGCTGAGTTCGGCGCCCTGCGGGCCGAAGGTCAGGTTGAACCCCGATGTGTCCCAGAATTTTGTCGTGGAGGTGATCAAGCGGTCGTTCGGAAATGGCACGAAGGCGTCAGCGATGATCTTGCGGCCGTCGCCCGACAGCCTGAGGTTGCCGATGCGTCCGATCTCGATCCCGCGATAGAGGATCGGGGTGTCTTCGGACATGCCCTGGCCATCTTCCGAGAACAGCAGGAACTGCAGGCCCTTTTCGCCCGCCAGCGCAAGGGGCCGGGTGGTAAGGGCCACGAAGTCTTCGGCCTCGTCGGTGATACTGGCATCCCACGTGCCCTCGATGAACACGCCGGATAAAACGGTATCAAGCCCGCTGACGCCGCGCGTCGTCACTTTCGGGCGCACCAGCCAGAACTGGCTGTCGGCGTCGATGAACGGGGCGATCGATTTCTCGACCCTGACATGGGCGACGACGGTTTCGAGACCGATGCCGAATTCCAGTTGCTCGACAAGGCCGACGGTCACGTCGCGATAGCGCAGCTCGGTCTCATCGGCGCGGATCCCGGTGGCTTCCTGAAACGCGATCCGGATCACCGGGCCTCGGTCGTTGTAGGTCTTCCACACGACGCCGAGCGAAACCAGCAGGGCCGTGATCGGCACCAGCCAGATCAGCGAGTAGGAAAACCGCCCCCGATCGCGCGGGCCGACGATGCTGGGTTCGGGAATGGTCACGCCTGATCCTCTCTGTCCCAGATCATCCGGGAGTCAAAACTTTGCGCCGAGAGCATCGTCAGGATCACCGACAGGGCGAAGGTCATCGCCGCAGGACCGGGGTTTATACTGGCCACATCCTGCAACTGGATGAGAGATGAGAGAATCGCGACAACAAACACATCCACCATGGACCATCTTCCGATGAAATCGACAACCTCGTAAAGTTGGTGCCGACGATGCTGCGACAGGCGTCTGCGATCGCGCAGATTCAGCGCGAGATAGGCTATGGCGATGAACTTGCCGACCGGGATCACGATGCTGGCGATGATGATGATCGCGGCGACCCCGTAGGACCCGTGGTCGGCCAGTTCCGCAGCACCCGCCACGATCGTGCTTTCGTCATAGGAAAACAGTGTCTTGGTGCGAAGCATCGGGTAGATATTGGCCGGGATGTAGCACAAGAGCCCCGCCAGCCACCATGCCCAGACGGCTTGCAGGCCGCGCTGGTCGCGGTCGATCAGCGCAGCGCCGCAGCGGCCGCAGTGATCCTGTCCCAGCGGCCAGACACGGGCGCAGGTGGTGCAGGCGATCAGGCCCCGGGATTTCGCGGTTTCGGTCATCTGCGTTCCAGCGCTTTCCAGATCGAAAGGCTGCAAGCGGCGCGGTCCTGCATCGTGGCGATCAGGGCGAGCACGACGAACATCCAGAATGCCGGGCCGGGTGTGACATGGGCCAGCGAATGGACCTTCACCAGCGCCACGGCGACGCCGAGGATGAAGATCTCGACCATCGCCCAGGGTCGAAGTTGTTCGGACAGGCGGAACGAAAGCGCGGCTTGCGGCAGTGGCGGCTTGTCGGCCAGGAGCGGCGCCAGCACATAGAGGATCAGCATCACCCGCAGCGCCGGGAGAAAAAGTATCATCCCGCCGACCGCGATCGTCAGCGGCACCATCGCGGCACTGCTGAACGACAGCGCGACGTCGAAGATCGATGAGGTGTTGTGCAGGCCCGACTTGTCGATCGAGATGAACGGGAACCAGACCGCCGCGAACAGCAGCACCAGAACAGTCAGCGCGTAGGCAAAGACCGTCAGCATCGAGCCTTGGCGCGGGGCAAAGAGCGTGGTACCGCAGCGGCTGCAGATGGCGCGATCATCGTCGTCGGGCGTGACCTCGTGATAAAGCGCGTCGCATTTCGGGCATGCGATCAGGTCGGTCTGCTGTGTCTCGGCATGGGTCAAGCCCGCCATCCCCCATCTGTCATCGCAACTTGACCGCGGGGTCCGGTTGCCCCGCATTGCCCCCGCGCGAAAGCAGCGGCCATTATCCTTGAGCACGTGCAAAGTCGCAAGGCTGTAACGGGTCGGGACGGCGTCGTGCACGGCATTGTCAATCCGCCGTCGCAATGGCAACGATAGCGCCAACCTGGCCGCAACGAATACGGAGCCGAACCCGATGCAAGACATTCATCGTGATACCTGTGCGCTGGTGACCGGGGGAACCCAGGGGCTTGGGCTGGCGATCGCCCGGCAGCTGATCGCCGAGGGCTGCCGCAGTATCGTGCTGGCCAGCAAGGACACCGGCATCGGCGCGAAAGTGGCATCCGACCTGGGTCGCGACGGCGTCAACGTTCGGTTTATCGCGGTCGAGATGGGCGATGTGCTGGCGGTGCGCGCGATGGTGAACGAGGCGCATGACAGCATGGGCCGGATCACCGCCTTCGTGAACGGGGCGGCCAATACCGACCGCGGCTCGATCCTGGATACCACGCCCGAGATGTGGGACGCTATCATGGATGTGAACGCGAAGGGAGCGTTCTTCGCCTTGCAGCGGGTCGCGCAACTGGCCGTCGAGGGCGGTCATCCGGCATCGGTGGTCAACATCCTGTCGGTCGTGGTGCATTGCGGCCTGCCGTTCCTGGCACCCTATGCCGCGTCCAAGGCCGCATTGATGAACATCACCAAGAACGCGGCACATGCGCTGGCTGCGAACCGGATACGGGTGAACGGCATCAACGTCGGCTGGATGGACACGCCGGGCGAGGATGTGACGCAGCGCAAGTGGCACGGCGCAGGCGATGACTGGTTGCAACGGGCCGAGGCGCGGATGCCGTTCGGTATGCTGGTAAAGCCCGATCATGTCGCAGGACTTGCGAGTTACCTGCTGGGGCCGGCGTCGGGTGTGATGACCGGGTCGATCATCGACTTCGACCAGCAGATCGTCGGCGCCTATCCTGATACCAACGAATAGATCGCGGCGCGGGGTGGCGGTTGCCGCGCGCACTTGGTAGCTAGCGCGAACCGAAAAGGAAGCTCATGTCCAATACCGCACTTATCACCGGCGCATCGTCCGGCCTTGGCAAGGAATTTGCCCGCTATCATGCATCGCTTGGCGGAGACGTGATCCTGACGGCGCGTCGCGAAGACGCGCTGAACGCGTTGAAGTCCGAGCTGGAAGCCTCGCACGGCATCGCGGCGCATGTCTTCGCGCTGGACCTTGGCACGGCGGAAGGGGCTGACCAACTTTGTGATGAAGTCAAGGCCGCAGGGCTTCGCGTCGATGTCCTGATCAACAACGCTGGTTTTGGCGGCCACGGCCTGCATGTGGAACGTGACCTGGCGGCAGAGCGGGCAATGATCGACCTCAACATCAAGGCACTCGTCACCCTGACGCACCGCATTGGCAATGACATGGTTGCGCAGGGCGGCGGCAAGATCCTGAATGTCGGCTCGACCGCCGGTTTTGCGCCGGGCCCTAATCAGGCGGTGTATTTCGCGACGAAAGCTTTCGTGAATTCATTCAGCCAGGCAGTTGATCACGAACTGCGCCCGAGCGGTGTGACCTGCACCGTTCTGGCACCGGGATTTGTTGAGACCGAATTCGCCGAGGTCGCTGATCTGAACGGCACGAGCATGACCAAGGCTGGTGGGGCGAATGCTGTGGAGGTCGTCAAGCATGGATATGATGCAATGATCGATGGCAAGCTGATGACGATCAACGACAAGAGATTGAGCTTCATGATGACCTGGCTGATTCCGCTGATGCCGCGCCGGATGGTGCTGAAGGCGGTCGGCCAAAGACAGTCGAAATAACAGGCGCCCAAGAGCGGGCATGCGTCGAAGCCGTCGTTCCGGCTATTCCGCGGCCTGTTCGCCGTCGGACGTCATCGCGGCTTCAAGATCGGCAGCCTGATCCTCGATGCGTTGCAGGTCGTCCTCGGAATGCATGTTGAAGAGCGACCGGTAAGCCTCGTTCGTCTCGACGAGCGTGTCATGGGTGTCGAATGCGACAAGCCGCCCGTCGTTCAGATAAAGCACCCGGTCCACCCATTTCAGCGTCGAGGGCCGGTGGGTGACGAACAGCACGGTGCTGTCCCTGGCATAGTCGATGGCCGATCCCATGATCATCCGCTCGTTGTCGCCGTCGAGCGCGCTTGTCGCCTCGTCATAGATGTAGACCATGGCGTCCTTGACCAGCGCGCGGGCGATGCCGACCCGCTGCTTCTGTCCGCCCGACAACGCGGAACCGTTGGGGCCGACCTGACTGTCGAGCCCGTCGTTCATCTCGCCCGCAAATCCGGTGACGGCGGCGCGTTCGGCGGCGGCCTCGACCTGCTCGGGGGTGGCGTCGGGATTGCCGTCGGCGATGTTCTCTCGGATCGTGCCTTCGAACAGGAAGACGTCCTGTGAAATCAGTGCGATCTTGGTGCGCAACTGGTTGCGGTTCACCGCACTGACGTTCTTGCCGCCGATCAGGATGTGCCCTTCGGTGGGTTTGTAAAAGCCCTGAACGAGGTCGATCAGCGTCGTCTTGCCAGCGCCCGACGGGCCGACGATGGCGATCCGTTCGCCGGCGCGGGCGGTGAACGAGACATCGCGCAGCACCGGCGAGGCCGACTTGTAGCGGAACGACACATTCTCGAACACCAGATCAGAGGTCGCACCAGCGAGGTCTTCCAACTCGCCCTCGTGCACGGGTGCCGGTTCGTCGAGGATCCGGTACATGGATTTCACATGGAACAGCTGGCGCTGCATCTCGACCACGCTTTTCGAGATCCGTTCGCCGGGCTGGTAGGCCAGCAGGAACGCGGTGATGAAGGCGGTGAATTCGCCCGGAGAGCGGCCGTAGTTGATGGTCTGGAAGCTGGCGTAGATCACGAAGAGCGCGATCGTGAAGCCGCCGATAATCTCCATCAGCGGCATCATCAGAGAGGTGGCGCGGGCGATCTTCAGGCCGCGATCTTCCAGCGCCACCACGGCCACGCTGAACCGGGTGATAGACTTGTCTTCGAGGCCGTAGGATTTGACCGTCTTGATGCCTTCGATCGCCTCGGTGCCGATGCCTTGCATGCCGCCTTCGGCCTCGGTTTCCTCCTTCACGATGGCTTTGACCCGCCGGGTCAGGTGGCTCACCAGAAGCAGCACGAGGGGAAACAGCACCGCGGCGATCATCGACATGAACGGATCCTGGAACACCATGACCGCGATAAGGGCGATCAGGGTCAGGCTGTCGGTCAGGATCTTGTTGGTGATGGTGGTCAGCACCGATCCCGCCGCACGCCCGAACAGCCGGATCTTGGCCATGTGTTTTGCGGCATGGTGACCGGCGAAATACGGGATCTCGTTGCCCATGAATTTGGCAAAGATGCGCTTGAGGTATTGCGAGTTAACCGAGCGGCTGAATTTCAGCGCGACGATATTGTTCATGTAGCCCGCGACGCCCTTGCCGATCGCGACGCCCGCAACCAGTAGTGCGACCCAGTAGGCCTTCGAGACCTGCCCCTCGCTGAACACATCGTTGACGACCAGTTTCGTCGAATAGGCCAAGAGCCCGGTAAAGGCGGCGACGCTGACCATGCAGACGATCGACAGGACATAAAGCTTCCAGCGCGGCAGCAGTGCTTCGCGGATCAGCCGGATGACGACCTGGACCGAGCTGAGCTCTGCCGCGCCCGGGTCTGCTTCATTCGTGATTTTGTTCATACCAAAGTGGTGTCCGTCGACTTGTGGCAGGCCGGATGATCTGTCACCGCATGGCTTAGCCAAATCCGGCTCGGATTGAAACTGACAATGCCGACTTAGGCATCACTGGGCGATTTCCCAAGGGCGAAATTTGAACGAAACCGCGTTTTGAAGGCTTGAGGTAGGGGCGGTTTCTGCCATTATGCCGAGTGGCGGCTGCGAAACGCCGAAACCAGGGCTTCGCGGTCCGGAAGCAGGGCGGACATGCGGCGCGGCGTCAGAAACATCCTTTTCATCATGTATGACCAATTGCGATTCGATTATCTGAGTTGCGCTGGCCACCCGCATCTGAAGACCCCGAACATCGACTGGCTGGCCGAGAACGGCGTCCGATTCTCGCGCTGCTACGTGCAGTCGCCGGTTTGCGGCGCGTCGCGGATGAGCACCTATACCGGCCGCTATGTGCAAAGCCACGGCGCGGCGTGGAACAACGTGCCACTTAAGGTTGGCGAGATCACGCTGGGGGATCATCTGCGCAAGGCGGGAATGGGTTGCTGGCTGGTCGGCAAGACGCATATGCGCGCCGACGAGGCCGGGATGGACCGCCTGGGCATTGCCCGCGACGGGGTGATCGGGGCGCGGGTATCGGAATGCGGCTTCGACATCTACGTGCGCGACGACGGCCTTTGGGCGGAAGGGCCGGACGGTTTCTATGACGAGGCGCGCTCGCCTTATAACGCATATCTCAACGCGCAGGGCTATGACGGCGACAACCCCTGGCAGGACTATGCCAATGCCGGGGTCGACGAGGCGGGGGACATCGCTTCAGGCTGGTTCATGCAGCACGCGGTGCGACCCGCCAATATCCGCAACGAGGATTCCGAGACGCCGTGGCTGACCGGCCGGATGATCGACTTTCTGCAGGAACGGCAGGATGGGTCAGAGCCGTGGCTGGCGCATCTGTCCTATATCAAGCCGCACTGGCCCTACATCGTGCCCGCCCCTTACCACGCGATGTTCAACGCGTCGCACGTGCCCCCTGCGCGCCGCCACGAGGCAGAGCGCGAAGACCCGCATCCGGTCTATGCCGCGTTCATGGCGAACCCGATCGGCCGCGCATTTCAGCGCGACGAGGTCCGCGAGGCCGTGGTCCCGGCCTATATGGGACTGATCAAGCAATGCGACGACGAGCTGGGGCGGTTGCTGGACGATATGCGGGAAAGTGGCCGGATCGAGGACACGATGATCGTGCTGACCTCGGATCACGGCGATTATCTGGGCGATCACTGGCTGGGCGAGAAAGACCTGTTCCATGACGCTTCGGCACGGGTGCCGCTGATCATCTTTGACCCATCGACGCGGGCGGATGCCACGCGCGGGACGGTCTGCGATGAACTGGTCGAGGCGATTGATCTGGCCGCGACATTCGTCGAGGTGTCGGGGCAGCAGGTGCCGGATCACATTCTGGAAGGCCGGTCCCTGATGCCGTTCCTGCGCGGTGAAACTCCGGCGGACTGGCGCGAGTATGCGATCAGCGAATACGACTATTCGGCCACTGGCATGGCCGTAACGCTTGGCGTGGCACCCCGCGACGCGCGACTTTTCATGGTGGCAGACAAGCGCTGGAAGATGATGCATGCCGAGGGCGGATTTCGCCCGATGCTGTTTGATCTGGAAAACGACCCCGACGAATTCCACGATCTCGGCGCAAGCGCGGATCACGCCGATATCACGGCGATGATGTATGACCGGCTGGGCGAATGGGGGCGGCGGATGTCGCAAAGAACCACCCGCTCTGACGCCGAGATTGTCGCCAGCCGCGGCGGGTCCGATGGCAAGGGGATCCTGCTTGGCGTCTTTGACGCGGCGGACGTCGCGCCGGAACTTGCGACGAAGATCACCGGCAAGGCGCGGCAGAACCATCTTTGCCCGGTGCCCGAAGCGGGGCGCGCGGAATGAGGCTGCACCCATGACGCGTCGGATTTTTTCGGACCGCAACCGGTCGGTGCATCTTGGCCCCTATCTGCTGGAACGTCTGGCGCGGCTTGAAGCCATGCCGGACCTGTCGACCGTCCCGCCGATGGAACAGCTGAACTTTCACAACCGCGACGCGCCGCAGTCCATCGTCAATGCGATGGGCGAGTATCAGGCGATGATGGATGCGATCCGCGACGGATTGGTTGCGAAGGTCCCGTCCGACTGTCCGGGTGATCCGGTGGAACGGGCCAATCACCTGAAATCTTTTGGCTATTTCTCGGACGCGTCGATGATCGGCACCTGTCGACTGCCAGCGGAGGCGCTGTTGTCCGACCCGATCCGCAACCCCGATATCGACCGGCTGGCGAAAGACCTGCGGACCCGGCAGACCAAGACGCTGGCGTCGGGGATCGACCTGATCATGGCCGATCTGAAGGAGTCTATGGAAGCCCCGCCGAC
>JBBKVT010000036.1:0-6373 GCA_037968535.1 Paracoccaceae bacterium
GTGATCCAGGAACACATCAAGAAACCGCTGGCCGAAGAACTTCTGTTCGGCAAGCTGGCCAAGGGTGGCGTCGTCAAGGTCGGCATGAAGAACGGCGAGTTGGATCTGCAGATCGAAGAACCACAGAACCGGCGCATCGAATCGAAGAAAAAGCCGCCGCTGTTGACTGCCGACTAAGGCCCCGGCCCGTCTTCCAGAACGAAAGCAAAGCCCCGGCACCAGTCCGGGGCTTTGTCATATGCAACAGCCTTCACGCGATCTCGGCGACGCCCACCACGTAGTTCTCGCCGTAAGCCTTCGCGCATTTCGGGCAGGTGGTGTAAAAGAAATACACCTTGTCCGAAGTCCCACCCTTTTCGTGCGCCAGGTCCAGCATCTCGCGATGCCACGCCTTGACCTTCCGGTAAGGCCCCTCGAACACCTAGGTAATGAAGGTACCGGTCAGCGTAACGGCCTGTTCATCCGGGACCGGGGCGGAGATTGCGAACAGGTGCTCGGATTGCCACGCCGAAAGATCGCGGCTCATAACAATGCAGTTATCCGCGTCATAGGCCCCGGCATCGTCAATCCTGCCCTGAACCCGGGCAAAGACCTTGCCCATATTAAGCGGCACATGCATCGCGCTTTTCGTCGTGGCGCGCAGAAATTTCTTGCTCTCGAAATGCAACTCCGGCCGGCCCTAGCCTTCGGGATTGAATCTCGGGCAGCAACCGGTGGTGTTGACGCTGTCATCGTAATGAGGAAGTGGGTTTGTCTGCATGTTTGCCTCCTTTGACCCAGTCAAAGAATGCCCGCTCGCCGAAAATGCGCCGTGATCCAAATCAACTTCGGGAAAACGGTTAAAATTTGGTTACCAAAAAAATGAAATTCCAGTCTTTTCAGGTACTTAGCATTTTGTCCACATGTGGACACTCACCTCTCGGTCAGCTTCAACTCGATCCGCCGATTCAGCGCCAGATCCGCCGGACTGTCCCCCTCAGCAATCGGCTGGTATTCTCCAAACCCGGTCGCTGCCAGCCGATTTGCCGGGAATCCCAGATCATCCGTCATGAACCGAACCACCGCCAAAGCCCGCCCCTGCGAAAGCTCCCAGTTATCCTGAAACCGCCCCGATCCCGAAAGCGGCGTCTTATCTGTATGCCCGTCAACCCGGATCACCCAGTCGATCTCCGGCGGGATCTTGTCCGACACCTCGTTCAGAATCCGCGCAACCCGTTCAATCTGCGCCTTGCCT
Source organism: Paracoccaceae bacterium (assembly GCA_037968535.1). Lineage (GTDB taxonomy): Bacteria > Pseudomonadota > Alphaproteobacteria > Rhodobacterales > Rhodobacteraceae > JAHEAO01. Next base: position 1,235 of record JBBKVT010000036.1, read on the forward strand.
TCCGCCGACAGATCCGCAGACGCCGAATCGAACAGAACCTCCGACGAGAACACGAACCGGTCGCCAACGATCTTCACCCCTTCCCGGTCGCCCAGGATGTTTCGCATCTCTCCGAAAAACACAGACCGATAGCGTTCAAGTTGCTTCGCCTCGACTTCCAGCCGCTTGCGTTCCGCTTCTTCCAGCTCGGCCCGTTTCTTTTGCTCTGCCGCAGCACGCGCCAGCGCCGTGTTGAGGTTGCTTCCCAGCGACTCGATCCGCACCTGCGCCGCCTCGTCCCGGTCGGCTGCGTCGTCAAGCAGCGCCTGCAGCGATCCCAGCTGCGCCCGCAACGACGCCAGTTGTTCGTTGAGAACCGCAATCTTGCGAAGACTGTCAGCCGACTTCGCCTCTTCCTTGGCCAATTCCCGATCTGCCGCGGCCAACAAAGCGGCGCGTTCTTCGGAGCGGGTCAGCGTCCGTGCGGCATCCTGTTCGGCGGCGAGCCTTGCTGCCAGCGCAGCGGCCAACTGATCGCGCAGACTGGTTTCATCGCCCAGATTGTCACGGAGGGACTGCCGCTCTGCAACAGCCTGCGCCAACGCATCTTCTGCGCGCGCCAACCGGGTTTCCAGATCATCGCGCTCGGTTAGGGATGCAGCGAATTGAGACTGGGCAGTGTCCCGGTCCGTCAACGCGGCCGCGAGCGCCAGCTCCACTTCGGAAAGCCGCTGCTCCAAAGTTCCGCGCGCTCCTTCGGCGTCCTGCAACCGTCCGGACAGATCCGATTGCGCGGCCAAGGCGGCAGCCAGCCGCGCAGTCAGACCGTCATCGGCAGCCTTCGCGGCGGCCAGCAGAGTCAGCGTCTCTTCGGCTTCTCGGCGCTTCTCTTCCAGCGCCAGCGTCATCGAGGTCAGTTCATCTTCTGCTGATTTCAGGCGTTCGCGCAGCGTCGCCGCAGCCGCCGCCTCTGCGAGCCGGACTTTTTCCTCGGCGCTCAGTGCACCCTCGACATTGGCCAGTCTCTCGCGCAGCGCCTCCGCCGCGGCCGCCTCTGACAACCGCGCCGATTCCTCTTTCGAAAGTGCAGTGTCTGATTCAGTCAGTCGGGCGGTCAGCGTGGTGGTCTGTTGCTGGCTTTGCGTCAGCTGCGCAAGCAGATCGGCCATCGAGCTTTCCCGTTCAACAGCTTGCGATTTCAGATCTGCAATCAGCGCGTCCAACGCATCAGCCTGCGCCGCCGCGAGTCTCGCTGCCTCGGCACGCGCATCAATTTCGTCGCGAGCAGATGCCAGCGCAAGTTGCAGAGCTTCCTGTTCGGACAGCAGCTTGCCCCGCTCTGCATCCAGTTCTGCGATATTCGCGGCCAGCACTTCGCCTTCCGCCCGCGCCGCATCACGTTGGGAAAGGAGGGATGCTACCTGAGCCTCGAACGAGGTGATCTGCGCCGATTTTTGCGCCAGTTCATCGCCCTGCGCTTCGTTCTGCGACGTCAACGTTGCAATTAACGCCAATTGTCGCTCGGCCGTTGCGGCGGCATCCCCCAGATCGGATTCGAGCCCTGTCACCTGCTCTTCGAGTTGAAACGACCGTTGTTGTTCCAGCCCCAGCGCCAACGCCAGTGCGTTCATCTCGCCGCTCAGCGCATCCAATTCGTCTTCTTGGCCAGTAATGGTTTCGCGCAACATGAACTGGACGATCATGAAGATCGTCAGAACGAACATCAGCACCAGCAAAAGCGCCGTCATCGCATCGACGAAACCGGGCCAGATGTTGCCCGACATGCGGTTGACGGCGCGGCGAGACAGGGCCATCCGCTAGCCCTTTCGTGACACTTGTGGCGCCGCTTCGCGCGCAACCTGGCGCACCGCGCGGGTCAGCAATCCAAGATCCGTGCGCAGATCGGCCAGGGTTTCCTGACGCCCGGCTGACATTTCCTCGAGAATCCGAAGCAGCTGAACGTCGATCGAGCGCAGTCTCATCCGGCTTTCCGCATCGACATGAGCCCCGTCATCCTTTGCCGCCTTGTCCTCGAGCACCTCGATCAGCCGGTCCTGACCCTCGGCAACGCGTGTCAGGGCCAAAGTTGCTTCATCAGTGCCATCCAGCTTGGCGACAAGGCCCTCGACGCCATCTGCAAGCTGCCCAAGGCGGATATCAAGTTGGGTTCGACCTTCATCCGACTTGGTGTATAGCCCCTGCAGGGCCTCCATCTGTTCGGCCATTTGCTCAAACAGCATCCCTGCGGTTCCGTAATCGGACGTGCCGTCTGCATCGGCGCTCGAGAAGCCAAGGCGGGTAAAGGTGGACAGCCATTCTTCCAGCTCGCGGTAAAACCGGTTCTGACCATGGCTCGCAAAGAGTTCAAGCAAACCGACGACCAGTGATCCGGCGAGACCCAGCAAAGACGATCCAAAGGCCACGCCCATGCCGCCTAATTGTTTTTCGAGCCCGGTCATCAGCCGCGCGAAGATTTCGACGCTGCCTTCGCCCTCTCTCGGCGCAAGCGACCGGATCGTCTCAACCACCGCGGGCACCGTGGTGGCGAGGCCATAAAAGGTGCCCAAAAGGCCCAGAAAGATCAGCAGGCTGGTCAGATAACGGGTGATGTCGCGAGCTTCGTCAATGCGGGTCGCCACTGAATCGAGGATCGACCGGGCCGAAGACGAGCTCATTTGCATCTTGGCGCCGCGGCTTCGCAAAAGCGCGGCCAACGGTGCCAGCAGACGCGGCGCAGAGACCAGTTCGTGACCCGGGCGTCGACTGGCAAATCCCTCGATCCAGCTGACCGAACTAGTCAGTTGCAGCACCTGCCAGAAGCAGGCGAGCACGCCGATTACGAAGACCAGCAGGATAAATCCATTGAGGAACGGATTGGCCAGAAAAACCGGCGCCACGCGCGGGAAGGCGATATAGGCAACAAAGCCGACCAGCGCCAAAACGATCAGCATGACGCTGATCTGACGAACGGGTTGGGCGAAGGATGACTCGGCCTCGCGATCCGGCTGGTCCATCTGGACGTTTCCTGACGCTATTGTTCTTGGCGGCAGGATAGGCGGCAACGCTGCGGCTGCCAACAGCCGATTGTCAGTGCGCTTTTTCAAGGTCGCGCACCCGTTGCGACAGCCAATTGAGGTCGGGATCGTGGATCCCGAGATCTCTTAGATGGCGAGCTGTATTGTAAAGATATTCGGTGTTTGGGCCGCGTCCGCCAACCGCTCGGGCAATGATCGTGGCTTGCTCTTCCAGCGGCAAACCACCGCAATATTGAACGTGCGCGGTATCGACAACGAAGGTAACCGCATCGACCTTTCGTCCATCGGCCAGCGTCACCTCGTGCGGCAGTTCCAGATAGGCCGACGAGATCAGTTCGCGTTCGCGCAGGTATGTCCGCGTCCTGGCCTCAAGGCCCGCCCTGACCCGCAGCGCCAGCCCTTCGCAACTGGCATGACCGGCGGGGTCCAGCGCAAGAACCAAACCCGGCGCTTCCGGCGTGCCGCGATGGTGGATAGAGCGCATGCAGAACGTGCGGGCATAGCCATCGAGACGCGCGATTACCCGTTCATCATAGTCGAAACCGGGGTTCCACATCAGCGAGCCGTATCCGAACACCCACAATGGCCGCTCTGCCATATCTCTGGCCCTCTTGTTGCGAGGCCTATAAACACGAGCACGACGTCAGGCGAAAGGGGCGATGATGCGAAGATTGCTGATTGTGGTTCTGCTCGCAGCGCTCGCTTGGGGAGGCTACTGGTTCATCGGCGCGCGGGCGGTTGAAACCGGCCTGGCCAACTGGATCGAACAGCGTCGATCCGAAGGCTGGGCCGCCGACTACGCCACATTGCGCACCCGCGGATTTCCCAACCGCTTCGATACAACGATCACCGATCTGCAATTGGCCGATCCCGAAACCGGCGTCGCCTGGACCGCGCCAATCTTCCAGATCCTGTCGTTATCCTATAAACCGAACCACGTCATCGCGGTGTGGCCCGAAGAACAGATCATCGCGACGCCGCTTGAAGCTGTCACAATTACCAGCGACGCGATCCGCGCCTCTGTTGTCCTGAAGCCAGGCAGGTCGCTCGAGTTGGATCGTACTGTAATCGAATTGACGGACGTAAGTCTGGCATCCGACGGCGGCTGGTCGGCCCGCATCGAAAGTGGCAGTCTTGCAAGTCGTCAGACCGTCGGCCGACCAGACTCTCATGACATCGGCTTTGACGCGGTGGGCGTCTGGCCGTCCCGCGATCTGCTGCGCTTGCTTGATCCCGGCGGCGGGTTACCGGATGTTTTCGAGAGGCTGCACATTGAAACTACTATCGCTTTCGACGCGCCTTGGGACCGGTTCGCGATCGAGGATCGCCGCCCCCAGATCACAGCGCTCGGTCTGAACAAGCTGGACGCGAAATGGGGAGGGATGGACTTGCAGGCGGCGGGGAAACTGACAGTCGACACCGTCGGGGTGCCATCGGGCCGCATTACAGTGCGCGCAAGAAACTGGCGCGAGATGCTGCAACTTGCGGTGATGGGCGGTCTGATCCCCGCGGAACTGGCACCGACGGTTGAAAAAGCGTTGGGCTTGCTGGCCGACCTGTCCGAAAACGCAGACACGCTGGATGCGTCGCTGTCATTTCAGAACGGGATTGTCAGCTTTGGGCCGATCCCACTTGGTCCTGCGCCCCACCTGGTGATCCGCTGATGTCACAGCGACCCTTGCTGTCGAACCCGGCCGCGCGGCGAATATTTTTGGATCGTCACGGGTTGGCGCAGCCTCCGGTCGGATCTGCGCGCGCGGGCGACCTGCTCGACGTCATCCGAGGCCTTGGCTTCGTGCAGGTCGACAGCGTCAACACCGTCGAACGGGCGCATCACATGATCCTGCACGCCCGCCGTACCGCGTACCGGCCGAAGCATCTTCGCCCGCTGCTGGAGCGGGATCGCAGCTTGTTCGAGCACTGGACGCACGACGCCGCACTGATCCCGACCGAATTCTTTCCGCTCTGGCGCTTGCGTTTCGACCGCGACGCCGAGTCACTCCGCACGCGTTGGAAAGCGTGGCGGCGGGATGGGTTTGAAGACCAGTTCGAGACAGTCATGACTTATATCCGGCAGCAGGGCCCCGCAGGATCATCCGATGTCGGAGACGGCGAAGAGCGCGGA
>JBBKVT010000037.1:0-8075 GCA_037968535.1 Paracoccaceae bacterium
AACAACATCTGGTTCGCCCGCGACATCCCCGAACTCGCGGCTGAACTGCGGACCGAGCCCGTCCTGATCATCGCCAGGTCCGATACAGGCGATCGCATAGAGCCGCTGCCGATCGGGACCGAAGGCATTCCAAATGATCATCTGCACTATGCCATCACATGGTTTCTGCTGGCGGCGGTCTGGTTGGGGATGACAGCGTTTCTGCTGTGGCGTATCAAGCGCCAAGCCAGCTAGGGCAGGGGACTTCATGCGCTATATCTCGACCCGCGGTCAGGCACCGGTGCTGACCTTTGAAGAGGCCATGCTGACTGGCCTTGCCCGCGACGGTGGCCTCTATGTTCCGGAAACCATCCCTACCATGGCAGCCGCTGACATCGCTTCGCTCGCGGGCTTGTCCTATGAGGAGGTCGCGCACCGGATCATGGCTCCGTTCGTGGGCGACAGTTTCTCCGACGCTGATTTCACGGCTTGTGTAAGCAGAGCTTATGCCGGGTTTGATCACGATGCCCGCGCCCCGTTGGTTCAACTCGGTCCCAATCACTTCCTGCTCGAACTGTTCCACGGGCCGACGCTGGCGTTCAAGGATTTCGCGATGCAGCTGATTGGCCAGCTGTTCGAAACCGCGTTGCGACGTCGAGGCGAGCGTGTCACCATCGTCGGCGCGACCTCCGGCGATACCGGATCTGCCGCGATCGAAGCGTTCCGGGGTCTTGATGAGGTCGACGTCTTCATCTTGTTCCCGCACGGCCGGGTGTCCGAAGTGCAGCGCCGGCAGATGACCACGCCCACCGAGAGCAACGTTCATGCCCTGGCGATCGCGGGGGATTTCGACGATTGCCAAGCTCGGCTGAAGGACATGTTCAACGACTTCAGCTTCCGCGATTCCGTGCGGCTGGCTGGCGTTAATTCGATCAACTGGGCGCGCGTGCTGGCCCAGGTCGTGTATTACTTCACCGCAGCCGTAGCACTGGGGGCCCCCTATCGTTCCGTCAGTTTCACCGTGCCGACTGGCAACTTCGGTGATATTTTTGCAGGGTATATCGCCCGCCGAATGGGCTTGCCGATCGACAAGTTGGTCATCGCCACCAACCACAATGATATCCTGCACCGGACATTGGTGACAGGTGGGTACCGGACATCACGGGTACAGCCGTCGCTAAGCCCGTCGATGGACATTCAAGTCTCGTCGAATTTCGAGCGTGCCCTTTTTGATGCGTACAACCGTGACGGTGCTGCAGTGGCGCAGCTAATGGAAGAACTAAGATCGGACGGCGGATTCAACGTGTCGCAGGGGGCGCTGGAAACCCTTAGGGAAACCTTCGTCTCTGGTCGCACCAGTGAAGATGAAACGACCAACACGATTCGCGACATGCACCGCCGCACCGGTCATCTGCTTTGCCCGCATACCGCCGTCGGCGTGAAGGTGGCCGAGCAATATCTTGACGTCACTCCGATGGTCACGCTGGCGACAGCGCATCCGGCGAAGTTCCCCGATGCGGTCGAAGCCGCAACCGGGATCCGTCCGCCCCTTCCCAATCGCATGGCGGACCTTTATGAACGCCCGGAACGTGTGACAGAGGTTGCCAATGACCTCGGCGCACTCGAAACCCTGATCAAGGAGCGCCTGCAGCGTTGACCGTCCAGCTTCATTCCCTTCCCAACGGCTTCCGCATCGTCACCGAAAACATGCCCAGCCTCGCCTCTGCGTCGATCGGCATCTGGATTGACGCGGGCGGCCGACATGAACGGTTGGACCAGAACGGCATTGCGCACTTCCTCGAACACATGGCGTTCAAGGGTACCAAGCGCAGAACCGCTCTGCAGATCGCCGAAGAAATCGAAGACGTGGGTGGATACATCAACGCCTACACCAGCCGCGAGTTGACCGCCTTCTACGCTCGCGTGCTGCAGTCCGATGTGCCGCTGGCGCTTGATGTGATTTCCGATATTTTGCTGAATCCCTCCTTCGATCCCAGTGAGATCGAGATAGAACGCGGCGTGATCTTGCAGGAAATTGGCCAGGCGCTGGACACGCCCGATGATGTGATCTTCGATTGGCTGCAGGAAAGCGCCTATCCTCGGCAGCCCCTGGGCCGGACGATACTCGGCCCGACAGAGCGCGTGTCAGCTTTTGCCCGCCATGATCTGTCGGACTTCGTTGCCGAGCATTACGGTCCCGAACGGATGATCCTGTCGGCGGCCGGAGCTGTTGACCACGACGTGATCGTGCGGACGGCGGAACGGTTGTTCGGTCATTTAACGCCGCAACCTGCGCATGTCCAAGTCAATGCGACCTTCGAAAGTGGTGAGCGGCACGAGATCAAGGCGCTCGAACAGGCGCATTTCGCGTTGGGTTTCGAAAGCCCCGGTTACCGGGACGACGCGATTTATACGGCGCAGATCTTCTCGACCGCGTTTGGCGGCGGCATGTCCTCGCGGCTTTTTCAGGAAGCGCGCGAGAAGCGGGGCCTTTGCTACACGATTTACGCACAGACCGGCGCCTATGCCGAAACCGGGATGACGACGATCTACGCTGGAACCAGCGCCGAAGACTTGCCGGAACTGGCAAACCTCACGATGGATGAGTTGAAACGCAGCGCCGATGACATGTCCCCTGCAGAGGTCGCTCGCGCCAGGGCGCAAATGAAAGCAGGCCTGCTTATCGGACTAGAGAGTCCCTCGGCCCGTGCGGAACGTTTGGCAAGGATGGTTTCGGTCTGGGGCAGGGTGCCGGAACTGGATGAAACCATCAGCCGTATCGATGCCGTGACAACCGGTGATGTTCGGGATTTCGCGGCAGGCCTGATGCGCGCAGGCGCTGCGCTGGCGGTTTATGGGCCGGTAAAGAAGTCACCGCGTCTCGGGGATTTGCGCGAAAGGCTTGCCGCTTGATTCTTGCTCGCAGGCGCAAGGTCCGGGTCGAGACCGAACGGATGTTCTTGCGCCCGCCCCAGCATTCCGACTACCGGCAATGGTCTGCACTGCGTCGCGACAGCGCCGAGTTTCTGAAGCCTTGGGAACCGACCTGGGCCGACGATCATCTGTCGCGCAAGGGATTCACCAACAGGGTCTATTGGGCGCAGAGATCTATCACGAACGAAAGCGCGCTGCCACTTTTTCTGATCCGGCGTAAGGACGAGGTGCTGCTGGGTGCGATCACGCTCGACAACATCCGTCGCGGACCTTCTCAGGCTGGCACCTGCGGTTACTGGATCGGTCAGCCCTTTGCGCGACAGGGCTATATGCGCGAGGCGCTTCAGGCAGTGGTACATTACGGGTTCAACGCGCTCGACCTCAGCCGAATGGAAAGTGCTTGTCTGCCCGAAAACGCAGCCTCTCGCGCAGTGCTTGAAAGATGCGGCTACAAATACGAAGGCGTCGCTCAGAGTTACCTGCAAATCAACGGGCGTTGGCGCAATCATGTGCTTTACGCCAATTTGCGCGGCGACCGTCGAGGCAAATCTGAAAGCGGCTAAGCCGTCAGAATCCGCTCTCGGGGGAAGTCTGTTTCGCACGCCGGATTTCTTCCCGTTGCAACAGGGCCGCCTGCATGGCCTAGAGTGACAAATCGTCTGATCGTCCTATTATTCCCTCGGGAGGTTTGGATCATGTTCCGACTGATCATCATGCTGCTACTTTGCGGGACGGCTGCATCCGCGCAGGATCGACGGCCAAGTCATTGTATTGCCATCGCCGATGCCGCGCCCGGACTTTCCTTTGTCCACCGCGCTGCATGGTCCGACGCGGTTTCGCAATATTCGGTACGGATTTCCTATCTCGAACATTCGATGTTCCTGATCCAGACACCAGGTGGGATCGGCGTCGTCACGGATTTCACGGGATACACGGGCTCGGCTTCCTATCTGCCGACCGTAGTCACAATGAACCATGCCCATTCCAGCCACTGGACGCCTTATGTCGATCCAGACATTCAGAATGTGCTGCCCGGCTGGGGAGAATTTGGGCAAGGCGTCACGCATTATCTTGATCTGGGTGAGATGCTGATCCGTAACGTGTCGACCGACATCCGCTCAGGCGGTGACGTCGAAAAGGACGGCAATTCAATCTTCATCATTGAAGTCGAAGGCCTTTGCATAGGTCATCTCGGCCACCTGCATCACGAACCGAACGAGGACCAATACGCGGCGCTCGGCAGACTCGATGTTGTCATGGCGGCAGTTGATGGCGGGTTGACTGTACCGATTCCGGTCATGATCCGGATCCTCAAGCGGCTGCGATCCTCGGTGGTAATTCCGATGCACTGGTTTGGGCGTGGCACGCTGGATCGTTTTCTGCTTGGGATGTCGGACGAATTCGACGTTATCCGAACGGGCGAAACCAGTTTGGAGGTGTCGTTGCGCAATCTTCCTTCGCGACCGACAATCATGGTTCTGGAACCGCGCCTGCTCGAGTGACTGCACTTGCTGCCCCAGTTCAGTTGTGCTTGATCGCAGAGGGGGACAGGTATGACGCTTAATCCGGTGACCGATGCATTTACCGCACAACTGCGTGGGCAGTTGCCCGACGCGACGTTCAGACCCTTAGCACCTCATTATTTCGAGGATCCGAGGGGGATCGTCGAGGGATCCGGTGCTCTGGTGCTGGCACCGTCCACGCCAGAGCAGGTATCTGTCATTCTGCGCGCTGCGAACGCCGAGCGCGTTCCGGTCGTCCCCTATGGCGGCGGCACGGGGCTTGTCAGCGGTCAGTTGCGGCCGGAACGACCCGCGCCCATCGTGGTGTCGCTAGAGCGGATGACGACAATTCGCGCGATCCACCCGGCAGAAAGCGTTCTTATCGCAGAGGCCGGCACCGTGCTGCATGATGTGCACACGGCTGCCGAAGCGGTGGGCAAGTTGTTTCCGCTTTGGCTGGCATCCGAGGGGTCGTGCCGGATCGGGGGCAATCTTGCGACGAATGCCGGCGGCATCAATGTGATCCGCTACGGCACGGCTCGGGACCTTTGTCTTGGCCTGGAGGCCGTGTTGCCGACCGGCGAAATCTGGCACGGTTTGAAACGGCTCCGCAAGGACAACACCGGATATGACTTGCGCAACCTGTTGATCGGTTCGGAAGGCACACTGGGTGTGATTACCGCAGCCTCGTTGCGACTATTTCCCAAGCCGGCCTCTGTTGGTGCGGCTTTGATGGTCGTCTCTGACCCCCAAGCTGCCCTTGCGATGCTGGAGATAACGTCAAACGCGGTTGGCGAGTCGCTGTCTGCATTCGAATTGATCGGCGGAACTGGGCTGCAGTTCCTCGCGGAAACGATGCCGCATTTGCGCCAACCCTTTGGAGAAATACCCAAATGGCTCGTGATGATCGAGTTGGGGCTTTCGCATGGGCAAGATCCAGCTGCAATTCTGACCGATCTTTTTGCCTCAGCCGCCGAGCGGGACATCGTGATGGATGGCTTGATCGCTCAATCCGAGGCCCAACGCAGCGATTTCTGGACGTTGCGCGAGTCCATTCCGGCAGCGAACAAGCGGATCGGCGCGATTGTGTCGCATGATATCTCGCTACCACTAAGCTGCATCCCTGACTTCATAGAAAAGACGACTGCGATGCTTGCGCAGATCGACGATTTCCGGATCAATTGCTTTGGTCACCTTGGCGACGGAAATCTGCATTTCAATGTCTTTCCGGTCCGAGGCAAGACTAAGGCCGACTATCCGGGCAAAGCCGAGCAAATCCGCCGATCCGTGCATGATCTTGTGGCCGAGTTTGATGGGTCTTTCAGCGCCGAACACGGGGTCGGCCGGTCCAAGGTCGATGAGTTGGAGCGTTATTGTGATCCTGCCAAGCTTGCCACGATGAAGGCGATCAAGACGGCGCTCGATCCGAACGGAATCATGAACCCAGGCGCGGTGCTGCGTACTTAAGGTCCAGCGGCGCTTGGCAGAACGGTCTGGCTCGCCAGACACTATCGTCAAGCACCTTCGAATTCACAAAGAGCGTGGACATCGTACCCCAGAGCTTCCAGTTTCGACCGCCCGCCGAGATCCGGAAGATCAACGACGAAGGCGCAGCCAATGATCTCGCCACCCAGTCGTTCGATCAGCTTGATCCCGGCCTCGGCGGTGCCCCCGGTTGCCAAGAGGTCATCGACCAACAGGATTTTCTCGTCCGGAAGGATGGCATCGTCATGAAGTTCCATGATTGCCTCGCCATATTCCAGTTTGTAGTCTTGGCTGATCGTGCGGCCTGGTAACTTTCCCTTCTTGCGAACGGGAACAAAACCGACGGTCAGCTGATGCGCTATCGCGCCGCCCAGAATGAACCCGCGCGCCTCCAGCCCCACGACTTTATCGATCTCCATCCCGGCATATGGATGTAGCAGCTGATCGACACACATCCTAAATCCGCGGGCGTCAGCGAATAGCGTCGTCACATCGCGGAACAGGATGCCCTCGCGCGGAAAATCGACGATAGTGCGGATATAGTCCCTGACGGTCTGCCTGTTCTGCATGATCGGGTTCCTGTAAAGCGTCATCCGGTTCTGTCTAGGTCGCGGCGCCGTGGTCTTTCAAGCGCCCCGATACTCTGGATTTTTTCGTCGCTCTCTGAAGACGTAGATAACGCGGTGGCGGTTGGGTGGCTTCAGGAAAGACTGTGAGGATCAAAATCCCTGAGGATCTGACCAAGTTCCAGATTATCAACCATCGCAATCGCCTTTTTCAGGCTGACCCATTTCCGTTTGCGCTGTGCCTTCTCGCGATAGGATTTTTCGAGTCGCGACACCTTCACAGGATAGATCGCCACGACGCAGGGCAACCCGGCCGCTCCATTTAGGGATTTGACGTAGGAGTAGATTCCAATGCAGTTCCCGGTCACCCTGCCAATCGCCCCCGCTTCCTCGCGGGCCTCGCGTAGGGCGGCCTCGGCGGGCGTCGAACCGTCTGTCGGCCATCCCTTGGGAACGATCCAGCGTTTGCTCGTTCTGCTGCTTACGAGCAGGATTTGGATCTTCTCGCCTTGGACGCGGTAGCAGACCGCGCCGAACTGAGTCCGAAGCGCGGTCTTGTCCGCACCCGGCAAGATGATTGGGTTCTGCTTCAATCCTGTCATGCCTTGGCCGTGTCGGTTCCTATTGGTCAACCCGCTTCAAAAAGAATGGAAGGGAACTTCGAATTCTTCAAGTACAGAACTCAGAGTTCGGCCAAGCTCTCTAATTGTTCCACAAAGTCCAAAATCGCTCCGCCCGCTGAACGAAGAGGGGCAAGTGCCACGTCAGCGGCCAATGTGACGACGGAACGCCGTTCGGGATTGCAGAGATCAAGAATGGCCCGCGCGATCGAAGCTACATCCGTTGCAAGCACCGCTCCATTGCCTTTGTCCAGCGCCTGAAAGGATTTGGCGTGGTTTTCCGTGCTTGGGCCATGGACGATTGCACTGCCGAACTGCGCAGGCTCAAACGGGGTGTGACCCCCGTTGCCGGCCCATGTGCCGCCGATCAACGTGATCCCAGCAACGCTGTACCAAAGCGGCATCTCGCCGAGCGTATCGGCCACCAAGACCGAGGGCACATCGCTCTTCGACAGGGCGAGCGACCGCTGTTCGAACGAGAGGTTCATGCCCGAGACAAGTTTTCCGATGGCCGCAGCGCGTTCGGGATGCCGGGGCGCGATGATCAGGCGAAGGTCGGGATTCTGCCGCCGTGCCTCTGCAAAGGCTCGCAGGATCAACTCGTCCTCGCCGTGATGGGTCGAGGCGGCCAGAACGGTTTGATCAAAGTTGAATCGCGCACGAAACAACGCGAGTTCACCAGGGTCGGGTTCGGCCAGTGAAACGGCGGACTTCAAGACCAGTGGGGCACCAATTCGAGACTGATCAAGACCCAAATTACCGAACATTCGTGCTGCCGCGTCGTCAAGCGGCCCAAGGTAGCTGATCGCGGACATGACCGAGTGCGAAAGTCCGGGGAGGCGCGACCAGGTGGAATAGGCGCGATCCGACATCCTGCCGCCCGCGACAAGGACCGGGATGCGGTTTGCCTTGCAGACCGACAAACGGTTCGCCCAGAGCTCGTTCTCCAGAGAAACGAGGGCAACCGGGGACCAGATCTTGCAAAAGCG
>JBBKVT010000038.1:0-7304 GCA_037968535.1 Paracoccaceae bacterium
GCAATGTCGCCCTTTCGGATCAGGTCCTTGATTTCGCTGTAGGATACAACCTTTGGGGCGGATGACCCGGTCGGAAACTGCGACGACAGGAGCGCGAAGACAGCGAGCGCCAGCACAAGCGCCCACACCAGCCTTCCCAGCAGGTGAGGGTCAGTCGTCTCCGGCGGTGCGCCGTGATTTCCCAGATCCTGATCCTCCGGATGCAAAGCCAACCCGCCCCGTGAGCGGACGAAGCTGGCATGACATCATTTTGGTTGATGCTGAACCGGATCGCATCTTGGCACCTTGACACAGGTCAACGGGCCTTACGCTTCGTCGACATGACCACGAGCGAATGCGAAGCGGTATTGCTCAAGTCGTGCAAACAGCTTTTGAGCCGTCGTCGGACAGATGGAGGTCTCAAAAAAAATCGTGCGTTGGTCCGGGCAGGTGCCGTGGACGCCCAGCAGCGGCGCATTGGCTGAAAACGAACGATTATTGAATTGTTCGGTTTCGGCCGGCCGCTCGGCACGGGAACTCGAAGACATGAACGGAAGTTGACCACCGGACGTGGCACGGTCAACATCTGAACGAGGATGCTCGTCATTTCGGCCGCGTGCTGGCCGCCGCCGCTACTCACCTATTCTACCCGGTTCATGGGCCGAGTATATTTCGGAACGAGCCCAGACGAAGTTGCGGTGCTTGGCCGGATGAGCGGCTATGCCAAGTTGACCGCTGCCATGCTGGTGATCGTCGGAGCACTTCTGGCAGAAGTCGCCTTCGCGGCCTTCCCTCCGAGTCACCTGCTACCCAGCCGAGGTCAGCCCGCGTTGTCGGGCACTTTTTGTCAAAAGTGCATCATGCGATACCATGGGTTTTCAGATCAATTCGAGGTTTACTGGGCGACATAAGAAAAAATTCGGTATGAACAGAATAACATAGTAGGCTCTGACGATGTATCGACTTCGGCTTTTCGCAATCCAACATGCACGCGCGTTTGAATGGCTCTACCAACGGGTAGAGCGCGTCATCGTCGCGCTGGATCCGGTTTTTGCCAAGATCGGCTACGACCGCGTCGAGCGACCGGTCGCGTTGCTGGAACAGGGCGTGAAAACGATTCTGTTCGACTGCAAGATGTGTGGCCAATGCGTGTTGTCCTCGACCGGCATGTCGTGCCCAATGAACTGTCCGAAGGAACTTCGAAACGGCCCCTGCGGCGGGGTGCGGGAAGGCAACTACTGCGAGGTCAAGCCGACGATGAAGTGCGTCTGGGTGCTGGCCTGGGACGGATCTACCAGGATGCAGGGCGGCGCGAAAATCCACGAGGTCTTGCCGCCGGTCGACCGCAGTCTCAAGGGCTCGTCGTCCTGGCTTCGGGTCAGCCGGGAAAAGGCGGCAAAGTTGCGCGAAGCCCGCGAGGCGGCCCGCACTGCAATGGCAGAGGCTTTCCCCGAGGCGCGCGCGATCGAACCCGCCGCAGCGCCATTGGCGGCCGAGCCGCCGAGCGCGGTCAACCGGGAGTCCTTCAAAAAATGAGCATGACGGGCGACTATTCCGACCAGGTGCCGGACTATGCGCCGGTCCCTGAAGGCCATGTCTCGCATTCGCGACTCGAGCGGGTATTGCGCGCTGGTCGCTTTGCGGTAACCGCCGAACTCAACCCGCCGGACAGCGCCGATCCGGCGGATGTGTTCGAGGCCGCGCAAGCCCTGGGCGAGGTCGCCGACGCGATCAATGCAACCGATGCCTCGGGCGCGAATTGCCACATGTCCTCGATCGGGATCAGCGCGCTTCTGACCCGGGCAGGCTATTCCACCGTTTACCAGATATCCTGCCGGGACCGGAACCGGATCGCGATCCAGGGTGATGTTCTAGGGGCGGCGGCGATGGGTGTGACGAACGTTCTTTGCCTGACGGGCGACGGCGTTGGCGTTGGCGATCAGCCCGGCGCCAAGCCGGTTTTCGACTTCGATTCGCTGACGCTTCTCAGGACGATCCGCACGATGCGCGATCAAGGAATGTTCCTGTCGGGGCGAAAGATCACGCGGCCACCGCAGATGTTTCTTGGCGCTGCGGAAAATCCCTGCATCCCGCCCTATGAATGGCGGCCAGAACGGCTTGCCAAGAAGGTCGAAGCCGGCGCGGAGTTCATCCAGACCAACTACATCTACGACATCCCCCTGTTCGAGAAATTCATGGCCCGGGTCCGCGATCTCGGGATTGACAAAAAGGTCTACATCCTCGCCGGCGTCGGCCCTTTGGCTTCGGCGAAGGCGGCACGCTGGATGCGCGCAAACGTGCCGGGGATCCATGTGCCCGACGCTTTGATTGAGCGAATGGAAAAAGCCGAAAAGCCGGGTGCGGAAGGCAAGAAGATCTGCATCGAGCTGATCCAGCAAATCCGCGAAATCACCGGCGTCTCAGGGGTGCATGTGATGGCTTATCGACGCGAGCATCAGGTTTCGGAGATCATCCTCGAATCGGGCGTGCTGGAGCGGCGTGCCGGACATAGGTCGAAGCGCCCGACCTGATCGCCTTGGGCGCGTCGCTCGACAATTACATCGAGGACGCTGAATTTCATTCCGTTTCGCGCACGTCCAAACTTAAATGCGGTCAGACGACCGAGGCAATCGTCACGAGAAAAACGGTTCCGCGTCCGTCCAGCGTCACCTCTTCGGATCGCATCAGCAAGCAGTCTTTTGCAGTCAGCACAAGTTCCGTGCCCGATACCTGCAGCCTACCGTCGCGGCAGACCACGACTGTCGTGGTTTCTCCCGCAATCGCCATGCGCCCTTCAATCGCGATCCGCAAGACGCGGTGCGTCGCGACGCCGCGCCGGGTCATGACGTTGAGGTCGAGGATCTTGCCGTCGCGCAATCTGCCTGTCACGTCTGCCTCGCCCGGAAACACGACGGGATTTGCGGCGCCATCGATCAGCGACTTCGGTCCGCCGGCAAAATGCAGCACGATCCCGGCACCGTCCAACAAGCAAAGTGTTCGGTCGATGCCGGCAAAGCAAGAGAACGGCCCGTCAGTCGCAACCTCGGCGATGCTGATCCGCCAGTCGAACTCGTCGGTCCCCGCGCCGTCGGGGTGGATAGCAATCTCGTGCGTCACGCCGCCGCCGTTTTTCCACGGCATCGCACGTGCAGTGCCCCAGCGAACGAGCCGCAGTGTCACTTCAGGATGCCGGGAAGGTTCAGCCCGTGTTCCCTGGCGCAGTCGATGGCGATCTCATATCCGGCGTCGGCATGGCGCATTACGCCGGTCGCAGGATCGTTCCACAGCACGTTGCCAATCCGCCGGTCGGCATCTTCGGTGCCGTCGCAGCAGATCACCATGCCCGAGTGCTGGGAAAAGCCCATGCCGACGCCGCCGCCATGATGCAGTGACACCCAGGTTGCACCCGACGCGCAGTTCAGCAGCGCGTTCAGCAGCGGCCAGTCTGACACGGCGTCTGATCCGTCCTTCATCGCCTCGGTCTCTCGGTTGGGGCTGGCCACTGACCCGCTGTCCAGATGATCGCGCCCGATCACGACGGGGGCCTTCAATTCGCCGGTGCGCACCATCTCGTTGAAGGCCAGTCCGGCCCGGTGTCGATCGCCCAGTCCGATCCAGCAAATGCGCGCGGGCAGGCCCTGAAACGCAATGCGCTCGCGTGCCATGTCGAGCCAGTTGTGCAGATGGGCGTTGCCTGGAAAAAGCTGTTTCATCTTGGCGTCTGTCTTGTAGATATCTTCAGGATCGCCAGACAGCGCGCACCAGCGGAACGGCCCTATCCCTTTACAAAACAGGGGTCGGATGTAGGCAGGAACGAAGCCGGGGAACGCAAAGGCGTTTTCCAATCCCTCGTCCTTGGCGACCTGCCGGATGTTGTTGCCGTAATCGAGCGTCGGCACACCAGCGTTCCAGAAGTCGACCATCGCGGCCACTTGGGTTTTCATCGAGGCGCGGGCGGCCTTCTCGACCGCCTTCGGATCAGTCTCTTGTCGGGCACGCCATTCGGCCACGGTCCAGCCCTGCGGCAAATAGCCGTGGATCGGATCATGAGCACTTGTCTGGTCGGTAACCATGTCAGGGCGCAGGTCGCCTGCCTTCATGCGGATCACCATTTCGGGGAACACATCCGCCGCATTCCCGATCAGCGCCACCGACTTCGCCTCGCCTTTTCCGGTCCAGTCGGAAATCATCGCCAACGCCTCGTCAAGAGAATGCGCCTTGGCATCGCAATAGCGGGTGCGGATGCGGAAATCGGCGCGAGTCTCGTCGCATTCGACGGCAAGGCAGCATGCCCCGGCCATGACGGCGGCCAAAGGCTGCGCCCCGCCCATGCCACCAAGTCCGGCGGTGAGGATCCATTTTCCGGTCAGGTTGCCGCCGTAGTGCTGGCGTCCGGCTTCGGCGAAAGTTTCGTAGGTTCCCTGCACAATCCCTTGGGTTCCAATGTAAATCCACGATCCGGCCGTCATCTGGCCGTACATCATCAGACCCATCTTATCGAGTTCGTTGAAATGATCCCAAGTTGCCCAATGCGGCACGAGATTGGAGTTCGCGATCAGCACGCGCGGCGCGTCTTTGTGGGTGCGGAACACGCCGACCGGTTTGCCCGATTGCACCAGCAACGTCTCATCTTCTTCCAGCACCTTCAGCTCGGCGACGATCCGGTCAAAATCCTCCCAGGTCCGCGCAGCCCGCCCGATGCCGCCATAAACCACCAGTTCGTGCGGGTTTTCGGCCACGTCGGGGTGCAGGTTGTTCATCAGCATTCGCATCGGGGCCTCAGTCAGCCAGCTTTTTGCGCTGATTTCCGTCCCGGTCGCGGGATAGACGTCACGAAGATTGTGGCGGGGATTGGTCATGTTGTTCTCCGGTCAGGCCCGTCGAAAGCCTGCGTTCAGGTTGCGCCGAATTCCTAAACAGCCCTCATGTGTCCAGCCGACGATGTGAACGAGGCCCTGTTCATTGTAGCTGCAGACCGGCGAGACCGTCGTCGAATGCGTCGACCTCTGGATCTCAAACGTTTTCACCGCCGGACCTCTGCCGCCAAAGCGGCGAGCCGCGCGAGGACGCTGGCAAGGACCGGACGCAACTGCGCAGCTTTGGCTTCGTCATAGGCGAAAGGCAGAGTTTCGGTCGCCAGATGCGTCGATTGCGCGAGTTCCATCTGAATCGCGTGAATTCCCCGTTCGGGTTGACCGTAGTGCCGCGTCGTCCATCCGCCCTTGAAGCGACCGTTGGTCACAGTCGTCCGGCCCGTCGCCTCGCATATCGCGCGGGTTGCAGCTTCGATCCGTGTGTCGCAGCTGGCACCGTTGGCGGTGCCGATGTTGAAGTCGGGCAATGTGCCATCGAAGAGGAACGGGATATGCGAACGGATCGAGTGGCAGTCATAGAGGATCGCCACCCCGTGTCGCGTTCGGACCCGATCCAGTTCCGCTGCCAGTGCCGCGTGGTAGGGCGCGTGAAACTCCGCCGTTCTGGCGGCGATCTCTGCGGCGTCAGGCGCGTCGGTCCAGATAGGCTCACCGTCAAAATCGGTCAGAGGCACGAGACCGGTCGTGTTCTGCCCTGGATAAAGGCTTTCGTCCTTTGGCGAGCGGTTGGCGTCGATCACGTAACGGTTGAAGGTCGCGCGCACAGCTGTCGCGCCGGGCAACAGGCCGTCGTACAGCCGCTCGACATGCCAGTCAGTATCGGCAAGCATCCGTCCCCGCTCGTTCAACCGGGTTCGGATGGCGTCGGGCAGCCATGTGCCGGTATGCGGCAACCCCAGCACCACGGGGCCGTTGCCCTGCATGACCTCGACGAAGGTCATCCGGCCAGACCCGGCAGGTCGAGCCCTTCGGCCAGTTGTCCGTCGCCGATGATCCTTGCCGCAACGTGGATGTCGTCGGCCATGTAGCGATCCTGAGTCAGGCTCGCCACCTCGACGCGAAGCCGCGCGACGACGCTCTGCAAGAGGGCACTGGTCATAAGAGGTGCTCGGAATTCAATGCCTTGCGCCGCGCACATCGCCTCGACGCCGAGGATCACGTTCAGGTTTGCGTTCATTCGGTAGAGCCGTCGTGCGGCATGGGCTGCCATGCTGACGTGGTCTTCCTGATTGGCCGACGTCGGCGTCGAGTCGGTCGAACAGGCATGGGCAAGGTGCTTGTTCTCGCTCATCAGTGCCGCCGTTGTCACCTCGGCGATCATCATCCCGGAATTCAACCCCGGATCCGGGGTCAGGAATGGAGGCAGGTCGAAAGACAGCGTCGGATCGACCAGCAGCGCGACGCGGCGCTGCGCGATGGCGCCGATTTCGGCTATTGCGAGCGCGATCTGATCGGCGGCAAAAGCCACCGGTTCGGCATGGAAGTTACCGCCCGAGACGATCAGACCTTCTTCGACCAGCACTAGCGGATTGTCGGTGACGGCATTGGCCTCGACTTCAAGCGTGCGTCCGGCAAAGCGCAGCAGATCAATGGCGGCACCGGTGACCTGCGGCTGGCAGCGGATGCAATAGGGATCCTGCACGCGTGCGTCCCCCTCGCGGTGGCTCTCACGGATTTCGCTGCCCGCCATCAGCGCGGTCTGCGCACGGGCGACGTCGATCTGGCCCTTGTGGCCGCGCAGTGTGTGGATCGCGAGAGTGAGCGGCGCGGTCGATCCCATGATCGCATCGGTCGAAAGCGCCGCCGTCACAATGGCAGCCCGCGCATTTGTCCAGGCGTGAAACAGCCCGACAAGCGCGCAGGCAGTTGAAAACTGGGTGCCGTTGATGAGCGCCAGACCTTCCTTCGGGCCAAGGACGATGGGCGCGAGACCACCGCGCTTGAGGGCCTCTGCCGCAGGCAGTTCTTCGCCCGCAAACATCGCGCGGCCCTCGCCCAGCATCGCTGCCGCCATATGTGCGAGCGGCGCGAGATCGCCAGATGCGCCGACCGACCCCTGATCCGGGATCACCGGTGTGACATCCGCGGCCAACATCGCCTCGATCAGCGCGACCGTCTTTATCGCCACGCCAGATGCGCCGCGCCCAAGGCTAAGAAGTTTCAGTGCCATCATCAACCGGGTCGTCGCAGGATCAAGCGGCGTTCCCACCCCACAGCAGTGCGACAGGATCAGGTTGCGTTGCAGCCGGGCGGTATCTTTTGCCGCGATCTTGACAGAAGCAAGTTTGCCGAAACCGGTATTGACCCCGTAAACCGCCTTATCTCCGGCCGCCGCCTGTGCCACCAGTTGTGCCGCCGCCTCGATCCGCGGCGTTGCGCTGGCGTCCAGGCGCACCGCGCCCCTGCCCCGCCAGATCGCTTCAAGCGTTGCGAGCGTCGCTTCGCCGGGTA
>JBBKVT010000039.1:0-3219 GCA_037968535.1 Paracoccaceae bacterium
CCACCCAGTCATTGACATGGTGGAATTGCTGCGCGGAGCATGAAAGGCAGTATTGCGAAAGCTGCACTGCGGCACCGACCATCGGCTCCAACGGCAGTTGTGGGCCGTGACGCATCCAAGCCGCCTCACAGAGGCACTGTCGCTGCGAGGCCGCAAGGCAGCTCCGAGCCCACTTCAGCAAAGCGATTGATAGCCGACCTCTGGAGTTAGTGCTGCCGTCCGTCTGAGGTGCAGCAGGGGCGCCCCTTCAGGCACAGAAAGAAAGGGTACGAGTTACAAAATGAAAGTTTCGCAGCTGCCCCCTAAATCAGCACTGATGAACCGACCACTAGGAAACCCAGCAGGAACATTATCAGGGAGACATGAAACAGCCCACTGGCAATGCGTCTCCATCGCAGCTGGAGCTCCCGCTCTGCCTCCGCTTGGGCGACCACGCCGCGAAACACCGCACTCCAAGTGGCAACACCAGTCGTTACCCCCAAAGCCCAAATGAGGAGTGCCGCGGCGATCGCAGCAGGGGGCACGAAATCCAGGTTTTTGACCTGACTCAACCCGGCGATCAATGCACCCGAGTTGATTGTGACGACAGCAGTGAATCCAGCACTCGCATAGGATCGGATGAGCTCGAGTTGGTATGGTTCGGACATGGGACTGCCTTCCGGAATACTAAGACGCGAAGGACGAATTGAGGTTGGGTGGAGCGGCGAGAAGCCCCGGGGAAGAAACATCATCAGGGGTTTGAACATGAAGGGCAGCATTGACGTCCTCGGAAGGGGAGCAATCCATTTTGAGCGAAGAATAGGCTCCCAGTTGATGAAGTGGCTGGTCTGATACGATCCGACCGAAACCGGGATGCTACCGTTAGCAGCCAGTGGATACGGTCGGAATTTCGCGAGGGCCTTTCGCATGCCCCGAATAGCTCGATCGAGTCGCATGGATGGCCAGCCAGATCATCCACGCCAGATTGAGGCTCCACCCGACGACGATGGCCGCCGAGTGAAGGGTCGTGAAGCCCGACGTCCCGCTTATCCAGCCTTGCAACGCAAAATCAAGAGCGGAAAGAGCGATCAGGAATGCTAGAAACTTCGGCAGCGTCCTCGCCATAAGCGCGGCAGACGCGAAAAGTATCAGCGCCAGGGAAAAAGCGAAATCGTGATAACTCCTGGTTCCCCACTCGAGCCACCTGACGGTCTCCGCGGCTGCAAACCGCGCATCCTTCACTTTAACCGGGGCGTTGACCCACGCCGTGATTGAATGCTTGAGGGCGACCCCATCGACGGCCTGCAGAACGCCGTAGAGTGCGATCGCGATGGCGGCCGAAAGTGCGCCAAGCCGAGTGATCAGACGAGTGCGGGAATCTGCGCCTTCAAGAACGACGTGAAAAACAATCATGCCGGCTAGAAGGATCGCCATACTCAGAAACTGTCCAAGATGAACCAGAGTCCAGCTGCCACTCCCGGCGTAGTCGACGAATATAGAGCTGTGATCGTTGGCATGCCCTCCAACATGAATTTGAGTGAGAAGGATGTAGAGAAGCTGCCCGCCGAGCATCAGACCGGAAGACCGGCCGAGTGCGCTATTCTCGTCCAATTTTGAGAACCAGACATTCGGTGACTTCGTCCTAACGGCAGCTTCTCTAATCGGGCGTTTGGGTCAAGTTCGTTTCATCGTTTTCGCATCTCCGTCTTGCGGGGATCTTGACTCTCATCCGGGTCAAGCTTCTCTTCGCAGTCATTGTTGGTCCGGTTCGGTTGGACCGCTGCACGCATGTGTCGGATTGGTTGTGGAGCGCCCTGCTTAGTCTAGCGCTTCTCGTGGCGCAGCAGCCGTTTTCTGCGTCATCCATAGACCTCGTCCGGAGAGGACGATCCCGTCATTGATGTTGAAGGCGTTGATCAGTTCATATGGCAACTTCCACGGTCTTTGACGGAACGCGGTGCCGTCGGCCCACATGCGACGCATGATGACGGCAAGTTTTTGGGCGACGGCGACAACATCGCGACGGCGGGACTTTTGTCGCATCAGCCGGAGGCCCCAACTTTTGATCTCCGACCCAGCGACCGATCGCATCATCATCGCGTTCGCGGCGGCGTAGAGCGCAGCGCGAACGTCTGGGTCACCTGCTTTCGAGATGCGACCGGGGTTGTCCATCTCACCTGAGTTGTATCGTCGGGGCGTCAGTCCAAAGTGAGCGGCCACCGTTCGTGAGCTGGTGAAGCGTTTCGCATCATCTACTGCCGCACTGAACGTCAATGCTGCGATTGGCCCCTAGCCGGGGATCGCCATGAAGCGCAGGCATAATTCATCACGGCTGGCGGCCCGTTTTATCGGCCGGTCCAACTCTCGATAGGTCTGGTAAAGCACGGCTCGTGCATCCAGCAGCGGGAGCAGGGCATGCGACAGATCGAAGTTGCGCCTTTGGTGCGCGCCGGCAAGTTGAAATACCGCGAGACCATTATCGACGGTCTCGAGAATGCGCCAGATGCCTTTCTCTATCTCCTCTCGGGGCGTAATTTCGGAAAGCAGTTGGTTCGGGTCAGCGACCATCCGAGGTAGGGGTGAGAGATAGCAAGTTGCGTCGGCAGTTGCTGCCAGCGATGGAGGCGGTGCTGAGGGAGTTTGCGGGAAGGTCAACGTCGCAGTAAGAATCTTCATCAAACACAGCCCAGATGTCATCCTTCGATGAATAAGAACTACAATAGGCAGAGGGAGGCCCCGGCGGCAAGATTCCGGGACCTGCCGAGGCTGTAGTGCCCGTGCTCATTCGCAAAGTCGTACCGTCTGGCCAGGCCATAAATTCTCTCCACCAATTGTGGGGTGGGTGCCGTTAGCAGCCTTCTGTGCCAACTTGGCACAGCTGCTCTAATTGGGTCTGTGCAAAATTGTTGAATACTGGGCTCTACGGCCCTGACGCCACGTATCTCTCAGGAGGGACCCGGAGCGGGCAGACTTGTGAACCCCTCAAAATTTGAAGCAGGTGTAGCTTCCACTTGGTCTGCACTCAAACTAACACTCTTATTTCTTGACCCCCGCAGGATCGTGAATGTCGTGGCCAAGAGCTGCAAGATCGGAGTATCTGTCACCGATGCGGTGATGTGGGCGTCCGCCCGTCGCAGCACCCAGGGCCACAACCAATTCATCCGCGGCCGGCGCGTCGTAGATGGAGAACTGGACGGTAAGGTAATGTGATCGGCGCCCAGTATCGTGCTTGTCCATAAG
>JBBKVT010000040.1:0-3472 GCA_037968535.1 Paracoccaceae bacterium
GGCTCAAGCAGTGGTGCTTGCGCCGGTTCATTACAGCCTGCTGATCTGGGGGACTTTCTATGGCTGGGTGGTGTTCGATCAATTGCCTGATCTTTGGACCTGGGTTGGTGCGCTGATCATCGTTGCAACTGGAATCTATACTCTGAACCGAGAGAGGCTGTTGGCAAACCGCCAATAAATGTACCAGTCTCTTACCCGCCCGTCCGATAGTGCGAGACGCGGGGCTTTAGGTCGCCTTGGTTGAACATGGCTCGTTGGTGGGGTGGCCCCGGGTTTGCAGTGTTTACCGGGTTTGTGGCGGCCCCCGGCATTGGCGGTGCTGCATAACTTGACCGCGCCGGCTGCAACACGTTCTTCGAACTTCGTAGCTGTTGAGAGATAGTTTAACGTGCATCCAATTGGGATCAAAAAGGTTCGCCTTTGGCCCTGAACCGCGAGTGGCTTGGTCCTTGACCTACATGGAGCCGTCGATGGCGTGGGGTGCCCCGAGGCTATACCGGTGGAGCCTATCCATTTACCTGTCGATTGCTGCGATCAGGCTTCCCATGTAGACAGGCTCAGATAAACCTCTGTCTTTTCAAATTTATTGTGCGCTTGTTGAGGCAATGCCCAGATTTGAGGAAACGGCGAGAGGAACTTGCAATGGCCCATCTTGATCGTCGTCGTGCCGAGGCACTTATGGATGACATGGGCATTGACGCCCTCGTACTGCTTTCGCCCGAGAGCTTTCTATACGCGACCAGCGTGCCCGCTGGCGTCGCAACGATGTGGCGCGAGGCTGGAGCAGTCGCGGTTCTTGTCCCTGCGGATGCCAAATTGTCTGAAATGGCAGTCGTGAGTGACCTCTTCGCAGAGAGCTTCCGACGCCAAAGCCACATCGCCGACGTCCGGCAGAGCCCGATCTGGGTCGAAACCACCAACTTTGGCGGCGCAGATCCGGTTTTGGGCGTCGAGGAGATGGTCGCGGCGGCTTGGAGAGCAGAGGGGCGTGAAAGCGGCTTTGCGCGCCCCACGACCTTTGACCCGAAGATCTGCTTTCAGCACCTTTTTGAAGCATTGAGGGATCGCGGCCTGTCCGCAGGTCGCATCGGCATCGAGACCAATGCGGTATCCGCCAGGAACTATCCAGATCTCCAATCAGCTTTGGTCGGTTTCAAAGTGGTCGATGCGAGCGAACTGGTCGCGCGACTGAAGATGGTGAAATCACCGGCGGAGATTAACTTCCTGCGGCAGGCAGTCACAATGGCCGAAAGCGGTATTCTGGCCGTCAAAGATGCGATCTCAGAAGGGGTCAAACGCAATGAGTTGGCGCATGCTTGGACCAAGGCTCTGGAATACAATCCGGACGATTATAAGATAGATGGGTCCTGGGAATACATTTCTGTCGGACCGGACCCTTGGGGCGGCAATGCAAGCGCAATGCGTGGTGACCTCATAAAGGTAGATGTCGGCTGCCTTGTAGAGGGGTATACCTCCGATACCGGCAGGACCTTTGTGCTGGGTACCCCAACGTCGCAACAGGCACGCCTATATGCGGCGCTTATGAAGGGGTTCGTTGCCGGGTCAGACTTGCTTCTCCCCGGCATCCCTCTGCGCGAAGTGCATCGCGCGACGCTTGCCGCGATTCGCTCGTCGGGATTTCCCGGCTATAGCCGCGGGCACTTCGGTCATGGCCTGGGAGCAGGGTTGGGCAGTGAGGAGTGGCCCTTCATTTCAGCAGACTCTGGCGTTTTGATTGAGCCAGGAATGGTTCTGGCCTTCGAGTGTCCATGGTACATCAATGGCCTGGGAGGGTTCATCATCGAAAACCAGATTCTGATTACGGACAAAGGTCCTGAGGTGATGAACTCATTGCCGATTGAACTCATCGAGGTCAGCACCTGACAAGTTTCCCAAGGGCAAGATCAGTTGTTCCACCATCTGGTGCTTCTATGTGAAGGCGCCGTTATCCCTCTCGGGATAGTGCAGATCAGCTGCCTTTGGGCCCAGAGAGGTGGTTCGGGAAAACTGAACAGTTGGGATAGGTGGATTTTCCGCGCAACGGCAGCATGATGCTGCGAGCGAGGAGATAACCATGACGAGACGACCGCGCCGGAACCATAGCCCGGCATTCAAGGCGAAAGTGGCTGTCGCTGCGATCAAGGGTGAGAAGACCCTGATCGAGCTGGCCCAGGATTTCGACGTTCATCCGAACCAGATCAAGCAATGGCGCGACCAACTGCTGGAAGGCGCGACGGGTGTTTTTGGCGATGCGGCGAAAGCCGAACCAGAACCTGCGATCGACGTGAAGACGCTGCATGCGAAGATTGGGGAGTTGGCGCTGGAGAACGATTTTTTGTCCGGCGCGCTCGGCAAAGCGGGCCTGTTGCCGAGCGCAAGAAGATGATCGACCGGATCGCGAAGTTAAGCGTCAGCCGACAGGCCATTCTGCTGGGGATCAGCCAGGGCAGCGTCTACTACCAGCACCGCCCGGTGTCAGATGCCGATCTGAAACTGATGCACCGGATCGACAAGTTGCACACCGAATTCCCCTTTGCGGGCAGCCGGATGCTGCAGGGCCTGCTGGTGCAGGAGGGGGTCTCGGCGGGACGGCTGCACGTCGCCACGCTGATGAAACCATGGGCATTGAGGCGCTGTATCGCAAGCCGAACACCTCGAAACCGGCGCCCGGGCACAAAATATACCCCTATCTGCTGCGAAAGCTGCCCGTGACGCGACCCAATCAGGTCTGGGCGATGGATATCACTTACATCCCGATGGCCCGTGGCTTCATCTATCTGGCCGCCGTGCTGGATTGGTTCACGCGTCGGGTGCTGTCCTGGCGGGTGTCGATCACGCTGGAGGCGGACTTCTGCATAGAAGCAGTAGAGGAAGCTTTGGCCCGCCACGGCAAACCGGAAATCTTCAACACCGATCAAGGCAGCCAGTTCACCTCCAGCGATTTCATCAAGGTGCTGGCAAGCCGGGAGATCAAGATCAGCATGGACGGCAAGGGCGCCTGGCGCGACAACGTCTTCATCGAACGGCTCTGGCGAACGATCAAGTATGAGGAGGTCTACCTGCACGCCTATGCCAACGTCCCGGAGGCACGCGCATCGATTGGGCGTTACGTCGGTTTCTACAACGGGCGCCGCCCACATTCATCGCTTGACGGGAAAACCCCTGATCAGGCTTACTTCAACCCGCTGATGCCGGTATCGGCAGCAGCGTAACCAAGGCGGAAATCCACTTAAGAAACGCCCGGAACCTGTTCAGACAAACCGAACCACCTCTGGAGCCGGATTGGGTGGTGCGGTTCTATAACCAGCGCGGCACCGCGGAGCAGCACATCAAGGAAGGCAAATACGCCTTCTGCTGGACGCGGCTGTCCTGCAAGCGGTTCCGCGACAACGAGGTGCGGCTGCAACTGCATGCGCTTGCCTACAATCTGGCCAACTTCCTGCGCTGCATCGAGCTACCCGAGGCCATGGCC
>JBBKVT010000041.1:0-7678 GCA_037968535.1 Paracoccaceae bacterium
AAGCTGGCCTGAGTCACCCCGGCAATGTTCTGGTCGTCAATCAGGATCTCGCCCTGTTCGGCATCGCGGAAGCGCAAGAGCAGGTTCACAAGCGAGGATTTGCCCGCGCCTGACCGGCCGATCAGTCCGACCTTTTCGCCCGGCTCGATCACCAGGTTGATGTCGTTCAGCCCGCCCTTTTCCCTGCCGTAGTGATGGGTCAGATGGCAAAACTCGACCCGACCATTGCCAATCGACAGGTCGTCGTCGGACCAGTCCACCACCGCATGCGGCACCGCGATGGACCGCAGCCCCTCGCGGATCACGCCGGCATGTTCAAAGAGCCGGATCGTGACCCAGAGGATCCAACCGCTCATCCCGTTGAGCCGAACGGTGAGGGCGGACACGGCGGCGACCTCGCCCACCGTCACCTGACCGTGAATCCAGTAATAAACCGCCGCGCCGTTGACGCCGACGAAAAGAATGCCGTTGATCAGGTTCAGGCCCAGCGACAGTTCCGTCATGATCCGCAGAAACCGCTGGAACCGCAGCCGCAGACGGCGCATCGCAGAGAGCACGTAGGCCTCTTCGGCGGGGCCGTCCGAGAACAGTTTAACAGTCTCTATATTGGCATAAGCGTCCACAACGCGGCCTGTCACCATTGACCGCGCATCCGACCATTTCTCGGATGCCGAGGCCACGCGAACGGCGGTCCAGCGGGTGTAGGCAAGATAGGCCGCGAGCCACACCAACAGCGGGATCGAGATGCGCCAGTCAATTTCGCCCAGCACCAGAAGCGCGCCGAGAATGTAGATGATCGAATACCAGATGCCTTCGAACATCATGTAGGTCGCGTCTTCAATCGCCGGACCCATCTGCATCACCCGGTTCGACAACCGCCCGGCAAAGTCGTTCTGAAAGAAGCTCATCGACTGCCCCAGCAGGTGCCGGTGCGCACGCCAGCGGACTTGTTCCTGAAGGTTGCCCGCAAGCGTCTGTTCCAGGAACAGGTGGTTGGCGAAGATCAGCGCGGGACGCAGGAACATGACCAGAGCGGCGACGCCGATCAACTCTGCCGCATGCGATGTCCAGAAGGCAGCGGGGCCTGCGTTTGTCATGATGTCGATCAGTCGACCGGCATAATAGATCATCCAGGCCTCGAACAGGGCGACCAGAAGTCCGGTCAGCGCCATCCACGGAATGAGCCGCCGGAACGGTTGCATCTGGGTCATCACATAGGCCCAAAGGGTTTTCGGCGGGGTCGTCGACTCGTGGTCCTGAAACGGATCGACGAGGTTTTCAAACAGCCGGTACATGCCGTTCACCTTCAAATTTAACGATTTAGAAATAAAGGGTTAGGTCGGGGCAGTCTTCAGGCGGTATAGGTGAAACCGACTGGAAAGCGTGGCAAAGACACGCGATACGGCAGACGGACTCCGCCCGTGAAAGGCGTTGGGATCGCGCCACGAACGACGTTGCCACCCTGATATGTCCGAATGTTGCTAACCATGCGCGCAGTTTACGCAATGGCCGCACAAAAACAATCCTGGAAATTGGCCGGGGCGGGATTTGTCTAGGACAGCAATTCATCTCGGCTGAGCGTGAAGTTCGAGGCGATCCATCGCGCCTCGATCGCTTTCAGCTTCGCGCCCAGCGCTGGACCCTGCAAGTCCGGCATCAGGTCGGCGGCCTTGACGGGAAGCACCGCTGCTGCCCCATGGTGCGCCTGTTCGTTTGCGTCTGCAGGTGGGGCGGTTTCAAAATTTGCCGCGCGGAGCAGCGAGATCGACACAGCCACATCTGCGCCAAAACGATAGCCAAGCTCTGAAATTGCCTTTTCAGAGCCTATTTCCTGCCGGTAGAGCGTTAGATCTCGCTGATCGGCATTCGACAGGCGCAGGGTTTTCTCACTCTCACCGCCCAGGACTGCGAGACGGCGGATCGGGTCGGGCTGGTAGCCATTTTCCAGATGCACAAGCGGTGCCAGCAGGCGCGGGTCGGCGCCCGGAAGGATGCACGACAGAACCCCGGTCTGGGCCATCGCAGCGACGGCAGGGGCAGGATCAGGGGCGGAAAGTAGTTTCAGCAGTTCCGCGGTGACACGCTCTCGCGACAGTTGGTCGAACCCGTCGAGGTTCGCGGCGATGGCGGCCAATGCCTCGCGGTCCATGCCACCGCCCGGATCGCCGTAGAAGGCGTGGAACCGGAAGAACCGCAAGATCCGCAGATAATCCTCGCGAATCCGCGCATTTGCGTCGTCGATGAACCGCACCCGCCGCGCCTGCAAATCGGCCAGCCCACCGAGCGGATCGATCACTTCTCCATCTGCGCGGGCATAAAGCGCGTTCATCGTAAAATCGCGGCGATGCGCATCATCGTTCACATCGGTGGCAAAGCTGACGATGGCTCGGCGGCCGTCGGTCTTCACATCCTTGCGGAAGGTGGTCACCTCATGCGGAATTCCGCCCGCGATAACAGTGACGGTGCCATGCTCGATCCCGGTCGGCACCGGTTTCAGCTTTGCCGCTTTGGCCAGCGCGATCACTTCGGACGGGGTTGCGTCGGTCGCGAGATCGACATCGGCCACCGGCACACCCAACAGCGCGTTGCGCACGCAACCACCGACGAAAAATACCTGATATCCGGCGTTCTGCAGTGTCTGCATAAGGGTTTTGGTGCCTTCGCGATCCAGCCACCCGCCGGTGATCTTCATCGCTCGTCCATCCGCTCGGCCAGTGCTCGCAATATCCGCGCCGTCGCGCCCCATATGTAGTAGGGGCCATACGGTACCACGAAATAGCGCCGTTCCGTGCCGCGCCACAGCCGCGACTGGATCTGGTAGTTCGCCGGATCGGCGACGTGAGCGAAGGGGACGGTAAAGACCTCGTCCACCTCGTTCGCTTCCGGCACATGCGTGAAGTCCGCTAGCACCCGGCCAAGCACCGGGGTCACGTTGAACCCGGTGACAGTTTCATGTGGCGGCAGGGCGCCCAACACTTCAACATTCGCGGGCTCGAGGCCGATCTCTTCATGCGATTCGCGCAGGGCAGCCCCGATGGGTCCGTCATCGCCGGGATCGACCTTGCCACCGGGAAGGGCGATCTGGCCGGGATGGTGCTTGAGCGCGGAGTTCCGCTTGGTCAGGATCAGCCGCAAGCCTGACGCCGTCGCCTGTAGCGCGATCAGCACGCCGGCATCGCGCAGCTTGCGGTTGGCGGGCAGCGCGACGTCGGCATTGAGATCGAAATCCGACGACGGGCCGCTTGACATCGCAAGCGCCCGACAAACCGGTGCGAAGGGATCAGTCGGCGTCACCGGGCCCTGCCTTGGCTTCGATCCCCAACGTGCCGGGTTCAAATTCGTAATGGGCGCCGCAAAATTGACAGTCCGCGGTGACGATGCCGTCGTCCGTCGTCATGCCGGCGATGTCATCGGCCGAATAGATCGACAGGCTTTGCCGCACCCGGTCGGCAGAACAACTACACCCGAAGGTGACAGGCTGAGGATCAAAGACGCGGGGGCC
Organism: Paracoccaceae bacterium; assembly: GCA_037968535.1. Taxonomy (GTDB): domain Bacteria; phylum Pseudomonadota; class Alphaproteobacteria; order Rhodobacterales; family Rhodobacteraceae; genus JAHEAO01. The sequence continues at coordinate 3,503 of JBBKVT010000041.1, forward strand.
TTCCTCGTGAAACAGCCGCACCAGAAGCTCGGTCGGCTGCACCGTCGGGCCGACAAGCTCGATATCCTCGACCGTGTCCAGAAGCGTGTTGGCGCGTGTCCAGTTCTCGCCCTCTTCGCCCGAGATGATATCCTCGGCGTTCAACAGGCCGCCTTCACCTGTGCCGCCCTCTGTCGCCGCGAAGGGCGACGCCTTGGGCATGGCTTGCAGCATCACGCCGCCGGCCCGCCAGGTTTCAGAACTGCCAGGGATCCGCGATTTGCCGAACGACAGCGCGAAGCGGGTTGGCAATTGTTCGGACTGGGCAAAGTAGGTTTCGGCGCAGTTCGACAGCGATGCCCCGGCAATCGGGGTGATCCCCTGATAGGGCACGGTCCCCTCGCCCTGATCGATCATGATCGCAAGGTAACCGTCGCCAATCTGCGGAAATGGCGCCCCGGTCGGGTCCACCGCATCAACGTCGTAATGCGCATAGGCCCGCACCCGGGCCGGTTCACCCGATTCCGTCGGGCCATAGTAATCCGTCGCAATCAGCCGGGCAGGGCCGTTGCCGCGGACCTGAAGCGACAGCTTCCAGCGCAGTGTGAGGGTTTGGCCGATCAGCGCGGTCAGCAGCGTCGCCTCTGCAACCAGCGCCTCGATCGCGGGGGGATAATCGTGCTGGGCCAGCACGTTGTCCAATACGCCGTCCAGCCGCGCGACGCGGCCACGGATGTCCGAACGGTCCAGTTGGAAGGGCAGGACGGTATCGTCCCAGGCGATTTGCGATCCGAGCGACATGGGAGTTCCTTGGGGGTTTCCTTGGTAGCCAAGGCTTGGCATACCGCGTCTATATGGGCCCTTCAACTGGCAGACCAAGGACAGGCGGCGTAAAATGATCCGGCGATTCGGCGAAGCGGTCAGGATCGACCGCCGCTACCAACTGCGCCCCGGCGCCTATGCGGTGCTGATCCGCGACGGCAAATTGCTACTGACCCACCAATCCGAACCGCATTCCGAAGTACAATTGCCCGGCGGCGGCATCGATGCCGGCGAATCGCCGATTCAGGCGCTTCACCGCGAAGTATTCGAGGAGACCGGCTGGCGAATCGCGCGGCCGCGTCGGCTGGGCGCGTTCCGCCGGTTCACCTACATGCCGGAATATGACCGATGGGCCGAAAAGCTGTGCCACATCTACCTGGCTCGTCCGACCATAAGCCGCGGCGATCCGTCAGAGCCATTTCACACCGCGATCTGGTCCTCGCCCGAGGTCGCGGCAGCGATCCTTGGCAATGACGGCGACCGGTTGTTCGTAAACCGGTATTTCAAGCTTTCGGACCGCTGAAGTCGACCAGCACCGCCGACACGTCATCGGGGAAATCGGCATCGCCGGAATGTTTTGAAAGATCCCAGATCAGGGTCTCCATAAAGGCGGAAGCGCCGAGCTTGCGGTTGCGCGCAAGGATCAGGCGCAGACCGTCGTCGTCCAGCATCGCGCCGGTCGGATCGGGAAGCTCTGTTATTCCGTCGGATGGCACCAGCAGACGGTCGCCGGGGCCAAGCCGGAATGTGACATCCTGCCAAAGCGCGCCGGGAATCAGCCCGACGGGCAGCCCGCCCGCGCCGAGAATGTCGATGTTGCCGGCGCTGCGCTGGACCATCGGATGCGGATGGCCACATTGCGCCATGACTGCCTGCCCGGTCCGCAGGTCGAAATTTCCCAAGAGCATCGTGAAATAATGATCGGTCTCAATTTCCCGCTGCATGAGGGTGTTGAGGTGCTGTGCCACCGCGGCGGGACTGCGCGGAACGAAGCCGCCGCCCGCCCGCGGCTTTAGCGCCAGGTTCTGACCAGCCGAACTGCCCGAAAAATGCCCAGCGAGCCGGGCGGTCAGTAGCGCCGCGGCAATGCCGTGCCCCGACACGTCGATCGCAAAGAACCCGAAGGCATCGTCGTTGATCGGGAAGAACCCGACAAGGTCGCCGCCGACACGTCCGCTGGGCCGCAGCAAAAGCGACACTTCGGCGCCCCCGAAATCGTGGTACCGATCGCGGACGAGCGACTGTTGCAGGCGCCGCGCCTCGACCAGATCGCGGTCGAGCACCTCGTAGAGTGCGCTGATCTCATCGAGCGTGCGGGTGATGATGCGGTTCTTCTCGGTCAATTGCCGTTCCATCTGCAGGATCCGTTCCCCGGCGCGAATCCGCGCGCGAAGTTCCGCCGCGCTGACCGGTTTCGTCAGGAAATCGTCGGCACCGACATCAAGACCGCGCGCGATTTCGAGCTTCTCGGATTTCGAGGTCAGCAGGATGAAATATCCATACCGCCCGCCTTTGCGCGCGCGGAAGTTTTCGCAGAATTCAAGACCGGTCATGCCTGGCATCATCCAGTCGCTGACGACAAGATCGATCTCTTGGGTGTCGCACAGCGCCAGCGCTTCGGCGCCTGATCCGGCTTCCAGCACGCGGTAGCCCCAGCGGTTCAGGCACAACGCCAGAATCCGCCGCTGCGCCCGGCTGTCATCGACGACCAGAACCGTCTCGGCCGCAACATCAACCGCTGCGGTCTGGATGGCGATCGCGTGTGGCAAACAGGATCCTTCCCCGCAATGGGCATGAATAGTTGTCACCGATATCAGGCAACCGGTTTCCAGCAGATTAACGGTAAAACTGTCCGCGCTTTGCTGGCGGTTCCTAAGAAGGTCTTAAGGATCGAAGGTATAGATCGGTCCCGTGCGGGGGCACCGCCCAAAAGGGTAAAGGAGGGGAAATGATTGATTGGGAGCGCGTTCACGAATTGCGCGAAGAGGTGGGGAAGGACGACTTCCGCGAAGTTGTCGAGCTTTTCCTAGAAGAAGTGGAAGGGGTAATCGCGCGACTGCGCGACAGCCCCGACCCGTTGCGGTTCGAGGATGATTTTCACTTTCTCAAGGGCAGCGCGCTGAACCTCGGCTTTAGTGCATTGGCCGACGTGTGCCAATTGGGTGAGAAACAACCCGACGCCATCGAGCCGGCCAGCGTCGTTGCGATCTATGAAAGCTCGCGGACCGAATTCATGGCGCGGGCCAAAACCGTAGGTATTGCCGCCTGAGCCGCGTCAGATCACGAACTCGGCCAGCGTCGGATCATTGGTGATATCGCGAAAGGTCATTCCCGCGGCGTTCAGTCGCGCAAACAGACGCGGAAAGTTCGCCGGGTCGCTGGTCTCAATCCCGATCAGAACCGAACCGAAATTGCGGGCGGATTTCTTGAGGTATTCAAACCGCGCGATATCGTCGTCGGGGCCAAGCATTTCCAGAAACTCGCGCAGCGCGCCGGGGCGTTGCGGCAGGCGCAGGATGAAGTATTTCTTCAAACCGGAATAGCGCTGTGCCCGTTCCTTGACATCCGGCAGACGTTCGAAATCAAAATTGCCGCCCGATGTGACACAGACGACAGACTTGCCACGGATCTGATCGGTCAGGTCCTTCAGCGCATCGACTGCCAGCGCGCCTGCGGGTTCCAGAACCACGCCTTCAACGTTGAGCATATCCAGCATCGTCGTGCACAGCCGATCCTCGGAAATCGCCAGAACGTCCTTCGGGTTGGTCGCTTTCAGGGATTCGAAGGGCGCTGCACCAATCCGGGCGACCGCTGCACCATCGACGAAATTGTTGACCTCTTTCAGCGTTACCGGTTCACCCGCCGCAAGGGCAGCGGCGAGGCTTGCGCCGCCCGCCGGTTCGGCAAACCGCAGCTGTGCGCTTGGCGCGAGTTCGGACAGACAGCGCACCATCCCGGCCGACAGCCCGCCGCCGCCAACCGGCAGCACGACCAGATCCGGCGCGACGGGCAGTTGGTCGACGATCTCGATTCCAACCGTCGCCTGCCCTTCGATCACGTCCGGATCGTCGAATGGCGACAGGAAATGCGCCCCTTCGCGCGCGCAATATTCCTGGGCTGCGGCCAGCGTCTTGTCGAAATAATCGCCGGTCAGGCGAATCTCGATCGCATCTTCGCCAAAGATTTTCGTCTTCTGGATCTTCTGCTGCGGTGTCGTCACCGGCATGAAGATCACCCCTTTGACCCCCAGATGCCGGCAGACATAGGCAACACCCTGCGCGTGGTTCCCCGCACTGGCGCAGACAAAACGCGTCTGCCGCGGATTGCGGGCCAACGCCTTGGTCATCGCATGGAAAGCGCCACGGATCTTGTAGG
>JBBKVT010000042.1:0-3574 GCA_037968535.1 Paracoccaceae bacterium
AACAGTATCCGTCTCTGGTGGGCGAGCTCCTAGCGTCTGGTCCACATTTCCACCTGACTTTTGCAAGCTATGTGTTTTTGGCAGAAATTAGAGATTTTCAGATTGCGGAGTTTTTCAACACAATCGGCTCTCTCCCGCCACTGACCTAACCTTGACGTATGACCGGTCTAGAAAGGCGAACGGCACTTGCCGTTCGCCAGGCGTTCAGATGTCGATCTTTTCAGCAATGCTCAGCGCGTCTTCAAGCTCGACTCCAAGATACCGCACTGTGCTGTCCACCTTGGTGTGTCCGAGTAAAAGCTGGATCGCGCGAAGGTTGCCGGTTTTACGGTAGATTGGCGCCACCTTTGTGCGCCGCATCGAATGGGTGCCATACTCACTCGGATCGAGACCAATCGCCGACACCCAGTTCCGGACCAAACGCGCATACTGTCGTGTCGAAACGTGCGGGCGGTCGTGGAAACGAATAGGTAACAGGAAACTGCACCCGAGCAATTCCGGGCTGCATAACCAATTCCACAGGGAATCCCGCGTGCTTTGAGAGACTTCGAACTGCACCGGTCGATTGGTCTTGCTTTGGATGACCGAAACACGCTCGCGCACCCTGTCACTGGAGACGAGAGCGATGACTTTCAAACGGACGAGATCACAACCGCGCAATATGCTGTCGATCGCCAGGTTGAACAGCGCCAAGTCTCTGAGATTGCCAGAAAGTTCGAGCCGGGCACGAATGGCCCAGACTTGTTTGGGGAGCAGTGGGCGCTTTTGGCCAACCAGCCGTCCCTTGTTCCAAGGTCGACGCTTTGGCTTGACGGCGGGAAGTTGAATTTTATGCATGAGGTTTCCTTCATCCTCCCTCCAGCCCAAGCGTCGACACAGTGTTGACCCGCTAATTCTATCAGGAAGCATGAATGACCTGTCTCAGGGACGCCTCAAAGCGCAGAACCGCAGCGTGTGGCTGGCCGAGAATTGACCCAATTTTGCCCCTGTTTCAGTTCTGGGCGGTCTGTATCGCTACGGCGCTCGTGAACTCGCGCGGGTAGTAGGCGCGGTCGTCTTCGCCGAAACCCGATCCTCGACCCAGTGCGCGCGCCTGCTGAAAGAACCCATTGGCCGCATTGCCCTGCCCAACTTTGCTGACGACCAGAGAGGCCAGGAACGGTGCGCCATTCTCAACGTCCTCGGCCATTGTCGCCTCAAGCGCCTGCGTCACTTTCCCAATTGAGCCAGGCATATACAGCCCAAGGGCCCGGGCAAGCTGGCCGTAAGTTATCGGCACATCTGCGGCGGACAGGCCCATGAGATGCGCCCGAATGCGATCGCGCATGGCGCTGCCTGCTGCGGTGGCCTGCATCGCGGCACGTGGCGCCGGGATTTCATGGGCAGTTCCGTCCACCGCGATTTCAGCCGCCCAGACCCGGCTACTGGAGCGCATGATCAGACGCGTCTTTCCCGCGTCCATGCCGACACCGGATTCGGATTGGCTGACAACCTCGCCCGATTGCATCGCCGCCCGCAGGGTTTCTACGTCCATGCCCAGACGCGGCGCAAGATAATCGGGAGAGATCAGGAATTGGCCATCCTCACGCACGATCGCATCGGGTGGGACGGGGCGATACAATAAAGGTCGCTTTGGCTGTTGCTCGTCGCCCCGCCCGGACCTGTAATACGGGGTCTCACCGGCGGCATGGTCGGTCATGTCAATAATGTCGCGGACTTCGGGAACAGCGGCCCGGATCATACTTTCCACCCCGCCGCGTAGCGTCGCGGCAGAGGATGCGCAGCCCTGACACCCCCCCGACATCAGCATGCTGATGACGCCATCCTGCACGTCGGTCACGCGGACATGCCCGCCGTGGCTGGCAATCGCCGGGTTGGCTTGCCGGTCCAGTACCTCTTGAACGGCCAGACGGATTTCGGCATCGGTTCGTGTCTGACCTACGGCTTTGGCCGCCATCCCTAGCGGTGCGGCGGATTCGGCCATGCTGTCGCGGATCGCCTGCGCAATCAGAGCTTTCAAGGTGACCCAATCGCCGTCAGCAGCCTTAAGCACAGCCACGACCGCGCCCGCGACATCCACCTTTTCCACACCGGCAATGGCAAACAGAGCCTTGGCCAATGGGGCGCTCTGCACTGCGGTCGCATTGGAATAGCTGGCCCCAGCCCCAGCCTGCACGTCCCTATCCAACACAAAGCGCATGCTGTGCGGATCAGCGGGCGACGTTTCGGCACGGATACGCGGCGGAACCGTCGGGTCAGACATCTTCAACCTCGGCGGCCACCATGCCGCGCAGATGACCAAAGGTGTAGATCCCCGAACTGTGGCCATCGCTGAAGCTGATGCCGATGGCATAGTTGCCAAGGCTCCAGATCCGGGTGGGGGCGATGTTCAGCGGCACAGTTGCCGGATCCAGCACCGCGCGCCCGCTCATCTCATCGATACAAGCCGCACAGCGGCACGCCAGACGCAGATCGCGCACGTCGATCTGCTGATCGTGGCCATCTTGCCAACGCAACACCAAAGTACGCCCGTCGCGTCGATCCAGCACTGCCGGAACTTCGGCAGCACCCCCTGCGTGGGCCGCATTAGTTGAAGGCTTTGGTTTGCTGGTGTCATCGGCCCAATGCCAGTCAAACGGCGTCGGAATTCCAGCGGCCGCCTGCACGCGCCCGGACAGGATCGCGGCGATGTCGCGGTAAACTGCCGCAGCGGGTGCGTCGGGATGGGCAATCACCAAAGGGCGCCCCTCCTCGCCGCAATCCACGATCGCCGGATCAAGCGGAACGGCGCCTAGAAACGGGACGCCAAGGCTGGCCGCGATCTTCGCGCCGCCGCCTTGATGGAAGATGTGCGTTACCTCGCCACAAGATGGGCAGGTAAACCCGCTCATGTTCTCGACGATGCCAAGGATTGGCACTTTGACCTGCTCCATCATCCGGATACCGCGTCGGGCAATTTTGAGGCTGACATCTTGCGGCGTGCTGACAACAACAGCGCCGGTCAGTGGAAAGCTCTGCGCCAGCGTCAACTGCGTGTCGCCGGTGCCGGGCGGCAGATCAAGGATCAGATAGTCGAGCTTGCCCCAATCCACTTCGAGAATGAACATGCGAAGGTATTTCGATACCATCGGTCCACGCAGAATTGCGGGCTTGTCGTCATCGGTCAGCATGCCCATAGAGATGACTTTGATCCCATACGCCTGTGCAGGGGTCACCTTGCCCGCAGGCGACATCGGCGGGCTTTTACCGGTCTCGACCCCCAACATTCCCGGCACGCTGGGGCCGTAAAGATCGGCGTCCACCAGCCCGACCGCCGCACCCTGCGCCGCCAAGGCTAATGCCAGATTGGTGCTGACAGTACTCTTGCCCACACCGCCCTTGCCGCTGGCCACGGCAATGATCTGTCCAAGGTGCGCCATGCCAAGATCTCCGGTTTCGTTGGATGTAGCTTGTGCCGCCGTCATAACGTTTCCTTTGATCTGGGGCTGGGCATTGCTGCCTTTCGGGCCCCACTTTTCGGGCCTTCGCTTGCTGCGAAATTTATACAAAGACAACCGAGATCGGCCGGTGCCAG
>JBBKVT010000043.1:0-4182 GCA_037968535.1 Paracoccaceae bacterium
TCATGGGTGTGGAAGTGGATCGGCAGGCCGATTTCCTCTTTCAGCGCCTTGAACAGCACCCGGGCGGCGGCTGGTTTGAGAAGGCCCGCCATGTCTTTCAGGCCGAGGATGTGGGCGCCCGAGGCTTCCAGTTCCTTGGCCATGCCGACGTAGTACTTGAGGTCATACTTGGACCGCGCCGGGTCCAGCATGTCGCCGGTGTAGCAGATCGAGGCTTCCAGCACCTTGTCGGCCTCGATCACCGCATCCATCGCGACACGCATGTTCTCGGCCCAGTTCAGCGGGTCGAAAACGCGGAATATGTCAACGCCGGACAGGGCGGCGCGGGCGACGAAGCTTTGCACGACGTTGTCGGGATAGTTGGTATAGCCGACGCCGTTCGAGGCGCGCAGCAGCATTTGCGTCATCAGGTTCGGCATCGCGGCGCGCAGGTCGCGCAGGCGCTGCCACGGGCATTCCTGCAGGAAGCGATAGGCGACGTCGAAGGTCGCGCCACCCCAGCATTCGACGGAAAAGAGTTCCGGCAGGTTGGCGGCATAGGCGGGGGCGACGCGGATCATGTCGATCGAACGCATACGGGTGGCCAAGAGCGACTGGTGGCTGTCGCGCATCGTGGTGTCGGTGATCAGCAGGCGCTTTTGCGCCTTCATCCAGTCGGCCACACCCTTTGGCCCCTTGGCATCGAGGATCTGGCGGCTGCCTTGTAGGGGCGGTTTGGCGCGCAGCCTCGGGGCGCGCGGCAGTTTCGCCTCGGCGGCGGGCAGCGCGCGGCCTTCGGTTTCGGGATGGCCGTTGATGGTGATGTCGGCGATGTATGTCAGGATCTTCGTCGCGCGGTCGCGGCGCTTGCGGAACTGGAACAGCTCTGGCGTCTGGTCGATGAACTTGGTGTGGTATTCGTTGTTCAGGAACGTCGGGTGCTTCAAGAGGTTCTCGACGAAGGCGATGTTCGTGCTGACACCGCGGATGCGGAATTCACGCAGGGCGCGGTCCATCCGGGCGATCGCGGCCTCTGGCGTTGGGGCCCATGCGGTGATTTTTTCAAGAAGCGAGTCGTAGTAGCGGGTGATGACAGCACCCGAGTAGGCGGTGCCGCCGTCCAGCCGGATGCCCATGCCGGTCGCGCCGCGATAGGCGGTGATCCGGCCATAATCGGGGATGAAGTTGTTCATCGGGTCTTCGGTAGTGATCCGGCACTGGATCGCGTGACCGTTCAGGTGCACATCGTATTGGCTGGCGGTGCCCGTCGCCTCCATCAGCGATTTGCCTTCGGCGATCTTGATCTGGGCCTGCACGATGTCGATGCCAGTGACTTCTTCGGTTACGGTGTGTTCGACCTGGACGCGGGGATTGACCTCGATGAAGTAGAACTTGCCGGTTTCCATATCCATCAGGAATTCGATGGTTCCGGCGTTTTCATAGCCGACCTGTTCAGCCAGGCGTTTGCCGAGGTTGCAAATCTCCTCGCGCTGGGCGGGCGACAGATACGGCGCCGGGGCGCGTTCGACGACCTTCTGGTTGCGGCGCTGAACCGAGCAATCGCGTTCCCACAGGTGGTAGATGTTGCCCTGATTGTCGCCGAGGATCTGAACCTCGACATGGCGGGCCTTCAGGATCATCTTCTCCAGATAGCCCTCGCCGTTACCGAAGGCGGATTCAGCCTCGCGGCGGCCTTCCTTGACCTTCTCGATCAATTCGGCGGGCTTCTCGATCGGTCGCATGCCGCGCCCGCCGCCGCCCCATGACGCCTTGAGCATCAGCGGATAGCCGACCTCTGCCGCCTGTTTCTTGATCTTCTCCATGTCGTCGCCCAGCACCTCGGTGGCGGGGATGACCGGGACGCCGGCCTTGATCGCGACCTTGCGCGCACTGGCCTTGTCGCCAAGCGCGCGCATGGTGGCGGCTTTCGGGCCGATGAAGGAGATGCCGTTGGCAGTGCAGGCATCGACGAAATCGGGGTTTTCGGACAGCAGGCCGTAGCCGGGATGGATCGCGTCGGCGCCGCAATCGAGTGCCACGCGGATCATCTCTTCGATGGACAGGTAGGCGGCGACCGGGCCAAGGCCCTCGCCGATGCGGTAAGCCTCGTCGGCCTTGAATCGGTGCAGCGACAGCTTGTCTTCTTCGGCGTAGACCGCGACGGTTCGTTTGCCCAGTTCATTGGCCGCGCGCATGACGCGGATCGCGATCTCGCCGCGGTTGGCGATCAGGATCTTCTTGAACTCGGGCATGGCCGTCCCCCTGGGTTACGCGCGACCATAGGCAATTGCTGCACCGCAGTAAATGAAGGATGCGACGCGGCAAGCGGGGCAGACGACAGGCTCTGGCAAACAGAAATGCGGCCCCCCGTCAGGGTGGGGAGCCGCCGGGTTATCATGCGGTGACAAGCGTCAGGCGCTGGGAACTTCGACCGATTCCTGATCCGTGATCGTCCGGTCGAGCACCATCATGTTGATGCTGACATGCGGCCAGCCGATCAGGCCGGGCAGCCCGTCGAACCGCCCATGAAAATCGAGCATGACCACCTGGGTGTAGGCCAAGAGGAATTTCGGTTTGCCGGTTTCGTCATTCTCATTCAGTTCCATGATGTAGAACGTGGAATCCAGCGACGCCGCGTTAGCCTGTTTCACCACGAACGGAATGTTCGATACCTTGCCCTGGTCGATTTCGGTGGTGAGGCGCAGAATCGTCGTTTCTCTGACATTGCCGGGCATCCCCACGTTGAGAAGGTTGTGCGGAATAAGCGGATCAAATCCCGGAAAGCCGGGGAAAAGATCCTTCTTGAAAGCGTTATCGCCCGCGAATGCCTTGTAAGGCGCAAGATAGGGGTTGAGATCAACATTGTGCGGCACGCCGATCGGCAGGCCGTTGATCGGCGGGATGGTCGGAGGGCCGGCAATCACATCGACGGCTTCGTTGAACCGGCCAAGTGCCAAGACCGAGTCCCCGTGTGGGATCGAAGCCAGACGCGCGATGTTGACGCCATCCGTATTCTCGTTGGACATGAACAGGAAGAAGCCCGGCTCGTGATGGATCGGCGTGTTCGGATCGCCGGCCTTGTCACTTGGCGGATCGTCCACCGCGTTGATCTGTGCGATTGCCTGTTCATAGTCGATTGCAAAGACGAACTGGTCGGTGTCAGTTCTGGCCGTTCGGTTGATCCCGCGGTTCGGGATGTTGCCATCCAGCCGGAAAAACTTGAGGCGTTCGTTGTAGTGATTAAGCAGGAGCCGGTAGTCGAACCTGTTTTCGGTGATGAACGGCAAGGCGATCATGTTCCATCCGCGGCCCTCGAACCCGGTCGGGGCAGCATTCGGGGCTTCGCGCGCATTGATCCATGTTCCGGCAAGGTTCTTTAACGGCCCCAGATCGGGATCGCCGAGTTCGACCGGTTCGATGTAACGGCCTTCGCGCTGGTATTCGGCAATTTTAGCTTGGCTAACCATAGGAAAACACTCCGCAATATTAAAAAGAAGGTCGGGTGTAATGTCGTCCTGAACAATATCGAACGAGCGTCGTAAAATGCGACGACACAACTAATAAAATGCGACGACACAACTTATAGTGTATCACGAAAACGTTGATCGCTCTATTGTTGTGAAAACGGCAGACAATTCTGCGGCAAATTTCCGCTTGATGCTGAGATAACTTTGCCGGTCGAGTGACAGCCTGTCAGACGAGCAGCTGGCGGGCCTCGGTCGGGCGGGCGATGCACATCTGGCCCATGTTGCACAGCATGTCTTCGCTCAGGATATGCACCACATGGTCGCCGCCCGGCTCGCCCAATGCGCCAAGCCCGTAGTGGAACGCCTTGCCCAGCATCACGAAATCCGCACCCAGTGCGATGGCGCGCAGGATGTCGAGACCGCCCTCGATGCCGCTGTCGTAGATCAGCGGGAAATCCGGGCCGACCGACTTGCGGATTGGGGCGAGGCAGTCGATGGCCGCCGGGCCGCCTTCGAACTGGCGGGCGGCGTGGTTCGAGACCCAGACGGCGTCGACGCCCGCTTTCTGGCAGGCGATTGCATCATCGGGGTCGAGCACGCCCTTGACGATGAACGGCCCGTCCCACAGATCGCGCAGGCGCTTGAGGTAATCCCAGTCGGGCGGCACCCGCAGCAGGTAGCCGATATGCGCTGTCGAGGGCAGGGGGCCCTTGTGGGTCGAATATTTGCCGATGAA
>JBBKVT010000044.1:0-9238 GCA_037968535.1 Paracoccaceae bacterium
TTTAATTCAAATCATTTGACAAAATAAATATTTGGGTTCTACACTCAATTCAAAGGGGGGGGATATGCTTAAGGGCACCAACCAGGAATTGGGCCGGCCATTTAACCGGCGTATCGTGCTTGAGACGATCCGCCGCTATGGTCCGATTTCCCGCGCCGAAGTTGCCCGCCATGTGGGGTTGACCACCCAAACCGTTTCGACGATTGCCTCAGAACTGCATGATCGCGGATTTCTTAAGCTACTTCCGGGGGTTCCCAAGGGGCGGGGATATCCTGCGCCACGGCTCGAGATAAACCCAAACGGCGGCTATGCCTGCGGTGTCTATGTGACCCCACTTGGGGTTGAAGCAGGGGTAACTAATCTTGCCGGCGATGTTTTGGCCCGTCGTTCATTCGCTGCAAATCAGATTTCGGCAGTTGGGGCCTTCGCACACATCGAAAACATGATCGGCGACTTCTCAACTGAATTTGGAGCCGAGCGGATAATTGGTGTCGGTATGGCAATGCCTGGACCGTTTGACATCGATTCCATGAGCTTTGTCGGCCAGACCACGATGGAAGGTTGGAACAGTATCGATGTCGAACAGCGGTTGCGCGCGGCGGTGCCGTATCCTGCCTTTGTAGAATGGGACAGTGCGGCGGCTGCTCAGGGCGAAATCCTTTATGGCATCGGCGAAGAATTTCAGAATTTCTACTATCTATATATGGGGGTCGGTCTTGGTGGCTGCGCGGTTTATCAGGGTCATTTGATGCGAGGCGCCTGGGGAAACGCAGGCGAGATTGGTCATGTGCCGCTGGTGCCCGATGGCGCCCAGTGCCCCTGCGGAAATCGTGGCTGTCTGGAACGCTATCTGTCGATGGAAGCCTATGAGCGGCGCAAGGCAGAGATAGGCGAAGACGCCTGGCTTCAGGAAATCGCGCCAATCTTTCGCTCAGCTATCGTGACGATCGAAAATCTGTTTGATCCGGAAATGATCGTGCTAGGCGGCCTTGCGCCAGTCAGTCTGCGGCAGCAACTTCTGGGCCTTACCGTCGAGCTGCCAAATTCGCTTGCTTCACGCAACGACCGTGGTGCTCCGCGGGTAGTCCTTTCCAGATGTGATCCTGATGCGGTTCTTCGTGGTGCCGCATCGCTGGCGGTGTCCCGGGTCTTCTCACCCGGCGGCGGCCGGATTGTTCAGGGAAAAATTGCCAGCGAAGAACCAGACCAGTGGATCCGTGTAAGTGAAAAGGAGCCACAAACGTGAGCGACACACAGCCACTACTTAAGCTTGACGGCGTGACCAAGAATTTCGGAGCGATTCAGGCCTTGCGCGGGATTGATATGGAAATCTCTGGCGGCGAGGTCGTCGCTCTTCTCGGCGATAACGGCGCCGGAAAGTCCACGCTTGTAAAGATAATTTCTGGCGGCTTGCGGCCAAGTTCTGGCCAAATAACATTTGACGGACAGATTCGAAATTTCACGACCCCAAGCGAAGCCAAGTCAGCCGGTATCGAAACCGTCTATCAGGACCTTTCGCTTTGCGCCAATGCCGATGTGGTGGCGAATTTTTTCATGGGCCGGGAAATTACGCGGCGCATTCTTGGCGTCCCGATCCTGCAAGAGCGAGAGATGGAGGAAGTTGTCGCCAAAGCAATGGCAGATGCCGGGACCAATATCCCTTCGCTCAGAACAAACGTGGAAAACCTGTCCGGTGGCCAGCGTCAGGCCATCGAGCTTAATCGTTTTGTTCACTGGGGCGGCAAACTGGTTCTGCTGGATGAACCTTTTGCGGCACTTGGGGTTGAGCAGACCCGCCGCGGGCTGGAAATGGTCCAGAAAGTGGCGGATCGCGGCATTGGCGTCGTCGTTATCACCCATATCATGGCGCAGGCCTTTCAGGTCGCCGACCGGATCGTGGTGATCAGGCAGGGCGTCGTCGCTGGCAATCTTAAAACCAACGAAACTAACCCCGACAAGGTGATCGACCTGATCACCGGTGGATCCCTGTCCCGAGCCGGATAGACAGGGAAGGGCTCAAATAAACACCGGCAAACCTTGGAGAGGAAAAAATGAAAAAATCCTTCAAATTGGCCCTGAGCGCAGCGGCGACCAGCGTAATGCTGGTCTCCGCAGCATTCGCCCAGGACAAAGGCACGATCTACTACATGGTTCCAACGCTGCTGGACGAGTTTCAGACAGAATCCGTCAGCGCGCTCGAACTGTTCCTTGGTCAAGTCGGGTACAAAACCGTCACACTGAATGCGGACAACAAAACGGACGTCCAGCAGGGCCAGATGAATGACGCCATTCTTCTTGATCCTGACGCGATCGTTATTGCACCGGTTGACTTCAATGCCTTGGCTCCGTCGATCGAACGTGCGCGCAAAGCTGGTGTTCCGGTCATGATCTTTGACCGCCAGATCACCTCGACCATGATCGACTTCACCTCGGTCGCGGGAACGGTTGAAATCGGCTACGTTGCTGCGGGAGAAATCCAGCGGCTTCTGACAGAAAAGAACGGATCAGTTTCCGGAAAGATTCTTCAGGTTCTTGGTGACCCCGGCGATCCTTATACGCTGGACATCCAGAAGGGCTTTGAAGAGCTGATGGCCGCATATCCGGATGCCGAGATCATCTCAAAACCAGCGATGCAGTGGGAAGCGTCCAACGCGGGTTCGATTGTGGCCGACCAGCTGCTGGTCAATCCTGATATCGATCTGATCTTCGTTCATGCGGCGCACCTTGCCGTTGCAGCGGTTGCATCTCTGGAAGCAGCAGGCAAAGCCCCCGGTGATGTTCTTTTGGTGTCCTCGAATGGCGCACCAGTCGGTCTGGACCTTATCCGGCAGGGCTGGGAGCAGGTTGAGGTTGAACAGCCGCTTTACGCACAAGCTGCCGCGATTGCGATGTTCGCTGACAAGGTCGTCAACGGCGAAGCAATCGAGCCGGGGCACTATGATGTGCTGGGTCTTGACTCGGTTGTAAGCATTGAAGCCTGGGGGCCGAATATCAAGATCCCAGGTGCTGCAATCACACCCGAAAATGTTGATGAATCAAGGTTCTGGGGCAACTTGCAGGCCCCATCAACACCGGTTGAAAGCGTCAAGTAAAACTTAGTGAAGATGCTCCGGGCCGTCCTGCGGCTCGGCGCGCAAACAGATGGGACCCGGGACGAATATGTCGAGACGAACCAGACGCCTAATTGAATTCTTGCTCGATAATCTTGTCTGGCTGATGTTAATCGTCGTTCTGACGGTCTTTTCCGTCATGATCCCCGGATATTTCCAGTTCGGGATTTTCGCAAATATTCTTGAACAATCGACATTCGTCGGCGTCATGGCGATCGGTCTTGCGATTGTCATTATCTCCGGCCACCTGGACCTTTCGGTCGAATCCACAGCAGCGCTGAGCGCGATGGTAACGGGCATCCTTTTCGCCAAAAGCGGGATCGGAATGGGCTTAACTATGAACCCGGAGTGGTTGTTATTGCCTATGTCATTGGTCCTGGCGGTTGTTGTTGGGGGAATAATCGGGGCAATCAACGGATTTTTCGTTGTCCGACTGGGGATGACCGCGTTTATCGTGACGCTGGCTTCGTTCATCTGGGTGCGCGGGCTGGTTGTCGCCATTTCCGGCGGGCGGTCTGCACAAAGTCTGGCGCCGTCAATCCGGGCAATCGGAATTGAGCGTATTTTCGGTATTCCGCTGCTGGCTTGGATATCGGTTGCCAGTTTCATTGTTTTCGCAATTTTGATGGTAAAGACACCGTTCGGTCGTTACGTCACGCTGGTCGGCGGCAATCAAGAGGCAACGTTCCGCGCCGGCATCAACAACAATCGAGTGGTCTGGCTGAGTTTCGTTATCGCCGGTGTACTTGCCGGGGTTGCGGGCTGGTTGTTGGCAATTCGCACATCCGGTGCCACCGCGAACCTTGGTACGGGCATGCTGTTTAACGCTTTTGCGGCGGTTGTGATCGGAGGCGTCAGCCTGAAGGGCGGTATCGGAAAATTGCCGGGTGTCTATGCGGGCGTTTTGCTACTCTATTCAATTCACACGGCCATAAACGTGATGGGTCTGCCTGCTCATTTCACCCAGGTTATCCTTGGCGGGTTGGTTCTGACAGCGGTGTTGCTAGATACGCTCAAACTGCGCCTGCGGGAGAAATTGTTATGACAGATCGCCTGCAAAATAAAGTTGCACTGGTTATTGGCGGCTCGCGCGGTATCGGCGGTGAGATTGCCCGAAAGTTTGCGAGCGAAGGGGCTTTGGTCGGGATCGCCGATCTGGAAGAAGCGTCGGGCTCGCAATTGGCTGCCGAGATTGACGGCATATTTGTCCGCGCCGACATTTCAAGGGTCGAGGATGCTGAGCGCATCGTGGATGCGGTTATCGAGCGTTTCGGGCGGCTTGATATTCTGGTCCAGAATGCCGGGATATATCCTTGGACGCTGATCGAAAACACCTCGCCCGAGGAATGGGACAAAGTGCTCGGGGTCAATCTGGGTGGATGTTTCCTGGCGGCACGGGCGGCGCTGCCGCAGATGAAAAAACAGAAATCTGGCCGCATGTTGTTTACCTCGTCGATCACCGGCCCGCATGTCACCAGCCCGGGCCACGGCCATTATTCGGCATCTAAGGCAGGTATCAACGGCTTTATCCGGGCCGCCGCGCTAGAGTTTGCAGGCTATGGGATTACCGTCAACGGCGTTGAGCCGGGCAATATTCTGACCGAGGGAATGAAAGCCCACCGCAGCCCCGAATTTATCCAGAACATGGCAGATGCGGTTCCATTAGGTCGCCTTGGCACGCCCGAAGATGTGGCCAACGCCTTTCTTTTCCTGGCCTCGGACGAGGCCGCATACATCACCGGCACGGCAATCGTTGTGGATGGTGGACAATTGCTGCCCGAAGGCGCCAACTTCAGGATCAACCCGGAATGACACAGAAAGATATCGCCGAGTATTTCGACATCGAGCCCGTGGCCGAAGACCAACTTGAAACGCCGGTTCCGGTTGTCGATCTTGATATTGTCGATGCCAATCTGCGCGGCTGGCAGGCGCGCTGCGACACGTTGGGGCTCAATAACCGCCCCCATATTAAGACCCACAAACTGGTCGGAATGGCGCTGTATCAGATTGATCTGGGCGCGGTCGGGATTACGGTGCAAAAACTTGGTGAAGCCGAAGTTATGGCCGATGGCGGGATCAGTGAAATACTGATGACCTTCAATGTGGTCGGCATGCCCAAGCTCAGGCGGCTTGCTTCCTTGGCGAAACGAACGAACATCTCGGTGGTTGCGGATAACGCGGCGGTTGTCGCGGGTCTTGGCTGGGCCGGGCGGCAAGCCGGGCGCGATATCAGGGTGCTGGTCGAATGTGAAACCGGGGCTGCGCGCAACGGGGTGCAAACCCCGAGTGATGCGGCGGGCCTTGCACGCATGATAGAAGATACCGCCGGACTAGGTTACGCGGGCCTGATGACCTATCCGGCTATTGGGAAAAGGACGCAAGCGGCGACCATTCTGGCCGAAGCCCGCGATCTTGCGGCGCAGGACGGTCTGATAACGGGCGTGATCAGCACCGGTGGATCGCCCGAGATGTGGAACGATGACGGGCTGGACATCGCGACCGAATATCGCGCCGGAACCAATATCTATTGCGACCGTTCGTTGCTTGCCATTGGCGCGTGTGCCCTTGCCGATTGCGCGCTGAAAGTACGGGCGACGGTGGTAAGCGTTCCGACGGCGGATCGCGCCATTCTCGATGCGGGATCAAAAGCACTCACCAGCGACTTGATCGGTTTGCCGGACTTTGGGTGTGTGCCCCAACGTGACGATGCGCGCGTTTATCAGGTGAACGAAGAACACGGCTATCTCGACATCTCGGGAATGTCCCGCAAGCCCGCTGTCGGCGACATCATCGATATCTTGCCCAACCACGTTTGCCCGGTCAGTAATCTTTTTGACAATATTGCCCTGACCCGTCGCGGTCAGTTACTTGGTCTGGCCCGGGTCGGCGCGCGTGGCATGGTTTGGTGATTTCGGGCCGAAACTGTTAGACACCAAAAGCAGGAGGCCCTGTTGGAACGGGATCTGCCCACAATAATCAACGCCGCCGGAACGTTGACCCGGTTGTCGGCAGGGCCACTTGCACCGGGTGTATTGCAGGCGATGGCTTTGGCTGACGAGACCTCGTATGATATGGCAGTACTGCAGGCCCACGCCAGCCGGTGCATTGCTGACGCCACCGGCGCACAGGCAGGTTTGGTCACTTCAGGCGCGGCCGCAGGGTTGTTGTTGGCAGGCGCGGCCGTTCTTGCTCGACTGGATGTCAGAAGGATGAACAATCTTCCCCTGACTGACGGCCCGGATGAGATCATCGTCGCGCGAGGTCACCGCAATGGTTATGACCACGCTTTGCGGGCCGCAGGGGCGAAACTGATTGAGATTGGATTGCCAGAACCGCTTTCGGGGGCGGGAATTCGCGACGCCGAGCCATGGGAATATGAGGCCGCCATCGGCCCGAAGACTGCCGCCATATTTTATGTTGCCAGCCGCCTTGCCCAACCAGAATTGATCGATGTCGTGGCAATAGCACGTGCCCACGAACTGCCCGTCATCGTTGACGCTGCGGCCGAGCTTCCGCCAGCGGCGAACCTGCGCCGCTTTGTCGGGACAGGGGCAGATCTGGTCGTGTTTTCCGGTGGAAAAGCCCTGCGCGGCCCGGCGGGAGCCGGGCTTTTGTGCGGGCGTGCGGATTTGATAATGTCGGCGGCACTGCAAAACTTGGATATGGACATTCAGTTTTCGCGGTGGCATCCGCCTGCGGATTTCATCGACCTTGCCCGTTTGCCGGGACTTCCACGTCAGGGAATTGGCCGCAGTTGCAAAGTCGGCAAACACGATGTTATGGGCCTGTTGGCGGCACTTGACCATTTCGTGGCCGAGGGTGACCCGACGCGGCATGCAAGGTGGCTTTCCATTTGCGAAACGATTGTCGATGGCCTTGGTAGTTCGGCGCCAACAGAGGTCAAGGTTTCAGGGTCAAGTGATACCGAATGTGTACCGGTCGTCGAGATGCGGTTTTCGGACAGGGATCTGGCCGATCGCTTCCACCGGACATTGATGGAACTGCCAACTCCGATCCATCTTGCCCGGCACGGGTTTGAGCCCGAATTGTTAACGGTCAACCCGACATGCCTACGGGAGCATGAAGTCGAACCGCTGATTGAGGCATTGAAGCTCTGAACCCTTGTCTAAGGGGGACTTGTCAGAAGGGCACTGTCAGACAAAACCGACTTGAGGCGGGCAGGGTGGTTTCGTAACCTCTCTGGATGACAAAACGCTCTCCATTTCGCTACTTCAAGACCAGCCCGGAGATCATCCGCCTGGCTGTGATGATGTATGTCCGGTTCCCACTTTCGCTTCGAAACGTTGAAGAGGTGTTGTCAGAAGAAACTTGGTTGAGCGGGGCAGGGCGGTTTCGTAGCTTCATCATATGTCCAAACCTTCCCGATTCCGCTACTTCAAAACCAGCCCTGAGATCATTCGCCTGGCGGTGATGCTGTATGTTCGGTTTCCGCTGTCGCTTCGCAATGTCGAAGATCTGCTGCACGAGCGCGGGATCGACATCAGCCACGAGACAGTTCGGTTTTGGTGGAACAGATTTGGTCCGATGTTTGCATCCGAAATCCGCAAAAATCGAGTCAGTCGGATGCGCGCGTACTCAAATTGGCAATGGCACCTGGACGAGGTTTTCGTGAAGATCAACGGCGAGACGCACTACCTTTGGCGGGCCGTAGACCACGAAGGCGAAGTGCTGGAAAGCTACGTCACGAAGCGCCGGGATGGTAAAGCAGCATTGAAATTTCTTAGGAAATCAATGAAGCGCTACGGAAAACTGAATGTGGTCGTGACGGACAAGCTTCGCTCCTACGGAGCCGCGATGAAGGTCATAGGCAATGTTCCGAAACAAGAGACCGGGCGCTGGCTGAACAATCGGGCGGAGAATTCACACCTGCCATTTCGACGACGAGAACGCGCCATGCTCCGCTTTCGACAAATGCGATGTTTACAGAAGTTTGTCACCGTTCACGCATCAGTTCAAAACCATTTCAACCAGGAGCGGCACCTCTGCAGTCGCGACGATTTCAAGTTGAACCGTGCCGCTGCTCTTGCCGAGTGGCGTCAACTCAGTGCCGCATAAGGGGCAGTCTCACTGCCACAGTAGAGACAAGTTCGCATTCGTCTGATGGTGTGGACGGCTCCACCCCGACGGCATCGCATTGTGCCATGTTGGTGCTGTGTGAAACCCAACAAAGGAAGGAGCCGACCGCATGGAAATTACAACACTCGGGATCGATCTGGCCAAGTCCGTTTTCCAGCTTCACGGCGTTGATGAGGATGGCGCCGTTGTCTTGCAAAAGAAGTTACGGCGAGGTGCCTTGCTCGATGTTCTTGGCAAGCTCAATCCCTGCCTGATCGGCATGGAAGCTTGTGCCACATCGCATTACTGGGCACGGGAGATCGCGGCACTTGGGCATGACGTGCGGCTGATCCCGCCCGCCTACGTGAAGCCATACGTCAAACGCCAGAAGAATGATGCCGCTGACGCCGAGGCGATCTGCGAAGCGGCAACGCGACCCAACATGCGCTTCGTGCCGGTGAAGACCGAAGAGCAGCAGAGCGTCTTGGTCCTGCATCGGTCGCGCGACTTGCTGATGCGGCAGCGTACGATGATCCTGAATGCGATCCGCGCCCACTTCGCCGAGTTTGGTATCATCGCCGCCCAAGGGCCTCGGAAGTTGGCAGGCTTGGTCGGCCGCCTTCGTGATGATGACACCCTCGGACTGCCCGAGATCGCCCGGTCCGCGCTCATGGCTTTGGCGGGTCAACTCGATGGCCTGGCCGCCGAGGTCCGGAACATCGAACGGCAGCTGATGGCATGGCATCGGCAGAACGCCGCGAGCCAACGCCTCGAAACGATCCCAGGCGTGGGCATCATCACCGCCACCGCGCTGGCTACCAGCGTGCCCGATCCAGCCGTCTTCAAATCCGGCCGACAGTTCGCGGCCTACCTTGGCCTCGTGCCCAGACAGAACTCGTCAGGCGGCAAGGATCGCCTTGGGCGTATATCGAAGATGGGGAACGGCTACCTGCGCCGGTTGCTGGTGGTTGGCGCAACTTCAGTGACCCGGCGAGCAGCTTCCAATGACACCCGAACGGGCGTTTGGGTCAGGTCGCTCCTGGAACGCAAGC
>JBBKVT010000045.1:0-4883 GCA_037968535.1 Paracoccaceae bacterium
GTCGCAGTCGATGAAGGCAAGCAGGTCGGCGCTGGCTTGCCGCGCGCCGGTGTTGCGGGCCGGGCCGGGGCCCGGAGTGGCCTCGTCGATCAGCCGGACGAAGTCATGGGCGCTGCAGACAGCCTTTGGGCGTTGCCGGGATCCGTTGTCGACCACGATGGCCTCAAAGCTGACGCCGTCACCGCGCTGCTGGGCCAAGGCAAGCAGGCACCGCCCAAGTGCCTCGGGGGCCTCGAGATGCGGGATGACAATCGACAGATCATAAGGTGCAGACATCCAGAATCCTTCAGAGGTTCTATAACCCGTTGTGGGCGGGGAACCAACCGGGATGAAACAGGGCCAGGAACAGGAACAGTCACTGCGTAATCTCGGCAGCGAGTGGCTGACCATGCGCGCTGCCGGATCCCAGCGCCACATTGAGACTGATGAATCTACGTGCCAGCTGGCGCTGGTTATCGGCCAGCATCAGTTCGGCATCGGTGACTGATTCCTCCGCATCGAGCAGTTCCTGGATCGTGGCTCCCTCGCTCATGACCATCTTTTGGGTCAGTTCGACTGCCTCGCGGTAAAGCTGGACGGTCTTTTGCGAGGCTCCGACCGAGGATTTGGCGCCGGAATAGTCAACCAAGGAAGACTCGACCTCAAAGATAGAATCGAGCACGGCGGATTTCCACGATGTATGCGCTTGTCTGGCGCGGGATTCCCGAGCCGCTATCGAAGCCTTGGTGGGCGTCGTGGGCAGCGATGGCAATTGCAGGCTTGGGCCGAAGAAATAGTTGCCTGTGGTGGAACCACCCGTCGCGGCGAGGGTGATAGGGCCGCCGAGCGACAGGCGAGGATAGAGATCTGCCCGAACTTGGGTGATCTCTGCCAGCGATGCGTAGTAAAGTCGTTCTGCGATCCGGATGTCGGGGCGGTTGCGAACCAGGTCGGCTGGGATTCCTACCTGTGGTGACATGGTGGGGCGTGGCAGTTGGGAGCGACCGTCAAGATTGACGTCCAGCGTGCCGGGCGTCTGACCGAGCAGCACGGCAATCTGGTATTTCTGGCTCTGGATGCCGGCTCTGGCCGCCGGGACCGCAGCCTCGGCCTCGCTCAGGCGGGCCTCTGCCTGCAACACGTCAAGCCGGGTTCCGGACCCTTGGTCGATCAGGCTGCGGGTCAGCTCCAGTGTTTGTGCCCGGGATTGAATCTCTTGCTGGCGAATCCGCAGCAGGTGCTGGAAATAGACAAGATCGACGTATGCATTGCTGAGGTTCAACAGAACCAGAAGCTGCGCTGCATCCTCTTCGGCATCAGCCACCTCGACCCGGGCCTTGGCCGCCTCGATCTGAGCGCGGCGCGCACCGTAGGGATCAAGCAGCCAGCTGAAATCAAGCGTGCCCTCGGCGCGGGTGTCGTTGCTGCCACGGTCGGTGCCGGACAGGCTAACGCTGATTGAGGGGCTCAACGTGGTCGCACTGGGCACCGACCTTACATTGGCGCGCGATTCCACGACCCGTTCCTTTGCAAGATCGAGGTCAAGGTTTTGTTGCAAGGCGCGGGTAACCAAGGTGTTGAGAACCGGATCGTTCAGCCCTTCCCACCAGGCGGCATTGTCCAGCAGAACCGGCGCACCGCTTTTTTGGCTCTTGTAAGAACCGAGGAAAGAAAACATCGGCGCATTATAAGCCATGTCCCTCGAACAGCCTGAAACTGTTGCCAGGACCGTTACGAGCGAAATAACACGGTGCCAGCCGTGTCTGTTCCTGTCTGCCATTGCTTAGCCTGCTCTGCCCGCGTCCCGCTTATGCGATGTTGTGCCGCGAATTCTGCCTCTTTGTGCGGAATGTGTCGCAAAACCGGGTTTGGAGCAAGCCAGGCTTTGCCTTTGACGCGGTATGTGCCGCGTCTGCATCACTTTTTCGGCCATGGTCGGTGGAAAACGCTGGCCTCAGCCGTCCCGGAAAGCGCGCTGCAACTGGTCCAGCAGCGGTTTGGTCAGATAGCTGCGGACGGATCGGTCACTGGTCAGAAGAAAGGCCTCGACTGGCATGCCGGGGATCACCGTGACATCGCCAAGCAGGGCCAGCTGTTCGGGCGGGATGGTAAGCGTGGCGCGATAATAGGACTGACCGGTCGTCGCGTCCTGAAGGCTGGTCGGCGACACTGCGGAAATCTCTCCAAACACTTCGAGGGTCGTGCGCATATTGAAACTGGGGAATACGACGCGCGTGGACTGGCCGACGAAAACTTGGTCAATTGATCTCGGATCGACGCGCAATTCGAATTCCACCCCCTGCGAGACCGGGATCACCTCAAGTACGGTGCCGTCGGGCGGCACCACGCCGCCAACGGTGAAGACCTGCATTTCGTGGATGACGCCATCGACCGGGGCCAGGATTTCGATCCGTTCTAGCTGCTTTTCGACGGTGACAATCTGCAGCACGATTTCCTCGCGCTGTGCGGTGGCCTCGCGCAGTTCGGTGACGACCTCTTCCTTGAACTGCCGGCCGCTTTGCAGGATCTCAAGCTCGGTATCGCGGATCGAGTTGCGGATTCGCGCCAGTTCGGATTGGGCCTCGGACAACTGGCCCAGAAGCGAGGCCTGATTGCGCTGCAGTTCCAGCACCTGGCTTTCGCGGGCCAGCCCCTGCGCGTTCAGGGCCTGAACGCTCTTAAGCCCGGTTTCGATATATACCAACTGCTCCTGGGTAGCGGTCGTCCGCCCCTCGACACCGGTGATCTGGTTCTTGAACTGCAAAATCCGTTCGCGAAGCTGTTCCTTGCGGCCGGCAAGCACCTCTCTGCGGGCGATGAAAATCTCGCGCTGGCCAACGATATGCTGATCAAGTGGAAGGTCGTCGGTCTCGCCCGCCATCGATGGAAAGGCTATCATGTCATCGCCCCGATATTCAGCCTGCAGTCGGCTTTCGCGCGCCAGAACCTCGGCCAGGCGGTTGTGGTAGATGTCCAGATTGACCTGCAGCAGCGTGGGATCCAGCCGCAGCAGCACATCGCCCGCCTGAACCAGATCACCATCCTTGACCCTAATTTCGCTGACCACGCCGCCGTCAAGGCTTTGGACCACCTTGGGCTTGCCGCGTACCACGGCCTGACCCGGCGCGATGATGGCGCCGCTGATCATCGTGGTGCTGAGCCAGACGAAGCCGATGACCAGAAGGCACAGGCTTGCCAGCGCCCCGATCCGTGCGGCGGCGGTCAGGCCGGTTTTCAGAACTGGCGGGGATTTTGCAAGTGATGGCAGGGCCATGGTCATGAGCCGGTCTTCTGGACGGACGACGCGACAGTGACCGGGATGGGGGCGGTGATAGGGGCGGCGCCGAAGACCTCAGTCTTGTCGCCGAAATGGGCTGCCTTGCCCTTGTGTAGGATCAGCACCTTGTTGACCGCGCCGATGATATTGGGCCGGTGCGCCATCACGATGATGACGCAGCCACGCTCGCGCAGAGTCCGGATCGCGGCTGTCAGGGCATCGTCGCCGTTGCTGTCCAAATTGGAGTTGGGCTCATCCAGAACGATCAACCGGGGCAGGCCGAAAATCGCTCGCGATAAGCCAAGACGCTGGATCTGGCCGCCCGAAAGCGGCTGAGCGACGGTGCCGATCATCGTGGAATAGCCGCCCGGCAGGTTCAGGATCATCTCATGCACACCGGCAATATGGGCGGCCTCGATGATCTGCCTGTCATCGGCGTGGGGATCGAAGCGGCAGATATTTTCGGCGATCGTGCCGGGCAGCATTTCCAGGGATTGCGGCAGATATCCGATATGACGCCCAAGATCCTCGGGGTGCCATTGGTCAAGCGTGGCGCCGTCAAGCCGGATCTCGCCGCCGTCGGGTGTCCAGACCCCGACCAGCAGTTTGGCCAGGCTCGACTTGCCCGCCGCACTGTTGCCGATCACCCCCAGCGCGTCGCCCGGAGACAACGAAAAGCTGACCTTGTCCAGAATCTTGGCGGGTTCGACGATACCGGGCAGGCCGGGCCCCAGCTTGGTCAGGTTGAGGATCTTCAGTTCACCCTTTGGAGCGGGCAGCTTGACATGGCGTTTCTCGGTCGGGATGCGGTCCAGCGTTTCACGCAGGCGTTTGTGCGCTTCTCTGGCCCGACCGATCGCGCGCCACTGGCCGATCACCTGATCGACCGGGGCCAGCGCCCTCCCGGCAATGATCGAGGTCGCGATGATAGCGCCCGGTGACACTTCCTGCCGGATAGCCAGAAACGCACCAAGCGTCAGCAGCATGGATTGCAGCAGCAGCCGGAAGGATTTCGAGAAGGCGGTGAACCCTTCGGACCGGTCTCCGCCGCGCTGCATCCGCGCTAGGCTGTTGGTGTGCATATTCTGCCAGCGCTGGACGATCTTGTGCTGCATGCCAAGCGCCAGAACCGATTCGGCATTGCGCCGATTGCGTTCAACAAAGCTGCGTTCGTTGGCATCCATCGACATGGCCTCGGCAATTGTGTCCCGGGTGGCCATCTGGTTGAGCAATGCGGCAATCGCCACCACCACAGCGCCGCCGAGGGTCAGCCAGCCTAGCCATGGGTGGATGAAGAACACGACTGCGAGGAAGAACGGGATCCACGGAACGTCGAAAAGCCCCATGATCGCGGGGCTGCCCAGAAAGCCGCGCACAATTTCGAGATCGCGTAGCGGGTTGTCGTTGCCCCGGTCCTGCATGATGCCGCTGCGCAGCCAAAAATCCAGCGCCGGGGCGCCAACCAGGGCGTCAAGCTGATATCCGGCGCGGGACAGGAGCCGGGCGCGCAGAAATTCGTAAAGGCCGAGGAAGGCGTACAGCACCACGACGATTATGAAAAGGCCCTGCAGCGTGGCGACTGACCCGCTTGACAGCACGCGGTCATAGATCTGCAGCATGTAGATCG
>JBBKVT010000046.1:0-6978 GCA_037968535.1 Paracoccaceae bacterium
TGAGGTCTCGGCGAAACTATTCAGTCGCAATGCTACTCATTAAAAGATACAATAAAAACACCAGAAAACTATTGTTCTTGCGTGTGTCGCGGGGACGGAACACTATAAATCAGAATAAAGTTTGAACCTGTCGCGGTTTCGTGCTGCCTCCGGATGCGATCGGCAGCTGCCTGTATTCGGGGACCTCTGAAGTTCAGCGAATGATCGTTCCCGCGATGCTTGGGTTATGAGATTTCAAATTGTTCGCAAGCGTGATTTCGCTTTGGCAAGACGAAGGATTGCAGAACGCGGGGGGTGATCGTGCAGACCCCAACCAAGACTGTTCACCGTTGGACGAACGACGTTCAGTAAACGCCTTCCCCAATCCAAAGAACGCGAACGGTCCGGAGTATGATGCCCAGATCCCCGAAAAACGTCCATTTGCGGACGTAGCGGGTATCGATCTTGATCCGCTGGTCAAAGGTCAACGAATTGCGTCCGGAGACCTGCCAAAGTCCTGTGATGCCGGGACGAACCGACATGTAATCGCCTTTCGACGCACCATACAGCACCGTTTCTTCCGATGTGACCGGTCGCGGTCCGACGATGCTCATCTCATTGCAGAGGACGTTTAGGAGCTGTGGCATTTCATCAAGGCTGGTCCTGCGCAGAAAATTGCCGATCCCAGGAACGATACGCGGATCCTTCCGGAGCTTGCGCTGGGCTTTGAACTCTTCGCGGGCTTCTGGGCAGGCCGCGAGATGCGCGCGCAGGCGCTCGTTTGAATCGACAACCATCGTGCGAAACTTCAGGCAATAGAACGACTTGCCGCCAAATCCAACACGCTCGTGCCGAAAGAAAACCGGCCCCGGGCTAAGAATTTTCAGAACGACGGCGATAGCAAGGAAAAGCGGCGCGCAAGCCAGCAACGCAATCGCTGAAAATATTCGATCGAATACTTGCTTCGATAATCCGCCAACGGGAGATTTTTTAGAACTGACGAAAATTTCAGATGTGGAAGCGAAGGGCAATTCAACTCTTCGTGCTTTGCATACCGAATTCATAGCTGTCCCCAAACTAATGACTGGTTGTGGCTCGCCTCTTGAATCCGTTTCTTCCGGAGCGGCAATTCCCCGTTTATCGCACCATTATGCACCTGTCAGACAGTAACAAACGACTAACCAAGCTGCAAGTTTGGCCCGGTGCGTCCGGCGCGTGAGCGAACTTTCGCCGAGCCGAGTGAAAATCGGGCCGAATTCGTCCTGATTTCACGATATTTAGGGCATAGATCGAATAGTCGGTGCGGGCCGCTTGACGCCTAGATGATCGCGCCTGTCGCTAGCAGAGTATCGGGCGATTCCAGGAAGATCACCGGCAACCTTGGGAAACCTGCCCTCGGAGGGGGCGGTACTACTTGTCGGTCATGGCTTTCCGTCGGATTGTGTCTTATGCATCCGTGTGCCTTCCAGACATGCGATCCGCAATGCCGTTCCGCCGCTTATCCCTTGATCTTTCAATTCACGTCCCCAGTGCGGTCGCGATCGTCCTGGGGCTAATTTGCGGCCTGATCTTTGTCGGCAGCGATTTCCGCGTAGGGCCGGTCCGGATCCGCTGGTTCGATATCGGTCTTCTCTGGGCTGCCGGATTGTGTCTGCATCGCCTTCTGACGATGGGACTGCGCGCCGATCTGGGGGCCATGCTAATGGCGTTTCTGTCCTATGTTCTATACGCGGTCTGCAATGCTGCGGTGCAGTCCTCATCAGAGACGGCCTTTAAAGAGGCGATCCAATTTGGATTGTTCCTCGTTTTCTTCCTGATGTTTGTTCACTATGTGAACACCGAGCAACGCACACGCCAGTTCCTTTTCTGCTTCCTGAGCGTCCTGTGGATCTTGGCTTTGGTCAATGCCTACCACCATTTGTCCAAAGGGGATATATCGGGCTGGAAGGAGTTGGGGGATCAGAAGATCACCCATAGTGTGATCTTCATCGTCATGACCGTCATGACAATCGCCTCGAACAAGACAAAGGGACGGGTCTGGTGGTCGGGGCTATTGCTGCTGGCACTGATATTTCTGTTCTTGTCAGGAGAGCGCAAGGGATGGGCGGGCGTGATGCCCGCCCTGCTGGTGGTGGTGATGCTGTCGGACCGCGGCGGTCTGCGTTGGCGGGCCCTTCGGCAGATACTGGCGACGGTCCTTGCGGGCCTGGCCGTGGTCGGCCTACTTTTGGCGATCTCGCCCTACATTCCCTATCTTTCCAAACAGGTCACAAGCACGGTCGATTTTGTGATCTTGCTCTTCACCTCTGACGGGCAGAGCGTCGAAGAGACCACGCGGTCGAACAATGGCCGGCTGTTCGCGATTGAGCTGGGCCTGCGCCAGTTTGCAGAACACCCGGTTTTCGGGATCGGGTTGGAAAACTACTCGAAGCTGGTCAAGGGTCTTGCGATCGACGAGGGATTGCAGAGGGGCGCGCATAATGAACTTGTGAGGATCGCGGCGGAATTGGGGAGCGTCGGGCTTTTGTCATATGCCGTCGTGAACATCGTCATCGCCGCCCGCCTGATCGAACTTGCGATGTCGATCGGTCGGCTGGAACCGGACGGGCGTGTGCGGCTGCGGCTGGGGATTGCCCTGTTCGTATTCGGGTTCCTGATAAATATCTTTCTGGCGGGCGGCGGATTGAACGTCTATTTCTACATGCTCCCCGCCGCGCTGGCCTTTTCCATCCCGCGACCACGCAAGCAGACTAAGCCAACCTCTGACGTGGACTATGCGCCGCCATCCCGAATATAAACCAGCTGATCCCCCGAACGTCACCCGGCACCATCGGCTGATCGACACAATCGCACGCATTTGCGAATTAGGGCCGCATCGCTCTGGGCGGGGTCGGATTTTTGTAGTAGACGAGAGGCGTCGGGTTGGTATCTTCGGCAAGTGGAAGTGCGAGTGAATGAAAGTTCTGCACGTCGTCAATGTCGCGGATGAGCAATCCATTCCGCTCGAACTCGCTCTGGCGATTGGTCGGAGCCATCCCGGTATAGTTGTGGCAGGTTTCTATGCGCGCAGCGACCATCCCCTGACGGGAGATGCCGCCGGGGTGGTCTCCATCGGGGCACGCCGCGCGTTCGATTGGGACGCGATCGGCAGATTGCGTCGGCTAATTCGCAAGGAACGTCCCGATGTGCTCCACATGCATCATCCCGTTTCGACTTTCTGGTGCGCGCTGATCTCCGTGACGATCTGGCCGCGTCCCTTACTGATCAAGACCGAGCACAATGACCATCGGCACCTACCGGGCCACCAGCATGCGATCAACACGATACTTTATCCGTTTCTGTCCCGGATTGTATGCAATTCTGATACGACGATGGCGTCGTTCACTTGGCTCGGGAAGGCGCTTTCGGGGTTGCGGCGGATACGCATCTACAATGGCGTCGACATTGACCGGGTGCGCTCCGAAAAGTACGCGGCGGGTTTCCGGGGTACACCCGGGTTGCAAAAGACCATCGTCATCGGAAATATCGGCCGCCTTGTGCCGCAGAAGAATCAGCACCGCCTGATCCGCGGATTGGCTCTGGCGCGGCAAAGGTCCGGGTCCGACATCCGGCTCGAGATTGTGGGGGAGGGGCCTTTGCGGGCTTCTCTTGAACACGAGGCCAAGGCGGCGGGGGTTACGTCCTATGTTAGGTTCGTCGGTGGATTGCCGCGGAACGACGTGTATCGCCGTCTGTACCAGTGGGACGGATTTGTCATGGCCTCGATCTTCGAAGGATTCTGCAACGCTCTGGTCGAGGCGCTGGCGGCGGGTCTGCCGATCGCGAGTTCTGATATCGACACGCTGCGCGAGGTTGCGGGCGAAGAACATATCCGTTTCGATCCTCGCGATCCGGAACGGATCGCGGATGCGATCATCTTGCTCGCCGGGCGCGGGCGCGCCGATGGCAGTTTTGCGGATCGCTACGATATCCGCAAAGCCGTCGCGCAGCATCTGAAACTTTACCGGGATCTTACGAGCTCGGCTAGCAGCAGGACGACCCCTAACTTGCGCCCGTCATCCGCGCCCTAACATGAGAGCTAAACCTTGCCGGAAAACGATATGCAGTTTGTGTCGATAAGACGGGAGAAGAACGAACGCGTGGTGCGGCCGGTATATCGGAAGGGATATGATCCTGATGTCATCAATGTCGGGGGGGTCCTTCGGACGCTCACAAAGAACGTATGGATATTAGTCCTAACCACGGCCGCCTGCATCTTTCTCGCCTGGCATTATGCCTTCAACATCGCAACGCCGCTCTATCTTGCGCAGGCGACTATACTAATGGAGACGCAACAGCAGAACATCGTCAATCTCGAAGGCACGACTGCGTCGCCTTCGGGAAGCCAGACGGCACTTAACACAGAGGTCGGCATTCTGCGCAGCCGCGAACTGATGGGTCAGGTTGTCGAACAACTAAATCTGACCGAAGATCCTGAGTTCAACCCGTTGATCGGGCTCGACACCGACAAGATGACGGATGAGCAGATGAAAGCGGTTCGCGCCCGTTTGCACGATATCGCGGTCTCGACGCTTCTGTTGGGCACTGAGGTTCGGAACTTGCCCCTGACCTATATCTTCGAAGTCCAGGCAACGACCAAAGGTTCCGCAAAATCCGCCGATATCGCCAACAGCATCGCAGATGCCTACCTTGCCCAGCAGGTGAATGCGAAATCCGCCGCCACGAAACAGGCTCTGGCATGGATGTCCGTGCGAGTTGCACAGCTTCAAACCCAGCTTGAGGAGGCCGACCGTCGGCTTGAAGAGCGGCGTTTCAACTCTAGCCAATCCAGATCAGAGGATAGGATCCGGTTGGAACAGCTTACAAGCGATGCCGAAGCGATCCGAGAGCTTTACCAGTATTTCCTGACCCGCTTAAAGGAGACCACCGTGCAGGAAGGGTTGCATCGCCCCGACAGTCGCGTCCTGTCGCGAGCCATCGTGCCCCTTGGCGTGTTTTCTCCCAGACCGCTGCCCTTGCTGCTGATCGGCGCCTTGGCCGGACTGTCTTTAGGGTTGATGATCGTCTTCGTGCGGGAAACACTTTCGCGTGGGGTCAGGTCTTCGGCTGAACTTGAAAGCGTGACCGGCTATTCCGTGGTCGGCGAGATCCCGATCGTTTCGCGTCTCAAGGGGCTGTCCCCTCCGAACGACCCGATCCATGCGGAGGCCATAAACGACCTGCGCGCTACGCTACTGTTGTCGCGCCGCGCGGGCGCACCTCGGATCGTCGCGATCTGTTCGTCGGTTCCGGGCGACGGAAAAACGTCGCTTACGCTCGCGCTGGCCCAAAACCTGTCGCGGAACAACAAGCGGATCCTTGTTGTGGATTGCGACATGCGCGATCGAAAGCTGACTCAGTTGGTCAAGGGCGGGGCGCAGAAGCCGGGGCTGACCGAAGTCCTGACCCAGAGGGTCGCGCTGGACGAGGTTGTATTCCCTTTGCAAGCCTTCAAGGCCGATGTGCTATGCTGTGGGTCCGGCGTGCAGAATCCTCTCGATCTGCTCTCGTCGGCAGAGTTCAAATCCGCCCTGGATCAGCTATGCGGTGTCTACGACACCGTGATCATCGACACGCCGCCTCTTCTGGCCGTTCCCGATGCATTGCCTGTCGCGAAACTGGCTGAACTGTCCCTTTTTCTCGTGAGATGGAGAAAAACGACAAAAAGCAACATCCTTCAGGGTCTCGAAATGCTGGAACGCGTAGAAGTACGACCGACTGGCCTGATCATGAGCCGGATCAAGAGGAATCTACTATCCCGCTCCAGCTATCAGGACTATCTTGCGGCAGGTCTGCCGCCATCCGCCGTCAAGAATGCAAAGGAGGCCGCAGTCACCGACCGGTGACGCGATCGCGGGCCAATCTGAGGCCCCGGAAGGCTTTGCGGCAGAGTTCCGAACTCGCGTACCAGCCAAGCTCCTTGTAAAGAATAAACCGGGTGTCAGCGCAGGTCGCGCGAAGTATGTCCGACGGTCTCGGCCATACCGAGACTTCGGCGGGAGTCAACACCATCGCGGTCAGGTCACTGTCGTTCACGTCGGGCAGCATAGTCGCGAGCGCACCCCGAAAAGGGGCGAGAGGGATCTCGAAAATCGCCTTCAGGACGCGCAACGCCAGAATTGCAGAGCCTCGCAGATTCTGGGCTTCGGCATCCTCGACAAACCGGGCGACGGCTGCATCCTGCCCACGATCGAGTGCTACGAAGAGGTCGCAGGCGTGGGATCCGGCGCTAACCCGCCATCCATCGTCCATCGACGGTTCGCGGCGAGCTAGTGTCTTGGTCAGGTTCAATGCGCTGAACAGGGGAACCCGTCGCCGGTCCGGAACGGGAATTGCCAGTCCCAACAGGTTTATACAGTCGGTCTGTTTCAGGAAACGAACAGTGGTCCGGGGCTGCTGGTATCCGGGCTGCTGGACCCGGTGATGGAGATCGATCGACCAAGATTGAGGACCGGGGCGGACAAGATGTTCCTGGCCTAGGAAATTTCGCCACCAGAAAGAGATGTCATGCCCTGATGAAAAGCCCAGTTGCCCGAGGGCTGCAACGCATCGTTTGAAATCCTGCCGGTGTACAAGAAGGTCCAGATCGCTGGAAGGACGCAGAAAGAACGTGCCGTAAAGCTGCTGCTGAAGCGGCGGGCCCTTAAGTACCACAAACGGAATGCGAGCGTCTTGCAATACGCCCAGAACGTCTCTTATTGCCGCCAGGATCCGTGTATTTGTCTTGAGCGCCTGCATTTCAAACGTTCGCAATGCATCATTGAGCAGCGGGTTTGCCTGGCCGAAAGATGTCTGCCGAAACCCTCGGACGACATGGGGAAGGGTCTTTGACAGCACCGCAGTGTGGATCAAGGCACGAAGTGCAGTATCGTCGACCTCAGGTGGCGGATCGCACCTCGGATCAAGTCCGGCACGAATGGCAGCTGACAATATCTGTGCTCTGTTCATTCTCATGACCTA
>JBBKVT010000047.1:0-9449 GCA_037968535.1 Paracoccaceae bacterium
TGGATCGTGACGAACTATGCCTATTCCCAGCGGCCGTTCACGCTGACGCTGATCGACGGCGGCTACGCGGTCATCGGATGCACGATCATCGGCGTCATCCTGAGCCTGTTCTGAAAAAATAGGAGGGCTCCGACCCCATCGGAACCCTCCATCACCCCATGTGCCACTCAGGCACCCACGAGTTCGAATTTGGTTCCGACCATACTGGTCCGACAAGAAGA
Organism: Paracoccaceae bacterium; assembly: GCA_037968535.1. Lineage (GTDB taxonomy): Bacteria > Pseudomonadota > Alphaproteobacteria > Rhodobacterales > Rhodobacteraceae > JAHEAO01. The sequence goes on from JBBKVT010000047.1 coordinate 222, forward strand.
ACCCTAGCCGGAAACACTGGCGAAATCAAACCCGGACTGTTTCGAATGCAATCCAATCTGGTAGGATCGGGTAAACCTTTGCAAGGGGCCGCCCGCCGGATCCGACGGGCGCACGGTTGGATCGCCTAGTCCTACTTGTAGGCCGATTCCCTGCCGAAATGCTTGGTGAGCATGTAATACACCACCGCGCGATACTTGTTGCGCTCTGATTTGCCGTAGGTTTCTATCGCCTTGTTGATGGCGGCCATAAGTTCTGGCCCATCTTTGAGGCCGAGCTTTTTCATCAGAAACTTGTCTTTGACCGTTTCCAATTCGCTAGCCTGACTGCCGGCGACAGTCGAGGCATCCGCGTTGTAGATCGCGGGACCGCAGCCAATTGTCACTTTGGTCAAAAGGTTCATGTCGGGTGTCATCCCGCATTTCGTCTTCAAATCACTTGCGTAAAGCGCGATAAGATCGTCGCGTTTTCCCATAGGTCTTTCTCCCCACCATTATTCGGGCACTGTCCCGCGTCACCGGCCCGGACTTCCAAGCCTGGGCGGACGGTAAAGGCGATGACCGGCGAGACAAAGGGAAAAATACGAAAATCTTCCCATCCGCAATGACTCGCCGGAGCCGGAAGCGAAAAGCCCCGCCCGGCAAACGAACCGGGCGGCGATTTGTCGAATGTCAGTAGCGGTAATGTTCCGGCTTGTAGGGGCCGTCGACCGTGACGCCGATGTAGTCTGCCTGCTCTTTTTTCAGCTCAGTCAGCTTTACCCCGATCCGGGCCAGATGCAGTCGTGCCACCTTCTCGTCCAATTCTTTGGGCAGAATGTAGACGCCGGGATGATATTCGTAACCTTTGGCCCACAGTTCGATCTGCGCCAGCACCTGGTTGGTGAAGCTGGCGGACATCACGAAAGATGGATGCCCGGTCGCGTTGCCAAGGTTCAACAGCCGCCCCTGGCTGAGCAGGATGATCCGGTTGCCTGACGGCATCTCGATCATGTCCACCTGGTCTTTGATGTTGGTCCATTTGTGGTTTTTCAGCGCGGCGACCTGAATCTCGTTGTCGAAATGGCCGATGTTGCCGACGATGGCCATATCCTTCATCGCGCGCACATGCTCGATGCGGATCACATCCTTGTTGCCGGTGGTGGTAATGAAGATATCCGCCGAGCCGACAACGTCTTCCAGCAGCACCACTTCGTAGCCGTCCATCGCCGCCTGAAGCGCGCAAATAGGGTCTATTTCAGTGACTTTGACCCTTGCGCCGGCCCCGCTCAGCGATGCGGCAGAGCCTTTGCCGACGTCACCGTAGCCGCAGACAACAGCCACTTTGCCAGCCATCATCGTGTCGGTGGCGCGGCGGATGCCATCGACAAGCGATTCCTTGCAGCCATACTTGTTGTCGAACTTCGACTTGGTCACTGAGTCGTTCACGTTGATTGCCGGGAAGGGCAGCAAGCCCTTCTTGTGCAGTTCGTACAGCCGGTGCACGCCAGTCGTGGTTTCCTCGGAAACGCCCTTGATCGCGTCCCTTTGCTTAGCGAACCAGCCGGGGCTTTCTTTCAGGCGTTTCCTGATCTGCGCGAACAGGAAAGTTTCTTCCTCGCTGGTCGGCACTTCGATCAGATCCGTCTCGCCGGCTTCGACTCGCGCACCCATCAGGATGTACATCGTCGCGTCGCCGCCATCATCCAGGATCATGTTGCAGGTGCCTTCGGGGAACCGGAAGATCTTGTCGGTGTAGGTCCAATAGTCCTCGAGCGTTTCGCCCTTGATCGCAAAGACCGGGGTACCGCCTGCCGCGATCGCGGCGGCGGCGTGGTCTTGCGTCGAGAAGATGTTACATGAGGCCCAGCGCACGTCGGCGCCCAGTGCCTTCAGCGTCTCGATCAGAACGGCGGTCTGGATCGTCATGTGCAGGGATCCGGCGATCCGCGCGCCTCTCAAAGGTTTCGTCGATCCAAATTCTTCGCGCAGAGCCATCAGGCCCGGCATTTCGGTCTCGGCAATGTCCAGTTCCTTGCGGCCATAGCTCGCCAGATCAATGTCCTTGACGATGTAGTCCTTCGGCATCCGCCGCACTCCTTCTCTCTTTGGCTGGTCAGATAGCACCCGATTGCCACCTCGACAATGGCGCGGGCCGTTGGCTAAAGTCTGCGGGTTAAAAATGAGGCTTAACGTGAAACAACCGCGCGCATGGCAGAGGATGCTTTCGGGCCGCAGGCTGGACCTGCTGGACCCGACGCCAGTGGACATCGAGATCGAGGATATCGCTCACGGTCTGGCCTTTGTCGCCCGCTGGAACGGTCAGACGCGCGGCGATTACGCCTATTCAGTCGCCGAGCATTCACTGCTGGTGGAAGAGATATTCAGCCACACGAACCCCGGCGCCCCGGTCAAATGGCGGCTCGCCGCACTTTTGCACGATGCGCCGGAATACGTGATTGGCGACATGATCAGTCCGGTGAAGGCGGCCGTCGGGCCCGGTTACGGGGCGCTCGATGACCGGCTGGCTGCCGCGATTCACCTTCGGTTCGGGTTACCGGCGCAGATCCCCACGCTGATCAAGAAAGAGATCAAGAAAGCCGACAAGACGAGTGCCTGGCTGGAAGCAACAGAGATCGCGGGCTTCACCAAGTCGGAGGCCGACAGATTCTTTGGGGTTCAAGACCATAGTCTGACAAAGGGCTTTCCGATCAAGTTGCGTTCGCCGCTGGAGGTCAGAGTTGACTTCACGGGTCGGCACATGGCGCTTATGGCGGATCATTAGCAATGGTAGGTTTGACGCTTCGTACCGCTGTCGCCGCAGATGCGCCTCAGATGACCAGCCTCTTGAACGGGGTTATCGTCGCCGGTGGCACCACCGCCCATCAAAGGCAGTTTACTGAAGATCGGATGACGCATCATTATATCGATCCGGCCGGGCTGGTTTCCTGCATCGTGGCAGAGTGGGGTCCGGATATCGTCGGGTTCCAATGCCTTGTCTGGCCAAACGACTCGGGTGACGCGTTTCCCCAAAGCTGGGCCATCATCGCCACTTTCGCGCGGTCTGGCCAGACAGGCAGCGGGATCGGAACCGCGCTCTTTCAGGCTACCCGTATTGCCGCAGGGCAGTCGGGGGTCCGGACGATCGACGCAACCATCCGCGCCGACAATCCGATCGGCCTGGCTTATTACTCCAGGTTGGGATTTCGAGACTATGACCGGCTGATCGGTGTTCCATTGCGCGACGGGACCAAAGTCGACCGGATTCGCAAGCGATTGGATCTTGGCGCCTAGCGCGGACTGCGCTTTGCGAGGATCCGCTGCAATGTGCGCCGGTGCATGTTCAGGCGCCTGGCGGTTTCACTGACGTTGCGGTCACAAAGCTCGTAGACCCGCTGAATGTGTTCCCATCGCACCCGGTCTGCCGACATCGGATTGTCCGGCGGCGGGGGCAGTTCCGCACCATTGGCCAGCAGGGCATTCGTGATGTCGTTGGCATCGGCAGGTTTGGACAGATAATCGGTCGCGCCGATCTTGACCGCAGCAACCGCAGTGGCAATTGCGCCGTACCCGGTCAACACGACGATCCGCGCATCGGGTCGCTTTTCGCGGATGGTTTCGACCACGTCGAGGCCGTTGCCGTCTTCCAACCGAAGATCGACAACGGCGTAGGCGGGTGGCCGAGCGGTGGCGAAAGCCTTGCCAGCCGCGACCGAGCCAGCCATTTCGGGCAGAAAACCACGTTTTTCCATCGCGCGGGCAAGACGACGCAGAAAGGCGTCATCGTCATCGACAAGAAGCAGTGTCCTGTCATCGCCCAGATCGAGTCCTTCAGAGTCTGACATGGACGCCCCTTTGCAAATTTCGGGCAACCCTATTGCCCGGTTCTGCCGGGGTCAATTTCCATAGCCCGCTATATCAAGGTAGCACGCCATTTTCGCCGCCAAGTCCTCGGCCGGCAGATCTCGGCGGAAATATTCGGCAAATCCGGTTTCGGGCAGAACGAGGTAGCTGAAGGTCGAATGGTCAACGAGGTAGTAATCCGGGTCGCCGTCTTGTTTGCGGTAGTAGGTCTTGTAGGCTTGCGACACAGCCTTGACCTGTTCCGGGCTGCCGGTCAGCCCAAGCATGTCTTCGTGCAGATAACCGGTGAACTCTGCAAGGACTTCGGGCGTGTCGCGGTCTGGGTCCACCGAGATGAACACTGGCTGCACGTCATAACCCAACTCTTTCGCGGCATCGACGGCCTCGGCGTTGCGGGCGGAATCAGCGGGGCAGACATCGGGGCAGAAGGTATAGCCAAAATAGACCAGCGACGGTTTTGTGAAAACGTCCTTGTCTGTGACTGTTTTTCCTGACTCGTCGACCAAGGTGAACGGTCCGCCGATACTGGCAGCGCCCCCCGCGATAGCGGAATCCCGACAGGGCGCGAACGGATCGTCGGATCCGGGGCGGGCGACATAGTAGTATAGCGTCGCCCCAAGCAAGCCTGCCAAGGCTGCGACTGCCGCGACCGCGAATGTCGTTGTCCGGGCCATGTTTCCCCTCCGCCAGTTGATGCAGCCGCATTGATCCCAGCAACCGCGGCCACTAACAAGAGGTAACCTTGACGCAACCGAAGTCGAATAACCAGATGGCTATCGCTGCCGCCGAACTGTTGAATGAAGAGCAGCGCCGCAACTGGGTCCGGCTTCGGACGCTGATCGTGCTGCGCTGGATCGCGATCATCGGGCAGCTTGGGGCCATCCTTGTTGCGCGCGAATGGTTCGACCTCGATCTCGACCTTGGCTTGTGCTTCTTGGTGGTTGGCACCTCGGTCATCGCCAATCTCGTCGCGATCTTCGTCTATCCCGAGAACAAGCGGCTGTCTGAAGTCGAAGTGATGTGGATGCTGATCTTCGACCTCACTCAACTGGGCGCGCTCGTGTCGCTGACCGGCGGGCTGAACAATCCCTTCGCCTTGCTGATCCTTGCGCCGGTGACGATCGCGGCCACGACGTTGCGCACGGGGCCGACGCTTATCGTCGGCGCAGTCGCGATCGGGCTGACGACCCTGGTCATGGTCTTCTACGTACCGCTGCGAACCGATATGGGGTTCATCATGCGGATGCCGAAGGATTTCGTTTTCGGCTTCTGGGTCGCGATCGTGATCGGCGTGCTGTTTCTGGGGGCGTATGCCCGGCGCGTCACCTCCGAGATCAACTCGATGTCCGAAGCGTTGCTGGCCGCGCAGATGGCGTTGGCGCGCGAACAGAAACTGACCGATCTGGCCGGGGTCGTCGCAGCCGCAGCACACGAGCTTGGCACGCCATTGGCGACGATCAAACTGGCCAGCAGCGAATTGATTGCGGATCTCGCCGACTACCCGGAGATGCTGGAGGATGCGCGTCTGATCCGCGATCAGACCGACCGTTGTCGCGATATCCTGCGGTCGATGGGGCGCACCGGCAAGGACGACACCCAGATGCACAACGTGCCTCTGGCCGAACTTGTCCGCGAGGCCGCTGAACCGCACGTGAACCGCGGCAAGGCCGTTGAGATCGACGCGCATGCCGGCGGGGACGGTTGTGACCGCCAACCGATGGTCCAGCGCCGGCCCGAGATAATCCACGGCTTGCGGAACCTGATCCAGAATGCGGTGGATTTTTCGAAAACCAGAGTCTGGATCGAAGCGGTCTGGTCTGACAGCCAGGTCCTGATCCGCATCGTCGATGACGGTCGCGGGTTTCCGTCGCAGATGATCGGTCGGATTGGTGATCCGTTTGTCCGGCGTCGCAAATCCGATGACGCGCAACGGCCTGACTATCAAGGCATGGGACTGGGGCTGTTTATCGCCAAGACGTTGCTGGAACGCTCGGGGGCCGAGCTGAGCTTTGCAAATGGCAGCGACGCCTATTCGGACAGCGCCACTGCAGGCCGACGCACCGGCGCGATTGTCGAGGTTACATGGCCGCGCGCCCGCATCGCCTCTGTGACGGCGCAAACCGGTTGCGGCCTGGGCGAGAACCGACCGATCATCGGCTGAAAGCAGGGTTAACCTGCATTTAACCCAGCGCAGGCAGGGTCGGCGAAGATCCGACTCGGGGACAGTCCAGAATGAACTATTCCTTCCTCGCGCAATTCAGCGCGTTAATTGCCAGCTCTTTCTTCGTAGCAGTTGCTGCGTTCACGATGTTGGCGCTGATAGACGCACGCTCTAGGCGGCGCGCCACGGGTTTCATGATGGAGCCCGATCACTCTGTCGCATTTCTGTTCGACGATGAATATCTGGTGAATGCCACCGAACCGGCAAAACAGATCCTATCCGGCGCACCGGAAGGACGTTCGGACTGGGTCCGTCTGATTGGATTGCTGATGCCCCGCTTTCCGGACTTGCTGGAAGAACTGGAAGAGCTTGCCGATCAAGGCTGGGTCCGGCTGACGTCCAAGGACGGCACCTCGCAGGTTCATGCCGAATGGCGCGATGGCCTGGCGCGGCTTAGCCTGATCGACAGCGAAACGGCGGATATGCGTGTCGATCTCGACCGCCACAGCCTTGCCGCGATGGAACGGGAACTGGAAACACTGCGCGGCACTGCCGATCACGCGCCTTTTCTGATCTGGCGCCAAAGACCGGACGGCACGATCACTTGGGCGAATTCTGCCTATCTCGACCTCGCCCGGAAAAGTCGGCCCGACGCTTTGGCGCCCAGCTGGCCACCGACACGGCTGTTCGATCTGGCCAAACCCGGTGCCGACCAGAAATCCGGAGCAACGACCCGCCAGGCGATCAAACTTCTCAGCGAGCCAGAGCTTCGGTGGTTCGACTGCTGCCAAACGCCGGTGCAGGATGAAACGCTGCTTATCGCCGTCACTGCCGACACCACGGTGCGGGCGGAAACCTCGCTGCGTGAATTCGTTCAGACGCTGACCAAGACCTTCGCGCATCTCACGGTCGGGCTGGCGATCTTCGACAAGTCCCGAAAGCTCAGCCTGTTCAACCCCGCGCTCGCGGATCTCACGCGCCTGCCGCCGGAATTTCTGATCAGCCGACCCAGCCTGCAATCGATGCTCGACCGCCTGCGCGACAACAAGATTCTTCCTGAACCCAAGGACTACAAATCCTGGCGGCAAAGGATGCAGGATCTGGAAGCCGCCGCCGCCAGTGGCACCTACGAGGAAACCTGGTCATTGCCTTCGGGTCAGACTTATCGGGTCACTGGTCGGCCGCATCCGGGTGGCGCGGTTGCCTTCATTTTCGAGGACATCAGCGCTGAGATCTCGTTGACCCGGCGGTTCCGGGCGGAGCTGGAAACCGGACAGGCCGTGCTCGACAGTCTGGACGAAGCCATTGCAGTCTTCTCGGCCAGCGGTTCGCTGACCTTGTCCAATTCCGCCTATGCCCGACTTTGGGGGACCGATCCCTCGACCATGGTCAATACCTACGCCATCGCCGACGCCACGCGGTCGTGGAATGAAAAATGCGCGCCGACGCCAGTTTGGGGCGATCTTCGAGAGTTTGTCACCAGTTTCGGCGAACGGGCAGAGTGGACCGCCGAAATCCGCCTGCGCGACGGGCGTCAACTTGGCTGCCGGTTTGCCCCGTTGGCAGGCGGCGCAACGCTTGTCGGTTTCCAGGCGCGCGCCCGGCAGCTCGCCCGAGACAGCGCGCCGCCCACAAGCCAGGCGCAGCCGGATCAGGGCACGATCTCGGCGTGAAGGAACTTGCGAAGGTGCGACGGGGATGTAAAACACGGCCATGCCCGGCCACCGCACCTTCACGATCCAGATCGCTTCGCCCGAGGATACCGCCGCGCTGGCCCGCGCGATCGCACCCCGATTGCGTGCAGGCGACTGTATTCTGCTCGAAGGCCAGATTGGCGCCGGAAAAACCCATTTCGCCCGCGCGCTGATCCAGTCCCGGCTTGCCGCGGCGGATCGCAATGAAGACGTTCCCTCGCCCACGTTCACCATCGTACAAACCTACGAAGACGGAATCGCAGAGATCTGGCACGCCGATCTCTATCGAGTCAACGATCCGGGAGAAGTCGATGAACTGGGGCTGGTGGACGCGTTCCAGAGCGCGATCTGTCTGGTGGAATGGCCCGATCGCCTGGGCAGTGCGCAACCGACGGACGCGCTTCGACTGTCGTTCAGGGCCGGCCAGACGGAAAATTCGCGGATTCTGACCTTGGAGTTCGGCGCTCCGAGATGGCAGATCTTGCTGAGGGGGCTGGCCGAGCCAAATGTTGAAAGTCACTGACATGCCGGGCCGCGCAGAGATGTGTTCGGACTTCCTGACCCGCAGCGGCTGGTCGGACGCCTCCCGTCAGCCGCTGGCAGGTGACGCCTCGACCCGCCGCTACGAGCGCCTATGTCAATCGGATAGCGAAAGCGCTGTATTGATGGATGCTGGCAGAAACGGCGTTGAGGACATGTTGCGGTTTGCCGCGCTTGCTTGCCATCTTGAGGCCATCGGACTCAGCGCCCCGATAATTCTGGCGGCCGATCCGGAAACCGGCTTCTTGCTGTTGGAGGATTTCGGCGACGGCGTCTTTGCCCGCCTGATAGCCGCGGACCCGACACTTGAGATCCCGCTTTACGATGCCGCAGTCGACGTCTTGGCCCACCTGCGCAACAGCCCGCCATCCCCCGGACTCGTCGAATTCCCGGCAGCGACGCTCGCCGAATTTGCCGCAATCGTGGATGACTGGTACGGCGTTGGGACCGCAGCGGCCGATCTCATTGCGGAACTGACTCGGCTGCTGAACCTGGTCGAAGCGGCAACCCCCGTAATGGCCTTGCGCGACTACCATTCGGAAAATTTGATGTGGTTGCCCGACCGGACCGGCGTCCGCAAAGTCGGGTTGCTGGATTTTCAGGACGCCTTCCTCTGTCATCCCGCCTATGATCTGGCTTCAGTGTTGCGCGATGCCCGCCGTGACATTGCGCCCGAGCTTGGGCCCAGACTGATCCGACGCTACGCGCTGGCGACCGGCGATCGCGCGGACGACCTTGGCCTTGCTCTTGCGGTTTATGGCGCCCAACGCAACCTTCGCATCCTCGGTGTGTTTGCAAGACTTTGCGTTCAGGACGGCAAATCGCACTATGTCAATCTTATCCCGCGGGTCTGGCGTCACCTGCTGGGCGATCTGCAACATCCCGAATTGGTAACGCTGCGGCGCATCGTAACAAAAGAGCTTCCCGAACCCGACGTCGATGTCCTGAAATCCCTGAAAGCCAGATGTCCGATCATCCCACATCGCTGATGCT
>JBBKVT010000048.1:0-3841 GCA_037968535.1 Paracoccaceae bacterium
CATGTTGCGGTGAGTGACGGCGAGATCCGGACCAAGGAGGGCCACGGCGAGTTTGTGCGGCGTGAGGCCAATGGCACGGTAAACAAGGCGCTCTCGGCCTGGAAAGATCTGACCGCACCTCGGGCGGTGAAACGCACGGGGATCCCGGCTTCGGGGGTTTGAGCAGGGGGACCCGCGGGAACGACCGGGGTTGAAAGGGGTTAAGTGACGGAATCGATCATCGAGGCGAAGAACCTTGACCTGACATTCGAGACGAATGATGGGCCCGTCCATGCATTGAAAGATGTGAACCTCTTGATAAACAAGGGGGATTTTGTGTCCTTCATCGGGCCGTCTGGCTGCGGCAAGACCACGCTTCTGCGGGTTATCGCCGGCCTGGAACAGGCCACGGGTGGCAGTGTCACCGTGAACGGGATGAGCCCTGAGGAGGCACGCCGATCCCGGGCATATGGCTATGTCTTCCAAGCGGCAGGGCTTTATCCGTGGCGCACTATTGCGGGCAATGTGAAACTGCCGCTGGAGATCATGGGGTTTGACCGGGCTGAGCAGGCGCGGCGTGTGAAGAACATGCTGGAACTCGTTGATCTTGCAGGGTTCGAGAAGAAATTTCCGTGGCAGTTGTCGGGCGGGATGCAGCAGCGCGCCAGCATTGCGCGGGCTATAGCATTCGATGCGGATATCCTGCTGATGGATGAGCCGTTCGGGGCGTTGGACGAGATCGTGCGGGATCATCTGAACGAGCAGTTGCTCAGCCTTTGGGCGCGAACCGAAAAGACCATCGGGTTCGTGACCCACTCGATTCCAGAGGCGGTCTACCTGTCGACGCGGATCGTGGTGATGTCGCCCCGGCCCGGTCGGATCACTGATGTCATCGAGAGCCCGTTGCCGAGGGAGCGGCCGCTGGATATTCGTGACAGCAAGGCGTTTATCGAGGTTGCACATCGGGTGCGGGAAGGCCTGCGGGCGGGGCATGGCGATGAGGTTTGACGCCGGTCTGCAAAGTGTCGGCAAGACGTATGCAAAACGTATGGCACGTGCGCCGACGGCTGACGCGGTTCGCTTGTCTGCCAAAAACGACCCTTTGACGGGAGGTGAGGAGTGAAATCGATCCTGCCCATCGTCACGGTCGTTACCGCGTTCCTTGTGATCTGGTACGGTGCTGCGGTCTGGCTGAACGCGCAATGGACCTACGATCAGGCGGCGCGGGCCGGAGTTGAGGTTGGGTTGTCGGATATACTGGCGGATGCCTGGGTGCAGGATCGCCCGGTTCTGCCGGCGCCGCATCAGGTTGGCATCGAGCTTTATGACACGGTGATCAACAAGAACATCACGAGCAAGCGGTCGCTGGTCTATCATGGTTGGATCACGGTTTCCGCGACGCTTTTGGGTTTCGTGTTCGGGACCGGGCTGGGCATCCTGCTGGCGGTGGGGATTGTGCACAACCGGGCGATGGATATGAGCGTGATGCCGTGGGCAATCGCCAGCCAGACGATCCCGATTCTGGCGATTGCGCCGATGATCATCGTGGTCTTGAACTCGGTCGGCGTGCAGGGGCTGGTGCCGAAGGCGATCATCAGCGCCTATCTGAGCTTTTTTCCCGTCGTGGTCGGCATGGTTGCGGGGTTGCGCAGCCCCGATGCAATGCAAATTGATCTGATGCGCACCTACAATGCCAGCCGGGGTGCCACGTTCTGGAAGCTTCGGTTGCCGTCTTCGATGCCTTACCTCTTCACTTCGCTGAAGGTCGGGATCGCGGCCTCGCTTGTCGGTGCGATTGTCGGCGAATTGCCGACAGGGGCTGTTGCGGGGCTGGGCGCGCGTTTGCTGTCGGGATCTTATTATGGGCAGACGGTGCAGATCTGGGCAGCGCTGATCGCGGCTGCAGTTGTTGCGGCGACTTTGGTCGGGATTATCGGCATCTTGCAGCGCGTCACGTTGCGGCGGATGGGGATGCAGCCATGAGAGGATTTGTGCCTGCGGCACCCGGTCGGGGGGCTGTCTGCCCCCCATTCGGCCTGATGGCCGAATTCCCCCCCGAGGATATTTGCCAACGGATGAGAGCGGGGGTAGTGGCATGGGCTGGCTGATCTTCGCGCTTCTGTTCTGGGTCGCGGCCTGGTGGCTGAATGTGCGGCTTTCAACCTCGTCGCTGGCGGGCACGCGGGTCGTCGGGCTGCTGGTGCCGGCGATTTTCGGGGTCACGATACTGGTGGTCTGGGAAGCACTGGTGGGCGGGTTGCAGGTGCCGAGTGTCATTCTGCCTGCGCCCACCGCCATCGCGATGCGGATCGGTGTGAGCCTGCCGGTGTTGTGGGAGGACTTCTTTCAGACCTTCGTGAAGGGCGCGCTGTCGGGATATGCGATCGGTTGCGGGGCCGCCGTGCTGATCGCGGTGCTGATCGACCGTTCGGAGTTTCTGCAGCGCGGGCTTTTGCCGGTCTCGAGTTTCATTGCAGCACTGCCGATCATCGGCACTGCGCCGATCATGGTGATGTGGTTCGGCTTTGACTGGCAGTCGAAGGCTGCGGTCGTGGTGGTGATGGTGTTCTTCCCGATGCTGGTCAACACGGTGCAGGGGCTGGCCAGTTCGGAGGCAATGCAGCGCGATCTGATGCGGACGTACGGCGCGGGCTATTGGCAGACGCTTTTCAAGTTGCGCCTGCCGGCCGCGATGCCTTTCATCTTCAACGGATTGAAGATCGCCACCACACTGGCGCTGATCGGGGCGATCGTGGCCGAGTTCTTCGGTTCGCCCATTCGCGGCATGGGGTTCCGGATTTCGACAGAGGTCGGGCGGTTGGGGCTGGACATGGTTTGGGCAGAGATTACCGTGGCGGCGATTGCGGGATCGGCCTTTTACGGAATCGTGGCGCTGATCGAAAAGGCGGTCACGTTCTGGCATCCATCGCAACGGGTGGCATGAGACGACAAGTTCAACAACGGAGGGTGAAATGAAAAAATTGATGACGAGCGTGCTGGCGGCGGGGTTACTGGCCGGCGCGGCACATGGTGCGGATGATCTGACCTTGCAGCTGAAATGGGTCACGCAGGCGCAGTTCGCGGGATACTACGTAGCCAAGGATCAGGGCTTTTACGAAGAAGAGGATCTGAACGTCACGATCAAGCCCGGCGGCCCCGACATAGCCCCGGTTCAGGTGCTGATGGGCGGCGGTGCGGATGTGATGGTGGACTGGTTGCCCTCGGCTTTGGCGGCACGCGAGCAGGGCGCACCGATCGTGAATATCGCTCAGCCGTTCAAATCGTCGGGGCTGATGCTGACTTGTCTAAAGGAGCATGGGATTTCGAGCCCGGCGGATTTTCCAGGGCATACTTTGGGAACGTGGTTCTTCGGCAATGAGATTCCGTTGTTTTCCTGGATGGGCAAGCTGGGCTATGCGACCGACGGTTCGGAGGGTGGCGTGACGATCCAGAAGATCAACTTCAACGTCGACCCGCTGCTGCAAAAGCAGGTCGAGTGCGCCACGACCATGACCTACAACGAATACTGGCAGGTAATCGACGCCGGGCTCTCGCCGGATGATCTGGTGGTCTTCAAATACGAGGACGAGGGCATTTCGACGCTGGAGGACGGGCTTTACACGACCGAGGCCAATCTGGCCGATCCGGCGATGGTCGACAAGCTGACGCGCTTCGTTCGGGCCTCGATGAAGGGCTGGAAATGGGCTGAGGAGAACCCGGATGCCGCGGCCGACATCGTGTTGGAGAATGATGAGACCGGGGCGCAGACCGAGAAGCATCAGCGCCGGATGATGGGCGAGATCGCCAAGCTGACGGCGGGATCCAATGGTGCGCTGGACCCGGCGGATTTCGACCGGACGGT
>JBBKVT010000049.1:0-14751 GCA_037968535.1 Paracoccaceae bacterium
GAGCCAGAGCCAGAGCCAGAGCCAGAGCCAGAGCCAGAGCCAGAGCCAGAGCCAGAGCCAGAGCCAGAGCCAGAGCCAGAGCCAGAGCGGGAACCGGAACCGGAAACCCCGCGGCGCGAAGTGCCGGCGCCGAAGCCTCCGGCTGAGATTCCCGACCGCACACCAACCGAAGCTCCGCCCCGGGCTCCAACTGAGATTCCGGCACAGGCACCGGTCGAGCGGCCTGCGCAGGCACCTGTCGAGATCCCGGATTCCACGCCGCAGGAAATCCCGGTTCGCCAGCCCCGCGCCGCAACCAAGCCCGTCGCAGATGTGCTCGCTACGGCGACACCCACCGCAGAGACCCGCAAGCCTGGCCTGATCGGCCGGCTGCTGGGGCGCGGCGAGAGCAAGACAGTGATCCGCCGCGAACTTGACGACGACATGCTCGAAAGCCTCGAAGAGCTTCTGATCAGCGCCGACATGGGCGTCGATACCGCCTTGCGCGTCACCGCCAACATGGCCGAGGGCCGCTTCGGCAAAAAGCTGTCCGCCAACGAGATCAAATCCCTGCTGGCCGCTGAAATCACCCGAATCCTCGAACCCGTCGCCAAACCGATGCCGCTGTACCCCAGAAAACCGCAGGTCGTGCTGGTCGTCGGCGTCAACGGTTCGGGCAAGACGACGACGATCGGCAAACTGGCCAGCCAGTTTCGCGCCGCAGGCAAGAAGGTGGTGATTGCCGCGGGCGACACCTTCCGCGCCGCCGCCGTGGAACAACTGCAGGTCTGGGGCGAACGTGCGGGCGTTCCGGTTTTGACCGCGCCGGATGGATCTGACCCTGCCAGCCTTGCGTTCGATGCGATGACACAGGCGCAGGCAGACGGTGCGGACCTCTTGATGATCGACACCGCCGGCCGCTTGCAGAACCGCGCAGACCTGATGGAGGAGCTATCAAAGATCGTCCGCGTGATCCGCAAGAAAGACCCGACCGCACCGCACAATACCTTGCTGGTGCTCGACGCCACCACTGGCCAGAACGCGCTCAATCAGGTCGAGGTGTTCCTGAAGCTCGCTGATGTCTCGGGCCTCGTGATGACCAAGCTAGACGGCACCGCGAAAGGCGGCGTACTGGTGGCGCTGGCTGACAGGTTCGGGCTGCCGATCCACGCCATCGGGGTGGGCGAACAGATCGACGATCTGGCGCCGTTCGACCCCGAGGATTTCGCCCGGGCACTGACCGGAGCTACGGAAGAGGCGTGAGTTATTCGCTCCGTTCCGCGGCGGCGCGGCGCTTGTCCGTGCCGGGTTTCAGCAGCGACGAAATCCCCGCGAGCAACCACAACACCGCCAGCGCAAGGCCCGTGGCCATCGCCGCCAGCCACAGGTTGCCGACACCGCAGGTAAGCCCGACAGCACCCGCCATCCACATGCCAGCCCCGGTCGTCAGCCCGCGCACCCGTGCGCCTTGCGTGATGATCGTGCCGGCCGCCAGAAACGCGACGCCGGCGGTGACAGCTTCGATCAGGCGCAACGGATCGGTGCGCAGCGTTTCCTCATCCGCGCCGGGTACTGGAACCGCCATCAGATCGAACGAAATCAGCGTGAACAGGCACGACGCCAATGCGATCATGATATGGGTCCGAAGCCCGGCCGCGTGGTCATGGATTTCGCGTTCCAACCCGATCAGCCCGCCCAGAACGCAGGCAAACCCCAGCCGCAGCAGCGCCAGCTGCCAACTGATCCCGGAAAACGGCTGGACGAAATCCGACTGCAACACTTCCAACATGCGAGCGATCCCCCCTGCACCTGATGGCTCCAACGCCCTGACGTCGCTTCGGTTCCAGCGTCAACCGGCATGAGTGACTGGCTGATCTCGATCGCGGGCACACCCGAGGGCGCGCGGCTGGCGACGATCCTTGCGCTGATCTCGGCGGTCGCACATGCGGTGTTCGGCGCCTTGCAAAAGGGTCGCCACGATCCCTGGCTGACGCGCGGCGCAATCGACATCTGGCTGGCGCTCTTGTCGTTGCCGATGGCGCTCTTCCTGGTGCCGTGGCCGACCGCGCAAACCTTTGCGATCCTCGCAGGCGCACTGGTGATCCATTTCGGTTACAAGCTGACGATGGCGCTGGCCTATGAAAGGGCAGCCTTCACCGTGGTTTACCCCGTTGTCCGCGGCACCGGACCGCTGGTGACGGTCGCCGCGGCAGCGATGATCTTCGGCGAACATTTCACTGTGGTGCAATGGCTGGGCGTGGCATGCCTTTCAGGGGGCATTCTGCTTCTGGCGCTACGCAATCTGACCGAGGAAACCATCGACCCGCGATCGCTGAAAATTGGTCTCAGCTGGGCGTTGCTGGGCGGCATACTCGTGGCGTTCTACACAACCTATGACGCCTTCGGGATCCGCTCCACCGCCGACCCGTTCACCTTCCTCGCCTGGTTCTTCTTCATCACGGCGCTCGATTTCCCGATTCTTGCAGGGCTGCGCTACCGCCGGATGATAGCACCTCCCGCACCCGTGCCGCTGCTGCTACGCGGCCTCATTGGCGCGCTGGTCGCCTATGTCAGCTTCGGCGGCGTGATGCTGGCGACCCGGCTCGACAAGGTCGGCGAAGCGGCGGTGCTGCGCGAAACCTCGACCGTCTTTGCCGCCGTGATCGGCTGGGTGGTGTTGAAGGAGCGCGTCGGCCCGCGACGCCTGCTGCTGATGGCATTGATCGCGGCTGGCGCTGTGATAGTGAAGATGGGTGGATAGGAATGAAAACCGACATGACTGAGAAAAAGATCAATCCGATGCTGAAACTGGCGCTTGAACTCGGGCCAATTCTGCTGTTCTTCCTTCTCTATTTCCGGCTGCGCGACGGGACATTCAGCGTCGCCGGCACCGAATATTCCGGCTTCATCATCGTCACGGCGGTCTTCGTGCCGATGATCGCGCTGACGACGTTCATCCTGTATCGCCTCACCGGGCGACTGGCGAAAATGCAGGTCGCCACGCTGATCCTCGTGATCGTCTTCGGCAGCCTCACGATCTGGTTCAACGATGAACGCTTCTTCAAGATGAAGCCGACGATGATCTACCTTCTGTTTGCCGGCAGCCTCGGCTTCGGCCTGCTTCGCGGCCAATCGTATCTGCAATACATGATGGACGAAGTGATGCCGCTGAAACACGAAGGCTGGATGATCCTGACCCGCCGCATCACCGCATTCTTCTTCGCCCTCGCGATCCTGAACGAAGTGATCTGGCGCAACATGTCGACCGATGCCTGGGTCAGCTTCAAGACCTTCGGCCTGACCGCCGCCGTGTTCCTGTTTTTCATGACGCAAGGCAGGCTGCTGACAGAGTACGGTGTCGAAAAAGACGAGGATACCCCGTCGTCTTGATCGAAATATCCCCGCCGAGCTCCCCAGCGGGGATATTTGTGGAGACAATAAAACCAGAGGTCAGCTTGTCCGCTTGAACAGCACCTCTTGCGCCTTCTTGTCCTGCTTAAAGCTGCGGCGCTTCTCCGCAGCGACGGCGCGCCCGGCCTTTACCCCTGGTCGGTCGCCGACGGTTTTCAGCCAGCGCGCCATGTTGGGCTTGTCGTCCAGCGTCTGCTCCTGTCCTTCCCAAAGCGACGCCCAGCCCCAGATCGCCATATCCGCGATGGAAAAGAAATCCCCCGCCACGAACTCATGCTTGGCCAATTGCGTGTCGAGCACCCGGTACAGCCGCGCAGTTTCGTTGCGGTAGCGGTCCTTGGCGTAGGGCAGGTCGTTCGGTGGGTCCATCGCGGGCGCGTATTTCAGGAAATGATGCGCCTGTCCGGCCATCGGCCCGAGGCCACCCATCTGCCACATGACCCACTGGTCCACCGCCACCCGGTCACGCTCGGTAGGGCCACTGAACTTGCCGGTCTTGCGCGCAAGATATTGCAGAATCGCACCGGATTCAAAGACCGAGATCGGCTTGCCGTCCGGTCCCTCCGGATCGACAATCGCCGGCATACGGTTGTTCGGCGAGATATTCAGGAACTCTGGCTTGAACTGATCGCCCGCGCCGATGTTCACGAGATGCAGCGCATAGGGCAATCCCATTTCTTCCAGTGCGATCGTGATCTTCCAGCCATTCGGTGTCGGCCAGTAGTAAAGGTCGATGGGTTTGGTCATGCAAGCCTCCTTTTCGGGGCTAAGATGACGCATTCCGCAGCAAGGACAAGGGCAGCGCAAGTTCGGGAACCGCAAAAAGTCGCGACCAGCGCCGATCGCGGTTGACCGGCAATGTCGTGCGCAGCCGCGGCATCGACAAATGCTCGCGGTTGCGGATCAACTCGCTGTAGAACGCCAGCATGCCCGGTCGCAGGTAGCCCGACCAATGGCAGATCCGGCGCGTCGGTTCCGCGATCCGGTGACCGAGGCACCCCAGTGCTGCACGCGCCTCGGGATGGTCGATCTGGATGTCCAGCCAGTTGCCCGCCGCCTCCATCAGCCCGTCGCCCAACGCCCGCTTGGTCCGCCCGAACGGCTGCAACAACCGCTCGACCACCAGATCGAACATGTCGTTCTCGCGGCTGATGATGTTGATGAACTCCGCTTTCTGTCCCGCCGGGCTCAGCAGACTGCCTGCCGCGGCCGACTGAAACTCCGCCGCGGCCATCAGGATCACCCGCCCGATCTGCGCACCCCGCGCACGGGCGATTCCCGACAGCGCGACGCGTGCGCCAAGACTGTGGCAGACGATGTCGACTGGCCGGTCGGTCAGCCCTGCGATCATATCCAGCAACTCTGCCAGCGCTTGTCCGGCGCGCTCTGCCTCGCGGTAGGCCCGCCAGAACAGACCGTGGGCTTCCCAGCCGAAAGCGATGCAAAGCCCCTCGTCACGCTTGCCACGACCGAAGCCCAGATGGCGCGGCCACGACAGCGTCCGGGCCCGTGGCCTGGGTTGCAGCGACAGGATGCTGCTGTGCGGATCAATACACGCGCGAAACGGCGAAAACTTGTATCCGTGCAGCAGCACCACGATCGGCGCGCCGTCCGGAAGCGCCCGGATCTGCCCCGCCAGCGCACGCGCCAGCGGCATCTGCCCGGAGAGTTCCGGCTGGTCACCTGAGGCGTTGATCTGAACGAGCGGCATGGCGGGTCTCGACGACATCTTGTGGTTACGGTCGCCTCAACCATACGGATCGCGTGTGAATGCAGCGTTACACCGCCGTCCGCCGGGCGTGAAGGCGCGCCCGCGCCGGTCCCGAATCACGAAGGTTGACGTTACGCCGCAACAGCGCTATCGCCTGTGTCGTGGCGATTTGTCTCCGGATTGCGGGCCACGTTAAACATTCCGCTAAAGAGGTCAGGGTCATTGCCCCCATGCCTCTCTCGGTCTGGGGGTTTTTTATTGCGTCAAAGGGGCGCTCGCCATGGCTAAGAACTGGAACAAGCGAACAAAACTGGTCCATCACGGGGTGCGGCGCAGCCAGTATGGCGAGGTCAGTGAAGCGATATTCCTGACCCAGGGTTTCGTCTACGACACTGCCGAAGCTGCCGAGGCACGCTTCATCAAGGCCGGTGCGGATGAATTCATCTATGCCCGTTACGGCAACCCCACCGTGCGGATGTTCGAAGATCGCATCGCCGCCCTCGAAGGCTGCGAAGATGCTTTTGCGACCGCGTCCGGCATGGCCGCCGTCAACGCGGCGCTGATGGCGCTTTTGAAAGCCGGCGATCACGTGGTCTCGTCGCGCGCGCTTTTCGGCTCGTGCCTTTACATCCTTGAAGAGGTGCTGACCCGCTTCGGGGTCGAGGTAACCTTCGTCGATGGCACCGATCTGGGGCAATGGAAAAACGCCATAAGATCAGACACTAAGGTCGTGTTCCTCGAATCAATTTCCAACCCGACGCTCGAACTTATTGACCTTAAAGCAGTGTCGGACCTCGCGCATGCTGTTGGCGCGACTGTCGTGGTCGACAATGCTTTCGCCACGCCGATCTATTCCTATGCGCTGGACTGCGGTGCCGATCTCATCGTCTATTCGACGACCAAGCACGTTGACGGGCAGGGCCGCTGCCTTGGCGGTGTGGTGCTCGGCTCGACTGAGATGATCCGCAAGACCATCGAGCCGTTCCTCAAGCATACCGGCGGCGCGATGAGCCCGTTCAACGCCTGGGTTATGTTGAAATCGCTGGAAACCATGGACCTGAGGGTGCGCGCCCAAACCGCCACTGCCACCCGCATGGCCGAAGCGCTGAACGGCCACCCCAGGCTCGACCGGGTGATTTTCCCGCATCTGCCCGGCCATCCGCAATACAAGTTGGCGAAAGAACTGATGGAAGAGGGTGGCACCGTGCTGGCGATCGATGTGAAAGGCGGCAAGGAGGCTGCGTTCAAATTATTGAACGCGCTGGAGATTTTCACCATTTCGAACAATTTTGCCGATGCCAAGAGCATCGTGACGCATCCCGCCACGACCACGCACCAGCGCCTGCCCGACGACCAGAAGGTAGCGCTTGGCATCACGCCGGGCCTGATCCGGGTATCTTGTGGGCTCGAGGACGCCGATGATCTGGTCGCGGACATGTTGCAGGCGCTCGACAGTATCTGATACCGCGCGCCGCGCCCGGCATCCACGCCGACAGTTGGAGAGTTGTCGCAGGCATCCTACATCTATACCCTGAGATCCGGAGGACCCGCGATGAACGTGAAGCCCAAAGACCTGCAGCCCCTGCCAAACCGCGATGACGCCGAACGCGCGCTCGCAGTTCTGAAATCATGGGCAGTGGCCGCGACCCCCACTGAAGTTGCCACGCTGAATCCGATGATCTCGCGGCTGCTGCCGGGGCAGGAATTGCAGAACTACCCGGCACTCGCCCGCGCCTATCCCGAAGAATTCGAGGCCGACGAGGCCTACCGCGCCAGCCTGCCGGACCTGCAAAACGGCCCCGAAAGCCTGATCAAGGGCGCACGGCGGCACATCCAGCATGTCGGGATTTCGAATTTCCGCCTGCCGATTCGCTTCCATACCCGTGACGGCGGCGATCTGACGCTGGAAACCTCGGTCACCGGGACGGTCAGCCTTGATGCCGGCAAGAAGGGCATCAACATGTCCCGGATCATGCGCAGTTTCTATCGCCACGCCGAAAGGACCTTCAGCTTCCAGGTCATCGAACACGCGCTCGATGCCTACAAATCCGACCTCGACAGTTTCGACGCCCGCATCCAGATGCGGTTTTCCTTCCCGGTCAACGTGCAAAGCCTGCGCTCCGGGCTTGAGGGATACCAGTATTATGACATCGCGCTGGAACTCGTCGAACAGGGCGGCAGCCGCAAACAGATCATTCATCTCGACTACGTCTATTCCTCGACCTGTCCTTGCTCGCTGGAACTTTCGGAACACGCCCGACAGGTCCGCGGCCAGCTTGCCACGCCGCATTCGCAACGCTCGGTGGCGCGGGTCTCGGTCGAGATCGACACCGCCCAGCCCTGCCTGTGGTTCGAGGATCTGATCGAGATCTGCCGCAATGCGGTTCCGACCGAAACCCAGGTGATGGTCAAGCGCGAGGACGAACAGGCATTCGCCGAACTCAACGCCGCCCATCCGATCTTCGTCGAGGATGCCGCGCGGCTGTTCAGTGAAGCGTTCCAGAACGACCCCCGGATCCGCGACTTCCGCATCATCGCCAGCCACCAGGAAAGCCTGCACAGCCATGACGCCGTCAGCGTGCTGACCGAAGGCGAGACCTTCGCAGCCGAAAGCCTCGATCCCAAGCTCTTCAACACGCTCTTCCATATCGGCTGAGCCGCGGGCCCCGCGGTTCGGCTGCCTCCGGCGGGATATTTACACAAAGAAGAAGGGCAGGGCCGCCGCCCGCATCTTCCGTTGCGAAATATCCCCGCCGGAGGCAGCCCGAGCGGCCCCGTCAGGGGTCGCAAGAGATCTCTTGCGCCGCAGGCGCGCAATTTCACACGTCGGTCGCAGGGTTCCGCGCTTGACACCTTCGCGCCCCGACGCCAAGCCTTGGCGCCATGTTCGACCTTCGCCCTGTGGGATACGTCATCGGCCTGCTCGTTGCCGCCTTGGGCGCCACGATGCTGTTCCCGATGCTGGTCGATTTCGCCAATGACAGTCCGCACTGGCAAGTGTTCTTTGAATCCGCCGTCATCACCGCGGTCACGGGCGGCCTGATCGCACTGGCCTGCGCCAACGGCGTGAAAGCCGGGCTCTCGATCCAGCAAACCTTCCTGCTGACCACAAGCGTCTGGGTGGCGCTGCCGCTTTTCGGCTCGATCCCGTTCGTTCTGGGCGCCACCGATGCGCGCTTCGTCGACGCGTTCTTCGAGGCGATGTCAGGCATGACCACGACCGGATCGACTGTTTTTTCCGGCCTCGACGACCTGCCGCGCGGGCTCTTGTTCTGGCGCTCGATGCTGCAATGGTTCGGCGGCGTCGGCATCATCGTCGTGGCAATGGTGTTCCTGCCCGAACTCAAGGTCGGCGGCATGCAGATCTTCCGCTCCGAAGCGTTCGATACCAGCGGCAAGGTGCTGCCCCGCGCCGCTGAGATCGCCAGCCGGATATCGGTTATCTACTTCGCCCTGACCGCCGCCTGCATCATCTGCTACCTGATCGTCGGAATGGACGGGTTTGATGCCGTCAACCACGCGCTGACGACACTGTCGACGGGGGGCTTTTCCACCTACGACGCCTCGTTCGGCGTCTACCAGGGCCCGCCCGAATATGTCGCCAGCGTCTTCATGGTGCTCGCCAGCCTGCCGTTCGTGCGCTTCGTGCAGCTTGCGGCGGGAACCGCCAAGCCGCTGTTCCGCGACAGTCAGGTGCGCACCTATCTGGCGATCAACGTGGTACTGATCCTGGTGCTGACCTGGTACCGGGTCGCGGTGAACGACGACCTGCCGGAACATTCCTTCCGCGAGGCGATGTTCAACGTCACCTCGATCATCACCGGCACCGGCTACGCCTCGGTCGACTATCAGCTTTGGGGCTCGTTTCCGGTCGCGATGTTTTTCTTTATTGGCCTGATCGGCGGCTGCGCGGGCTCGACCTGCTGTTCGATCAAGGTGTTTCGCTACCAGATCCTGTTCGCCTCGATCCGCGCCCAGATCCGCAGCATCCACTCGCCGCACGGCATCTTCACGCCGCGCTACGAAGGCCGCGCGATCGGCGAGGATGTGCTTTATTCGGTCATGGCTTTCTTCGTGATGTTCGTCGTGTCGCTGGGGCTCATTTCCGTGCTGCTGGCAATGACCGGCCTCGACTTTGTCACCTCGGTTTCCGGCGCGGGCACTGCGATTGCCAATGTCGGCCCCGGCCTCGGGCCGATCATCGGTCCGTCCGGCAATTTCGCGACGCTTAACGACAGCGCCAAGTGGATCCTCATCTTCGCCATGCTTCTTGGACGGCTTGAACTGATGGTCGTCTTCGTCCTGCTCACCCCTAGATTCTGGAGGGCCTGATGCCCAAACGCACCCTTGGTTCGGAACTGTCACACGCCCTGAAAGCCCGCGGCGTCGACACCATCTTCGGCATTCCGGGCGTCCATAACGTCGAGATGTATCGCGGCATCGAAGAGGCCGGGATCCGCCATATCCTGACCCGCCACGAACAGGGCGCGGGCTTCATGGCCGACGGTTACGCTCGCGCCACCGGCAAGCCGGGTGTGGCCTACATCATCACCGGGCCGGGACTGACCAACATCATGACTCCGATGGGGCAGGCCTATTCAGATTCCGTGCCGGTTCTGGTTGTCTCGTCCTGCTTGCCGCCCGACAGCCGGATCCCCGGCCAGTTGCACGACATGAAAGACCAGACCGGGGCAGGGGCCACCGTTGCGGACTGGTCGATTCTTGCGCCTGACGCGGACGCCGCTTATGCCGCCATCGACCGCGCCTTTACGGAATTTGCCAGCGCACGCGCGCGTTCAAAGCACCTGACCGTGCCGATAGATGTGCTCGGCAAAACCGCCAGCGCCGCGCCGGAACCCAAACCCGCCACGCTTGGCCACCGTGCCGATCCCGACGAGATCGACGATCTTGCCAAACGACTGGCCAAGGCGCGACGCCCGCTGTTTCTGTTTGGCGGCGGGGCCATTGGCGCGTCTGACGCCGCGCGCCGTGTCGTCGCGCAATCTGGCGCCGCCAGTTTTTGCAGCTATGCCGGGCGAGGCGTCATCGCCGGCGACGATCCTTTGCATTTCGGGTCGCACCTCGCACGGCCCGACAGTGCCTCGATCTTCGCCCGCGCTGATCTGGTCGTCGCGGTCGGCACCGAGATCGCGCAGGTCGATCTATGGCGCGATCACCTCGGCCATAACTGTCCACTGGTGCGGATCGACATCGACGAGGCCGCGCTGAACGACGCTCACTCCGCCGACATCCGGATCGACGCCGACGCCGCCAAGGCGATGGCGATGCTGGCCGAGGCTCTGGACCCGCAACCCGCCAAATGGGACAAGGCCGAGGTTGCCCGCATCCGCGCCAGTTTCCGTGCCCAAGCCGACGCCGAACGCCCCGGCATCGTGCCGCTGGCCGAGGCGATGCAGGCAGCCTTGCCCTCCGACACGATGTATTTCTCGGACATGACCCAGTTCGCCTATACCGCGAAAGAGGTTTGCCCGATGGACCGTCCCGGCCACTGGCACCACCCGTTCGGCTTCGGCACACTCGGCTACGCGCTGCCCGCCGCCATCGGCGGCAAGATCGGCCGCCCCGACCTGCCGGTGGTGGCCATCGCCGGGGATTACGGCTTTCAGTATACCATTCAGGAATTGGGCGTGGCCGCGGAATTGAAACTCACCCTGCCGATCATCCTGTGGGACAATGGCAAGCTGAAAGAGATCGAGGATTGCATGGTCGCCAACCAGATCGCGCCAAACGCGGTGGTCGCACAGAACCCGGATTTCGGACTGCTATCGGCAGCCTACGGCATCGCTTACACCCGACCCGCGACGATTGCGGCGTTCCAGACCGACCTTCAGGCCGCCCTGCAATCCGACGGCCCGACGATCATTCACATCACGCCGGACACGAAAGCGAGATGATTTTAACAGAAACACACGCGATTCCGTTCAAAGCCATCTTGCCTTAGTTCCAGCAGCTGACCTGCACCGTCAGATCGGCAGCCGCCGTTGTCAGATCCTCGGGCGCGATGTCGCTCGCGGCATCCGATGCTGCGGCGACGATGCCATTGTCCGACAGAAACCCGATGATCGACATCGCATCGGTGGCGAAATTCACCTCCTCGGGCAGAACCCGACCGGCCGGCCGGGCAGGCGGCAGCAACATCCCCATGACCGACCCGGTCATATCAAAGACCGGCCCGCCCGCATCACCGGTCGTGGTGACCATCGCCAGCCGGGTCACCGATGCCTCGCCGTTCAGGCCCTTCACATCTTCCAGCGTGCCATAAGTCAGCGTCGGCGCGCCCAGTTGGCCCTCGTAAGAAAAGCCCGAAACCGCCACCTCGCTTGAGAGACGTGGCTGGCGTGGCTGAAACCGGGCAAAGCTGATCGGCGCCAGCGCTGTGCGGGGTCGCAGCAGCGCCAGCCCGAGACCGGCGTCCCGCGCGACAACCTCGGCCTCGACCTCGTCATCCAGCGTTACCCGGCCGCATTGATCGACGGACTCGATCGCGGTCAGAACAGCACCGGCGGCATCGACATAAAAGCCGCTGCGCACCCGGTCGGCCTGCCGGATCTCCAGCCCCGCCAGAAGATCGCGCGACTGCGCCGTGCCGCCGGCGATCAGGTCGGGCAGCACCGCATCGGGCAGCGCCGAGAAGCTTGCCCGCATCGCGTCGATCACCAGCCCGCGCCGCCGCTCGTCGCCAGCCGGCAAGACCACCATGAAACCCTTGACCTGCCCGGCGACGGTTTCGGCATAGGTATAGGAATAAATCTCGGCATTCTCGCCGGTCAGCGTGAAGCTCGACCCCGCCAGTTCACGCGCCCCGTTCAGTGGCACGGTTTCCAGCGTCTGCAGAATATCGAATAGCCCGGCCAGCGTGGTCTTGTCGCCGGTCTGGCTGATCAGCAGCACCTTAACGCCGCTGTCGCCCTTAGGCTCGTAATAGGCGAACGGAGGGTCATAGCGGTCGAAGCCCACCATCGCCGTCGGCAGGTCGATCTCGATCCCCGCCTTGGCGTCGATCTGCCGCGTCAACCCGATCGAGGCCAGCATCTCGCGGTAGACGGCGACAACCTCGCGCCGCTGCGCGCTGGTCAGCACACCGGTCGGCTCATGGCCGTTCGCGGACTGCCACGCCGCCATCGACGTCCGGGTGCCGGGGCCGATAGCACCATCGATGGCACCCTCGTAAAACCCTTCCCACTTCAGCGCGACCTGCAATTCCTCGCGCTCGGCTCCGCTCAGCCGGCGTTCGCTGTCGCGCGCCTCGGCCACGGTCTCGCCGCTCAGCGGTTGTGGCGACGGCAATATCGGCGCCGTCGCGGTTTCCTCGACCGGACTGTCGGGCACAACCGCCGGCGCGTTCAGCACGGCGGCGCCAACCGGCCAGAACCGCTGCCGGAAATCACTGCCATCGGCGATGAAGCTGTCGCGCGGGATCCGGCCCTCGGCGCGCAACCGCAACAACTGCAGTTCCGCATCGTCGGGCGCGAACGGCCCCAGCGCGATCGCGTACCAGCCCGACCGCATCGCGAATCCGTTGACCCCGTTCAGCGACCCGGCATAGTCGCGCACCCTGTCCTGCGCCTCGCCCAGACTGCGCTTGGCCTCGATCTGCACCCACACCGATTGCGCCAAAGCAGGCGAGGCGCAGGCCCAGACTACCGCCAGGACCATCGTGATCAATCTCATCTTCATGCCGTTCTACTGCCCGTTTTGTTCCAAGGTGCGAATCCGCGGCAAAGTTTATGCGGGCGGGCGATGGATTGCACGTCGGTTTTCCGCTGGCCCGCAAGGCGGCATTCGCGACCCCCTCGATTGACGCCCGCGTTGACGCCCGTGTGCGCGAACCCTAACACTCCTGCGATCACTGGCCGGAGACCCCGATGATCGATCATAGCCCTGACGCCAGCCTCGACCCCGCCGACTGGAACACCCTGCGCGACAGCGCGCATGACCTTGTGGACCGCGCGCTCGACCACCTGCAATCGGCCCGCGACGGCCGGGTCTGGACGCCGCTGCCCGACACCGTGAAGGCCGGGCTGCGCGGCGGGCTACCGTCCGAAGGGATGGAGCATTTCGCGCTAGCCGAACGGCTCGCCTCGCTCATGCCCTACGGCGTCGGCAACACCCATCCGCGCTTTTTCGGCTGGGTGCACGGCGCAGGCAACCCCGGCGGCATGCTGGCCGAGATTGTCGCGGCAGCGATGAATGCAAACCTCGGTGGCCGCGACCACGGCGCGATCTATGTCGAAAAGCAGGTGCTCGACTGGTGCCGGGCGATGATGGGCTTTCCAGCGGACAGCGGTGGCCTGATCGTGTCTGGCACCTCGATGGCCACCATCATCGCGCTGAAGGCGGCGCGCGACAAGCGGCTGGACTTCGCCTCGCGTACCAAGGGCGTCGGGCCGGCGTCGCTGACCGGCTACGCCTCGACCCAGGCGCATTCCTGCGTCGCGCGGGCCTTCGACATGCTCGGACTGGGGTCAGAGGCGCTGCGCCCGGTGCCCTGCCAGTCCGACTTCACCATGGACCTCGACGCGCTTCGTCGGATGATCGCCGAGGATGCACAGGCCGGGCTAACCCCCTTCACGGTCATCGGCACCGCCGGGTCAGTTAACGTCGGCGCGATCGACGACCTGGCGGGCATCGCCGACATCGCCGCCGCCAACGACCTCTGGTTCCATGTCGACGGCGCGTTCGGCGCAACTGCGGTCCTGTCGGACGTCGTGCGCCCGCGCCTGAACGGGATGGAACGCGCCGACAGCCTCGCCTTCGATTTCCACAAATGGCTGCACGTCAACTACGACGCCGGCTGCGTGCTGATCCGCGATCGCGACGCGCATCTGCGTGCCTTCTCGGAACGCCCAGACTACCTCGCCGCCGCCGAGCGCGGCCTTGCGGCGGGCAATCCCTGGCCTGTAGATTTCGGCCCCGAACTGTCGCGCGGCTTTCGGGCGCTCAAGATCTGGGCGCATCTTCTGGAACACGGCACCGATAAACTAGGCGCCGCGATCACCCGCAACGTCGAACAGGCGGGATGGCTGGGCGCAAAGATCGACGCCACGCCGGATCTTGAACTGCTCGCCCCGGCGACACTCAACATCGTCTGCTTCCGCTACGCGCCCGCCGGCACCGACGACCTCGACGCGCTCAACGAGGCTATCGTCATCGAATTGCAGGAAAACGGCACCGCCGTGCCCTCGACCACAAGGATCAACGGCAAGCTCGCGATCCGGGTGAATCTGACCAACCACCGCACCACAAGACCGGACCTCGATCTGCTTTTGACCGAGATTCTGCGGATCGGGCGGGACCTGAGTTCGGGGTGAACGGATGCCTGGAAGTTTTTCCGGCATAAACAGTGCAGAAGCGACGTGCCCTCCGCCGCGGCGGTCGCAAGATAAGCCTGCGGTTCAAAGCCGCTTCGGGCGATATCGCGGATACGTACCGCATTGAGCCCGTTGCGGACCTATCCGATGCCACTCATCAAGAGGGCTGGCGGAGCAAAGTCAGATAGGCAATCTATACGGTAAACCGCAGGCCCGTCCGTGGCTATAATTGAGCGAGTTATCCGATGTACAGATATGCATTCCAGCTTTTTCGCCTTTATTGGCCCGCTATTCTAATAGTGTCAGCACTCTTGTTTG
>JBBKVT010000050.1:0-7318 GCA_037968535.1 Paracoccaceae bacterium
TAGCAGGCAACCACGCCAGACGCGTGCTTGCCTGCTAATGCAAGATTGATAGAACCGTCCGCCGCGAATGGCGTAACCATAGCTGCAGAAATCCCGAAGTGATGGCTGCGCGAACCGCCAATCACGGCGGTATTCAGGTCTGTGACGTTTGCCCCTGTGAAGTCTGCATGGGCCATTTTGACTCTTTCATCCATACTGCAAAGTTCATGTTACTCGGCGGATGGTTGCATTGCGAGTGACGTTTGAATTCTGACACGGCTGCGTCAATTGCCACGGTTTAGATGTAGCAAAGATCGATACTTTCGTTAATAGATTCAGGCTGAGTACTTTCGGTGCAGTAACATTTGGCGGCCAGTGCAACTAATCCGGCATTGGCCAAGATCGCGGGGGGTGCATTACTCGACCGCTGCTGGGTGATTTTCGACGATCATGCGAAGCATTATCTTCACCGAGCGCTCAATATGGATCTTCAAAATTTCCACCGCCTCGTCTGCCCGCCGCTCGACTGCTGCCTCTGCGATCGCGGTATGTTCTTCGACAACGTCCCGCTGCACAGTCACGGCCTTATAATAAATGTTGCGATAGCGATCGTTCATGCTGATCAACGAGCCGTGAATCTTAAGTAGCAATGGCATGTCACAACGTTCGATCAATGCGAAATGGAAGGCGTTGTTTGCGGCCTCCCACGCGGTCCGACTTGCGGCGTCATCGGCGTTGCGTTGGGTCTTGTTTACCCTGTGAAGAGCCCCCATGACGGCAGTTTCCCAATCGAGCCCGCCGTTGGAGATGGAGCGTCGTAGGGCGTAGGGTTCCAGCTCTGTACGCAACGCGCATACCTCTTCAAAGTTCGCAACCGAGATCGGCGCAACCGTGTAGCCGCGCTGCGGCGCGACTTCGATCAGACCGTCCGATACGATCCGGGTTACGGCTTCGCGAAGCGGAGAAAGTCCGACATTCATCTTCTCGCGCAGCCTGTCGAGGTTCAATTTCGTACCCGGCGCAAGCACCCCAAGCAAAATGTCCTGACGCAGCCGCGATTCAATCTGCCCTGCGATCGTGGGCTTTCCAACGCGATTTGAACTCAAACCCAGAGCTGGCATACGGCGCCTCCTGCACGGCGAAGTCATAAAGGAGATCGTTAATCGATGTAAAGGATAGGAATCGATGTGTGTAAAGAAATCGATTATTATAGACATAATCGGTCCAGATTGATATCACCCGCCTCGCTGGATTCGGCTGCGCAGGGAGCGTATGCTGGCTCGAAAACTTAGGGAGGACACATGATGTCGTTTGTAATAACCCGGCGCGCTCTATTGGCCGCCACTGCTGCTCTGGCTGTAACTGCAACTGGTGCCGTCGCACAGGATAAGATCAAGCTCCGCCTGTCTGCGGTTCAGTCAGAGACCGATCAGCGCTCGGTCGCGCTAATCGAGAAATTCGGCCCGATGGTCGCCGAGATTGCGGATTTCGAGCCGCACTGGAACGGAACGCTTTTCGGACAGGGCACTGAACTGGAAGCCATCGCCGCGGGCGATCTGGAAATGTCGATTACTTCGGCGCAGGAACTGGCGACGTTCTTCCCGGAATTCTCGATCTTCACCGCAGGGTACGTGCAACAGGATGCCGCACACCAAGTGGCAGTGTTCAACGACCCGCTAATGGGTCCCTTCAAGCAGAAGGTCGAGGACGAGCTGGGCGTGAAACTGTTGTCGGTCATGTATTTGGGTCGGCGGCAGGTGAACCTGCGCCAGACCAAGGATGAACTGACAGTGATGACGCCTGCGGATCTGGCGGGCGTGAACCTGCGGATGCCCGGAACGGATGCCTGGCAGTTCCTGGGCAAGGCGCTGGGCGCGAATCCGACCCCGATGTCGTTCACCGAGGTCTATACCGCACTTTCCACTGGCTCGGTCGATGGTCAAGACAACCCGCTGCCCACCGTGGTTGACGCGAAATTTTACGAGGTAACGAACCAGATCGTGCTGACCTCGCACCTGGTAGACCTGAACTACATCGCAATCTCCAAGACAACTTGGGATTCGATGTCTGCCGAGCAGCAAGCCACCGTTCAGGCCGCCGCAGATACGACCGCCGACTACGCTCGGGAAAACCAGCTTGCCAAAGAGGAAGAACTGGTCAGCTTCCTCGAAGAACAGGGTCTGTCGGTCTATGAGCCCGACGTCGCCGCGTTCCGCGATCACGTCCAGAAGATGTATCTCGAAAGCGAATATGCCGCGACCTGGCCCGAAGGCGTGCTGGAGAAGATCAACGCGCTTGGCAACTGATCCCTGCGATGAGGTAGGGCTGACCTCAGATGAATACGTTCAAGACGCGGTTCTCTCAGGCAACTGAATTCGTGGCGGCCATGTTGATGGCCGCCATGTTTGCCACTTTCATCCTGCAAATCACCATCCGCTACACGGCACGGCTGGACTGGCTGCCCGCCTATCTGCCGTTTCTTGATCCGAACCGGTACGGCTGGACGCTGGAATTCTGCCTTTTGATGTGGGTCTGGATCGTGTTCTGGGGCAATGCATTCATCGTGCGAGAACGCGATCATGTAACCTTCGATATCATCTACACGAGCGTCAATCCCGCCTTGCGCAAATGGTTCGCCATCATCAGCGGCGTGGCTGTGTGCATCGGTCTTTTGGTGTCGATCGAACCGACTTTGAGCCGCTTTGCTATTCTCCGGCTAAAGCGCACTGCAACGCTTGATGCGATTTTCGGCTCTGGCATCCGGATGCGCGATGTCTATTCGATCTACATCGCGTTCCTCGTGATCGTCGCGGCACGTTACGGTTGGCGAGCCGTACAAGCGTTTCGACACGGGGCCGAGTCCGATATTCACCGTTTTGACGAAGTCGCCGAGGAGGCAGGAAAAGAATTCCACAAAGTTGACGACAAATGACCTTTGAATTCACCCTCTGCCTGATTGCGTTGTTTTTCTTTGCCGGTATCGGCACGCCAGTTGCCTATTCGATCATTCTGGCGGCCATCGTCTATTTATTTGCCGGTGGTCAAAGCATCGGCATCGCAGGCAAATCCCTTGTGGATGGCCTTTATCAAAGCTTCATTCTGCTGGCCGTTCCGCTTTTTATTGTCGCCGCCAATATCATGAATGCGGGCACGATCAGCGACCGGTTACTGCGCTTTTGCGTGGGCCTTGTCGGCCGCTTCAAAGGCGGTCTGGGCCATGTGAACGTAGTAGCTTCGCTGATTTTTTCCGGCATGTCTGGATCGGCGGTGGCGGATGCGGCGGGCATCGGCAAGGTCATTATCGACATGATGACCAAGTCAGGCCACTACACCCGCGGTTATGCCGCCGCGATTACCGCCGCTTCGGCGACCATCGGCCCGATCATTCCGCCTTCGATTCCGATGGTTCTCTACGCTCTCGTTTCCAACACTTCGATAGGTTATTTATTTCTGGGCGGCATCATCCCCGGTCTTTTCATGGGCGCGGTGTTGATGGCAATGAACACCTTCATCTCGCATCGGCGCGGATTTTTGACCGAGGAACCGGTGCCGCTGCGCGATCTTCCCGCACTTACCGTGAACGCCTTTCCGGCACTGCTGATGCCAGCGATCCTGCTCTATGGCATCTACGGTGGCATTACCACGCCGACCGAGGCTGCTGCGGTTGCCGCATTCTATGCACTGATTTTGGCGTCGGTATTCTACCGTGCCCTGTCGCTGAGGGCATTCTATCGTATTCTAGTGGAAAGCGCCCGATCCTCGGCCGCCGTCGGTTTGGTGATCGGCGGCGCGTTGATCCT
Source organism: Paracoccaceae bacterium (assembly GCA_037968535.1). GTDB lineage: Bacteria > Pseudomonadota > Alphaproteobacteria > Rhodobacterales > Rhodobacteraceae > JAHEAO01. Next base: position 3,780 of record JBBKVT010000050.1, read on the forward strand.
GAACTTCATCGTCGCGTCGGAAAATATCCCCGATTTGATGGCCAAGGCGCTGGTGGGCCTCGATGTTTCGCCAATTGTGTTTCTAATTGGGGTCAATATCCTGATTCTACTGCTCGGCTGCGTGCTCGACGCGACCACCATCATTCTGGTGATCCTGCCGCTGTTCTTGCCCACTTGCCGAGAACTCGGCATCGATCTGGTGCATTTCGGCGTCATCGCGGTGGTTAACTGCATGATTGGCCTCATCACCCCGCCTTACGGCATCCTGCTGTTCGTAATCAACGCGGTCACCGGCATCCCGCTCGGCGAGATCATCCGCGAAGTGCTGCCGTTCTTGTTCGTCCTCGTGCTGGCGCTGATCGTCATGATCCTGGTCCCGGAATTGGTGCTGTTTCTGCCGCGTCAGCTTGGCTATCAGGTCTGATCCAATCCAATACCCGAGGGCCGCCGTGATGATTTCTGGAAAGACGAAACTGATCGCCCATCTTGGCCATCCGACCGAATCCTTTCGGGCGCCGATGATCTACAACCCGTATTTCGAAAACCATGGGATCGATGCGGTGGTCGTGCCGATGGGCTGCAAGGCCGAAGACTATGGCGCTTTTCTCAAGCTAGTCTTCCGGCTGTCGAACATCCACGGCGCGCTGGTGACGATGCCCCACAAGGTAACGACGATGGCCTTGCTGGACGAAGTAAAGACGACCGCGCAGGTGGCCGGCTCGTGCAATGCCGTTCGTCTGGGTCCCGATGGCGAGCTCGTCGGCGACCAGTTCGACGGCGAGGGCTTCGTGCGGGGCGCACTTCGCAAGGGTCAGGTCCTGAAGGGGTCAAAAGTGCTGGTCGTTGGCTCCGGAGGCGTGGGCTCGGCCATCGCGGCGTCTCTGGCCAAGGCTGGTGCGGCGGAACTGGCCGTCTTCGACAACCATACCCCGACAATGGACGGGTTAGCCGAGCGTCTGAGGCAGTTTTATCCAGACCTGATCGTCACGAAGGGCTCGAAGGATCCGGCAGACTTTCAAGTAGTGGTCAATGCCACCCCGCTTGGGATGAAAGTGGGTGATCCCTTGCCGATGGACGTGGCCCGCATCGACCCCACCACCTTCGTGGGTGAGGTGGTGATGAAACAGGAAATCACGCCTTTCCTCGCTGCCGCTCGCGAGAAGGGCTGCGCCTACCAGGTCGGTACAGACATGCTGTTCGAACAGATCCCGGCATATCTTGAGTTCTTTGGTTTCCGCACCGCCACTCCCGACGAACTTCGCGCGTTGGCAAAGGTCGCCTACTGAGCTCCACAGCGATGTCGATCCACAACATTCACAAGGCGCACGGCGATGAGTTACTTCAGGATCACGGCCACTTACCCCACGATGGCTCAAACGCCGAGCGCCGATCGCTCCTTGGCGGCCTGATCCGCTTTTGATTGGCGCACCTCAGCTTCGTCGCCAATCTTTGTCCTCAGAGAGAAGGTTAATGGGTAGGTTACCGGTCCACGATATTGCGAAGGAGGCAGGCGTCATCGTGGCGATGGTGTACAGACTACTTAACTCTGCACCCGGAGTTCGGGACAATACTGTTGCGCTCGTGCAGTATGCCGTTGTGAGACTTGGGCAATTGAAGTGATAACTATGTGGCTAATCTTCCCCGCCAGCGTCAATATTGCTTTGAGTTTGACCTACCAGAAAGCCCGACCCATTTGTCGATACGCTTCGTGCGACATTTTTGCTGGCGTCGAATTGAACGGGACTGCCCTTCGCGCTGGAAGTCAAGGAGATGAGAAGTGAAGACCTCTATTGCGACGGTATCGATCTCGGGCAATTTGCCTGAGAAGCTGGAAGCCATTGCCGCCGCCGGATTCGACGGCATCGAGATATTCGAGCAGGATTTCATCGCCCATGACGGCAATCCCCGCGAGGTCGGCGACTTGATCCGCTCGATGGGTCTCGAGATCACCCTGTTTCAACCGCTCCGAGATTTCGAGGGCCTGCCCGATCCACTGCGCGCCAAGGCGTTCGACCGTGTCGAACGCAAGTTTGATTTGATGCAGGAACTCGGCACAGATCTCGTTCTGATCTGTTCCTCCACGCATCCACAGGCGCTTGGGGGAATCGACCGAGCGGCCGCAGATTTCCATGACCTCGGCGAACGGGCGGAAAGACGCAGCCTGCGCGTGGGCTTCGAGGCCCTTGCCTGGGGGCGCCATGTCAACGATCACCGCGACGCCTGGGAGGTCGTGCGCCGCGCCGATCATGCCAATGTGGGTCTGATCCTCGACAGCTTTCACACGCTTGCGCGCAAGATTGATCCGGAAACTATCCGCCGGATCCCTGGCGACAAGATATTCTTCGTCCAGCTGGCCGATGCACCATTGATCGAGATGGACCTGCTCTATTGGTCGCGCCATTTCAGGAACATGCCGGGCGAAGGGGATCTGGCGGTCAAAGATTTCATGCGCGCGGTCGTGGCAACCGGATATTCCGGCCCCATTTCACTCGAGATTTTCAATGATCAGTTTCGCGGAGGCAGTCCCAAGACAGTCGCCAAGGACGGACATCGTTCCTTGATTGCACTCATGGATGACGTGCGTCGCGAAGAGCCTGCCACAAAGCTTGATCTGGCCGCGATGCCTCGGCGGGCAACCGTTGAAGGCGTAGCTTTTGTCGAATTCGCAACGCGCGGCGATGAAGCGGACGCGCTCGAGGCGGTCTTGCGATCTTTGGGATTTGCGCATTCCGGCGCACATATTACCAAGAAACTGTCGCTCTGGATTCAAGGCGAAATTCGTATCGTCGTTAACCGGGAAACAACCGGCTATGCCAGCAGTGCCTACACCATGCATGGCACCACGGTTTGCGATATCGGGCTGTCCGTGGGCGATGCCTCGGCAACGGTTTCACGCGCCACAACTCTCGGTGCGCAACCCTTTGCTCAGCCCATCGGCCCCGGCGAACTTGATATCCCTGCCATTCGCGGGCTCAGCGGCAGCGTGTTGCATTTCCTTGACGAGGATAGCGGCCTGAGCAACGTCTGGTCGGTGGAGTTCACTGGATCAGGCGCACTTCAAGAGGGTGCCGGGCTGCAGCGCATTGATCACCTTGCGCAAACCATGAGCTATGACGAGATGCTGAGCTGGTCGCTGTTTTACACCACGCTTTTTGAAATGCGCAAATCCCCGATGGTCGATGTGGTTGACCCAGACGGGCTGGTGCGTAGTCAAGCATTGGAAGCACCGGGCGGCGCTTTCCGGATCACCCTGAACGGGGCCGAGACCCATAGAACCATGGCGGGCAACTTCCTGGCCAACAGCTTCGGTGCCTCAGTGCAGCATATTGCTCTGACAACGGATGACATCTTTGCAACCTCCGCTGCACTGACCAGCCGGGGGTTCGACCCGCTGCCGATGTCGAATAATTACTATGCCGACCTTGCCGCCCGGTTCGACCTTTCAACGGACCTGCTGGACCGTCTTAATGCTGGAAACATCCTATATGACGAAGATGCGCGCGGGGCTTTCTTTCAATTCTACTCGCGCCCCTACGCAG
>JBBKVT010000051.1:0-13766 GCA_037968535.1 Paracoccaceae bacterium
GCGGCAACCGGGATCAGCGCGACGTTGTAACCGAAGGCCCAGAACAGGTTCTGGCGGATGTTCCGCATGGTGCGGGTCGAAACCTCGAACGCGTTCACGACGCCGCGCAGATCGCCTGACATCAGCACGACATCGGCGGATTCAATGGCCACATCGGTTCCGGTGCCAATCGCGATGCCCACGTCCGCATGTGCCAGCGCGGGCGCGTCGTTGATGCCGTCACCGACAAAGGCAATGTGCTGCGACCCCTCGCGCAATTCGTCAAGGGCAGCGACCTTGCCGTCCGGAAGCACGCCCGCGATCACATGGTCGATGCCAGTTTCCCGCGCGATGGCAAGCGCCGTCTCGCGCTTGTCGCCGGTGATCATGGCGACCTTCAGCCCCAGGTCGTGCAGCGCCCGGATCGCCGCGGCACTGGCGGGTTTCACCGGGTCGGCCACGGCAATGACGGCGGCCACTCGACCGTCAACAGCCGCAAAAAGCGCCGTGCGACCCTGCTCGGCGAGGCGTTGTTCAGCCTCTGCCAGCGCCCCGGATTCCATTCCTTCGCGGGTCATCAGACGATCGGCCCCGACCAGAACCTCGCGGCCCGCGACGTTGGCGCGCACGCCATAGCCCGTAATCGACTCGAAGCCTTCGACGTCATGCCGCGTGGCGTTTTCCGCGCGCGCCGCCCGCACGATGGCCTCGGCAATGGGATGTTCCGACTGCGCCTCGACCGCGGCCACCAAAGCGAGAACTTCGGCTCTGTCGAACCCGTCGGCCAGAACCAGATCGGTGAGTTCTGGACGGCCTTGGGTGACCGTTCCAGTCTTGTCCAATGCCACCACATCGACACTCGTCAGTTGTTGCAGCGCGTCGCCCTTGCGAAACAGAACACCCATTTCAGCGGCGCGCCCGGTGCCAACCATGATCGAGGTCGGGGTGGCCAGACCCATCGCGCAGGGACATGCAATGATCAAAACTGACACACCTGCCACCAGCGCATAGGAAAGCGCAGGCGACGGTCCGACCAGCAGCCAGACAATGACGGTCAGCACGGCCAGCGCCATGACAGCGGGCACGAACCACAGCGTGATCCGGTCCACCATGCCCTGAATTGGCAGCTTGGCCCCCTGCGCTTCTTCGACCATGCGAATGATTTGCGCCAGGGTTGTGTCGGCCCCGACGCGGGTCGCGCGAAACTGAAAGGCGCCTGTGCCGTTGACCGTGCCACCAGTGACCGGATCGCCTTGGGACTTGGCCACCGGCACCGGTTCACCCGTGATCATGCTCTCGTCGACACGGGCGCTGCCGTCAGTAACCTCTCCGTCCACGGCAATCCGCTCGCCCGGTCGCACGACAAGAATATCGCCGGTGCGGATCCGCTCGATCGCCACATCCTGCGGTTCCCCGTCCACCAGCACCCGCGCGGTGCGCGCCTGCAGGCCAAGAAGCTTCTGGATCGCGGCCCCGGTGCGGCCTTTCGCACGCGCCTCCATCCAGCGGCCCAGAAGGATCAGCACTACGATCACCGCCGCGGCTTCGAAATAGACCGCGCGCGAGGCTTCAGGCAGCAATGCGGGGGCGAAAAGCGCCACCAGCGAATAAAGATAGGCGGCCGAAGTGCCTACCGCGACAAGGCTGTTCATGTCCGGCGCACCTTTGAGGAGCGCGGGAAATCCGCTGGTGTAAAAGCCGCGACCGGGCCAGATCAACACGACCGTGGTCAGCACGAACTGGATCATCCAACTGGTCTGATGTCCGATCGTGCGACCGATCATTTCATGCATGCCGGGCACAAGATGTGCGCCCATTTCCAGCGCGAACACCGGCAGGGCAAGTGCGGCGGCCAGCGCCGTCTTTCGCGCCAACGCCCGCGCCTCGCCCTCTTTGCGGGCGCTGCGGTCCTCGGGCGCTGAACCTTCTGCGGGCTCTGCCGGGTAACCGGCGTCCTCTGCCGCCCTCAGCAGATCCGCCAATTCCACCACGCCTTCGACATAAGTGACGGTCGCGGTTTCCGACGCGAGGTTGACGTTCACATCTAGCACGCCAGGGACGGCCGCCAGCGCCTTGTCGACCCGACCCACGCAAGAGGCGCAGGTCATTGAGGTCACGTTCAGCCGCACGCTTTGGGTCCGGGCGGGATAGTTCGCCTGTTCCAATGCCGCGATCACCTCGGGAATGCGGGCAGGCTTGTCGATCTGCGCTTGCGCTGTTTCGCTGGCAAGATTCACGCGCACATCACTGACACCGGGCAGAGCGGACAGCACCCGTTCGACCCGGCCGACGCAGGACGCGCAGGTCATGTTCTGAACGGGAATGCGAAGGGTTTGCAGAGTTGGCATCGACGACTCCTGAGTTGTTCAAACCCTTAGATAGGGGTTCCACTAACTGGAAGGTCAATAGGGTTGCAATATTTTGTTCCCAGGGCTTCGCCCTATAATGGCGGTGACTTCGGATGCCGTGTTTTTTCAGAACGAACAGCGCAATTTTTCTGCGGCTCGGCTCGGACAGGAACTTCGAGCAGCCGGAATTGGGGCCAAGTTGCCTATTTCTTGGAAAAAATGCTCACCAGATCAATGGCTCCGCTATTCTTGTTGCCAAGATCAAGGCTGCCTTCAATCTCTCGCAGATGCTGGGCCATCAGATCGGCTGCCGCCTGTCCGTCCCGTGCTTTGAAGGCGTCCAGAATGCGTTCGTGGTCATCGTCACGGCAGTTCGCCACGCTGGGTGCCCCAAAAATGCCGATGATCAGCGAGGTGCGCGTCACCAGTTCCTTCATCATCCGAAGCATCACCCCATTGGACGCGATTTGCGCCAGCAGGATGTGAAACTGGCCCGATAGCCGAATGGCCTCATGGCGACTTTCGTGGTGGTGGGCGTCGTGTTCCATCTTCAAATGCGCGGATAACTTGGCGATATCCGCTTCGGTGGCTCGTTCCAACGCAAGACGCGCGATCGTCGGTTCCAGCGTCATTCGGGCCTCGAAAACCTCGCGCGCCTGTTTCGCCGTTGGCGAGGCAACATATGCACCGCGATTGGCATGCAGTTCCACCACTTCCCGGCTCGACAAAAGCAGCAGCGAATGACGGATCCGCATGCGGCCCACACCGAAGGCTTTGCAGAGCGCTGATTCGGAAAGCTTGGTGCCAGGCGGCAATCGCTGTTCAACGACAGCCTCGAAAATGCGTTCAACGATGTCTTCCTCGACAATTTCGTCGCCGGACGGCGTTTCGTCAATTCGGTACGGCGCAACTGGCATTGGCGAGTAAACCACACTGTTTGTTCGTTATCGCAGATAGATAGTTAGCAATCTTCTGGGGGGCAAGCCGCCAAGAGTGTCTACGATGTTAAAATAATATGTTGACAGGATTGTTAACAATAAAGTCAGATCACCTTATTCGCAGAACCCCGGACAGGGGCGCAAACCATTCCACCCTTCTGGCTCACAGGGAGTTTGCCACATGCTTCGTCGTACATTGCTCAAATCCACCGCGCTTGCTGCCATTGCAGGCTTTGCCACTCTTGGCACCGCATTTGCCGAAAACCCGGTTCTGAAAATCGGCTTCGTCGGCGTCACCTCGGGCCCCGCTGCGGCCTGGGGCACCTCGAACCAGCGTTCGATGGAAACCCGCGCCGCCTGGATCAACGAAACCGGTGGCTATGATATCGGCGGCACCAAATACGATATCGAGATCGTCTCGTTCGACGACCAGAAAGACCCCAAGCGCGCGATCGCGGGCATGGAACAGATGGCGCAAGCGGCCATTCACTATGTCGTCGGCCCTAACGTCGATGACGGTGCTGCCGCCGTGCGCCCCGTGGCCGAGCAGAACGGCATCATCTATTTCCCATATGCCTTCCCGAAAGAGCTTTACACCGCCCCCGCCTCGAACGCGGTTCTGGGCATGGTCGCCAACTATCAATCGGGCCCCGCCATCTACAAATATCTGATGGAAAACAACGGCGTGAAGACGGTGGCCTTCGTTGCCGCCAACGAATCCGACCCCCTGTCGCAGCGCGATAGCGGTGTTGCCGCCGCCGAGGAGCTTGGGCTGGACGTCGTGTCGGCTTCGGTGGCCTACCAAGTCGACACCACCGATTTCACTCCGGTCTTGCTGCCGGTAATTCAATCCGCGCCGGACCTTCTGGTGTTGTCGGGCGTGTCGCCAGCCAACGCGCCACAGTTGATCCGCTCGGCCCGCGAATTGGGTTACACCGGGTTGATCTCCACCGAAACTGCGCAGGATGCGGCCGTGCTGCAAGAAGGCGCGGGCGAGTTGGCGAATGGCTTCATTTCGGTCGGTGGAGCTTCCACGCCGGAACTGGCCTCGGATGCGATGCGCGAGTTTGTTGACCGCTATACCAAGATGTTTGGCGAGTATAACGACGAGTCCAACACGAAGGTCTATGCGCTGGAATACATCCTTGCCACATTGGCGGCAAACCCGGCGGCGATGACCGATGTCGAGGCATTCAAGGCCACGATGGATACGTTCGAGGCGCCGAACCCTTACATGGTCGGCGATGCAAAGCTGACCTATGTGGGGACTTCGTCGTTCGGGCAGAAGCGTCAGGTTTCGGTGCCCTTGGTGGTAAACACCTTCAACAACGGCGCGTTCGAGACTCTGTTCGTCGCTCAGGTGGACTGACGCGCGATACCCCGCGTTAACTGGGGCCGTCTTCACAGTCGGCCCTTTTCATCCAGAAACCGGAGGGCCTTGCATGGAACAGATCCTTGCAAACGGGCTGTATCTCGGCGCCCAATACGCATTGATTGCGCTGGGTCTGACCCTGATCTTCTCGCTGATGAACGTTTTGAACTTCGCGCATGGGCAGATGTATGTCTTTGGCGGCTTCGTAACCTACACCGTTGTCGCACAATGGGGCTTGCCCTTTATCGTCGGCCTCCTCGCGTCGGCAGTGACCCTGGCCGTTATGGGCGCGTTGATTGAAGTGTTTCTGTTCCGCCCGGTTATCCGAAAATCGAAGCGAGATGAAAGCACCATGCTTCTCGCCGCCGGCATCGCATTCTTCCTTGATGCGGTCATCCTGCTGCTGTTTGGCGAAAAGCAGCGCGGCGTGCCCAAAATCATAAATGGCGTGTTCAACTGGGACATGCGGCTGATCATGCCCTACGACCGGATTCTGATCGGGGCACTGGCGATTGCGATAATCGCAAGTTTCATTGCGTTTATGCAATATTCAAGAACCGGACGCGCCATGCGGGCGCTGGCGCAGGACCGGATGGCCGCGCAATTGATGGGGGTCGATGTCGATCGCTATTCGATGATCGGTTTTGCGTTGGGAGCATTGCTGGCAGGTCTTGTCGGCGGACTTCTGGTCACCATCACCGGCATCAACCTTGGCATGGGCGGGCCTACCTCGATCAAGGCGTTCATGATGATCATGATCGGCGGTGCCGGCGTGATCTCTGGCGCCATCGCAGGTGGCTTCATCCTTGGCATGATGGAAAGCATCGGCCTGACCGTGTTGGCCGCATATGGCGACATCACGTATCTTGCCATCTTCGCCTCGCTGATGGTCTTCCTTGCCTTCCGTCCGCAACGGCTGATGGGCAAGCCGTGGGGTTGATGACATGAACAAGAATCTCCTCGGCCTTGCCGCCTTCTTTCTGGTGATCTTCGTGCTGGTGCCGGTTCTGATCGCCACAAGCGGGCGCTGGGATCTGTACTACACGCTGACATCGGTGGCGCTGCTGTCGATCGGATCAGCCGGGGTCTGGCTGACCTTCTACATCGGGCGGATCAATATCGGTCAGGGCGCCTATGCCCTGATGGGCGGCTATGTATCTGCGGTCCTGATGACGAAAGTCGGGGTGTCGTTCTGGGCGACGCTGCCCTTGGCGGGTCTGTTCTGCGCGGCAATCTCGGCACTGATCGGTCTGCCGATCCTGCGGCTACGCGGCGTTTATTTCGCCATGATCACGCTCGTCTTGACCGAAGTGACGCGACTGACAGCACTGGCAATGTCAGTGACAAACGGGGCCAAGGGCATCACCTCGATCCCGCTGCCGGGAGGTCTGTCGATCTTTGGGATAACGATCATTCCGGATTTCGCCACCATGGCAAATCCGAAACTCGCCTTCTATCTGCTGGCAGTCACGCTGATGACGCTGTCCTACGCAGCGCTGTGGCGGATCGTGAATTCGCGTCTTGGCCATCTCTGTCGCAGCTTGCAGCAGAACGAGGAACTTGCGGCCTCCATCGGCGTCAACACCGCTTATCTGCGGGTGCTGGCCTATGCGATTTCCTCGTTCTTCGGTGGCCTCGCCGGAGCGGTGTTCGTCGCAATCTCGCAATCGATCTACCCATCATCGTTTGCCGTCGCCGATAGCGTGAACTTCATGCTTTACTGTTTCGTTGGCGGTTTGGGCTTCGTCTTCGGCCCGATGCTTGGCACCTTCCTGCTCTACTTCGGCTGGGATCTGCTGTCGGTCGCCAAGCAGTATCAACTCTTGATCTACGCCAGCGCGATGATCGCGCTGATGCTGGTGCTGCCCAATGGCGTCCTGAGCCTGTTTGACAAGAAGGGCCGTGGAAAATGACCCCCATTCTGCAAATCAAGGGCATCACCAAGCGGTATGGCGGCCTGACCGCCAACAACAATATCAGCTTCGATGTCAACGAGGGCGAGATCCTGTCGGTGATCGGCCCGAATGGCGCGGGAAAATCGACCCTGTTCAAACTGATTGCCTCGTTCGTGCCTGCCACGAGCGGCGAGGTATTGCTTCGCGGCAAGAAGATCAGCGATCTTGCGCCGCACAAGGTGGCGCGGATGGGGGTGGTGCGGACCTTTCAGGAAACCACCATCTTCAGATCAATGACGGTGCGCGAAAATATCATTGTCGCGCATCACCTTCGCTCGAAAGCCTCGCTTCTGGGGTTTTTCCTTGGCAGCAAGCAGGCCCGCGCGGATGAGGCAGAATTCGGCAAATCCGCCGATGACATCATCGACTTCCTCGGGCTCCAGGCAATCCGGAACGAATTGGCCTCGAACCTGCCACAGGGGCATCTGCGGGCACTGGGCATGGCGATCGGGCTGGCGACTCATCCAACGGTCCTGCTGTTGGACGAACCCTTCGCGGGCATGAACCACGACGAGACGATGAAAATGGTCGCGCAAGTCCGCCGCTTGCGGGATGAGCGTGGGGTGACGGTGCTGCTGGTCGAACACGACATGCCGGCGGTGATGAAAATCTCTGACCGCATCGTGGTGATCAACTTCGGCGAAAAGATCGCAGAAGGCACGCCCGCCGAAATTCAAGCCAACCCCAAGGTAATCGAAGCCTATCTCGGTTCCGAAGACGCAGCGATTGGGATGTAAAGCCATGACCGAAATGCTGAATTTCAAGGATGTCGAGCTTTACTACGACCACGTCTACGCGCTCAAAGGCGTGTCGCTGACGATGCAACAGGGGGAAACCGTCGCGCTCATCGGTGCCAACGGCGCGGGGAAATCCTCGATCCTGCGGGCGATCACGGGACTGCGAAAGATCAAGAGCGGCTCGATCACCTTCATGGGCGAGCGGCTGGAGGGTACGCCCGCTGCCGAGATCGTGAAAAAGGGCATTGCCATGGTGCCCGAAGGCCGCCGGGTATTTCCCTTCATGTCGGTGAAGGACAACCTTCTGATGGGCGCATTTACCCGCAGGGACAAGGCTGGGATCGCCGATACGCTTGACAGCATCCTCACACGATTTCCGCGGCTCAAGGAACGCTTCGGTCAGCAAGCCAGCACGCTGTCAGGCGGCGAGCAGCAGATGATGGTGATTGGCCGCGCCCTGATGGCCAAGCCGAAGCTTCTGCTGCTGGACAAGCCGTCTTTGGGCATCGCACCCAAGCTGGTGCAGGATATCGCGCGCGCCATCGTGGCGATCAGCCGGGATGAAAATGTGACGGTCCTGCTGGTGGAACAAAACAGCCGCATGGCGCTATCCATCTCCAGCCGCGCTTATGCGATGTCGACCGGGTCGGTTGTGTTGACCGGCGATTCCAGGGAATTGATGAATGACGACCGGATCAAGGCCGCCTACCTTGGGGGGGAGCTGTAAATGCGTGTTCTGGTGGTTAACCCGAACACGACCGCTTCGATGACCGAAAAAATCGGCGATGCTGCGCGGCGCGTGGCATCGGCCGGGACCGAGATCGTTGCAGTGAACCCGACGCTTGGCCCCGCATCGATCGAAGGGTTCTATGACGAGGCGATGTCGCTGGCGGGAATGCTGGACCTGATCCGAAACTCGCCCGACTATGACGCAGTGGTGATTGCGTGTTTCGACGACACCGGCCTTGATGCTGCGCGGTGCCTCACCGACAAGCCGGTAATCGGCATCGGCGAGGCGGCCTATCACATGGCCTCGATGATCTCGAACAAGTTCTCAGTGGTCACGACCCTCGCGCGTTCGGTTCCCGCGCTGGAGCATAACTTGCATCGTTACGGCCTGATAGCGCGCTGCGCCCGCGTTCGTTCGTCCGAGGTCGCAGTGCTGGAACTGGAACATCCGGGATCAGACGCCTGCAAACGCATCAGCGCCGAAATTGGCCGGGCCGTCACCGAAGACCGGGCCGAAGCAATAGTGCTGGGCTGTGCCGGAATGGCGGATCTCGCCGAATCTCTGGCGAAAGAACATGGGCTTCCTGTGCTGGATGGCGTGACGTGTGCTGTCGGGTTGGCCGAGACGATGGTCAAACTTCGCCTGACGACATCGCGGATAGGCGGTTATAGCCCTCCACCGGCTCACAAGACTGCGTGACCTGCATCTAGATCTTCCGCATGGCGCCTCTGAAAACGCACGCGGATTGATTTTTTGATCCATTCCTGCATGGCAGCCAAAGTTTTCTCTCGTGTTGTTCAATATATACTAAACGTTTTGTTTGACATAAACGTACGACACGTTGTGTAGCGCTGGAACGCGACTACCATCAGGTCGCTCAATGCTCGAAATGGGAAATCAATGCTGAACCATCTAATTGGCGCGCAGCGCCGAGCGTCATGCCAAAACCGGCTGTCGCTGCTCGGCGCATTGCTCGCCGCATGCTTGGTGTTCGTGCCAACCGGCAGCTTTGCGGAAAGCTCGAACGCCGTCGTGCAACAGCAAGCGACGATTGCTTCCGTGACCGTGGCTTCCGTCGTCGAGTCTGAGATGATCGGCCGCGTTCCGGTTTCGGGCACTCTTTTTCCGCGTCAGGAGGTATTGGTTTATCCCCAGGTGAATGGATCCAGCATTGACAGCTTGCAAGTCGATGTCGGCGACACCGTGAAATCCGGCGATGTCCTCGCCACTTTGAATGCCAGCACCTTGTCAGCCGAATTGACCCAAGCGGAGGCAGAATTTGCCAGCGCTCAGGCAAGCGTCAGCCAGTCGAAAAGTCAAATTACATCGGCGATCTCTACTGCAACACGCACAACATCCGCGTTGGATCGCGCACAGCGCCTTCGAGACGCCGGAACAACGACGCAGGTCAATCTCGATCAAGCGCTGGCAGACTCGCAGTCCGCCGATGCGGCCGTTGCGTCGGCCAATGACGGTCTGGCCATGGCCCGCGCACAACTTCAGCAAGCACAAGCCCGGCTCAATATCGCAAGCCTCAACCTGAAACGCACCGGACTGCGCGCCCCGGTAACCGGGCTGATTTCAGCACGAAACGGTCAGATCGGGGCGATCGCCACTTCCGGCGGCGAACCGATCTACCGCATCATCACGGACGGCGTTGTCGAGGTCGAAGCAGAAGTCATCGAGACTGCTATGGGCCGGATTGCAATCGGGGATAAGGCCGAACTTTCCATAGCAGGCGTGGGCAACGTTTCCGGAACTGTCAGACGCATCTCGCCGACTGTCGATCCGGTCAACCGGCTCGGGACAATTCTGGTTGAGATGGGCGATCCGACCGGCCTTCGGTCTGGCGTGTTTGCAAGCGGATGGATCATCACCGAGGAACGCATGTCATCGGCCGTGCCAACTTCGGCTGTTCTGACGGACACAAGCGGCACATTCGTTCTCGTCGTCAACGACGGCATTCTGCAGAAACGCCCGGTGGTCGCAGGACTGATCTGGAACAACTTGCGTGAAATCCTGACCGGCGTGACCCTGGGCGAAACCGTCGTGGCCAAGGCCGGATCATTTTTTGATGATGGCGATCGTATCAACCCGATTGTCCCTGATCTCGCCGTTGCAGATGTGGTGTCAAAATGAACATGTCGACTTGGGCCATTCGCAAGCCGGTCCCATCGCTTGCGCTTTTTCTTGTTCTGGTCATCGTCGGCCTGGCCGGGTTCTTCCGGCTGCCGGTGACTCAGTTTCCCAATATCGACATCCCCATCGTCACCGTCAGCATCGGTCAAGCGGGTGCGGCACCCTCCGAAATTGCGAACCAGATCGTGAAGCCGGTGGAAAGCGCTGTCTCCGACGTCACCGGCGTGAACCATGTTTCGGCCACAGCCACCGAAGGCTTCGCGACCATCACCATCGAATTCGATCTCGAGGTTGATACGGACCGAGCCCTGAATGACGTCAAGGATGCGGTCGCAGGAATAACAAGCGACCTGCCCGACAGCATCACAGAGCCAAACATTCAGCGGGTTGATGTCACAGGCGCACCGATCCTGACATACGCCGTGTCCGATCCGACGCGCACGATAGAGGAGCTGTCCTATTTCGTGGATGAAGTCGTGGCACGAGAGCTGACGGGACAGAAAGGCGTCGGAAAAGTCAGCCGGATCGGCGGCGGCGACGAGGCCATTCAGGTCGAGCTGAACCCAGATCGCCTGCTGGCACATGGACTGACTGCGTCCGACGTCAACAGCCAGCTTTTGCAGAACAACGTTGATTTGGGCGGTGGGTCCGGCGACCTTGCGGGGCAGAAGCACTCGATCCGCGCGCTCGGAAGTGCGGCAACCGTCGAAGAGCTTGCATCAACTCCTGTGACGCTCGCCTCGGGTCGCAAAGTCCGGCTGGATGACCTTGGCACGGTTACTTACGGATCAACCGAAACCGCGTCCTTCGCGATGTTCAACGGTCAGCCTGTCGTCGCGTTCGGCGTTTTCCGCGCGACTGGAGCGAGTGATCTCACGGCGGGTGACAATGCGAAGGATCGTCTGGCAGAACTGGGCGGGATCTACCCCAACGTCGCGTTCGAGCTGATTGATGACGCGACGGTTTACACCGAAGGCAATTACCATTCCGCGATGGACACCCTCTACGAAGGGGCGGCCCTCGCGATCATAGTCGTTCCTTTTTCTGAAGAACTGGCGTGCCACGATCATCACCGCCGTCGCCTTGCCGCTGTCGATAATTCCGACCTTCATCGTGATGAATTACCTCGGGTTCTCTCTGAACACAGTCTCGCTTCTGGGCATCACCCTGGTCACCGGGATTCTGGTCGATGACGCCATCGTCGAGATCGAGAACATCGTGCGGCACATTCAGATGGGCAAACCCGCCTATGAGGCATCCGAGGAAGCGGCATCGGAAATCGGCATGACGGTCATTGCCATCAGTTTCACAATCGTCGCGGTGTTTGCGCCTGTCAGCTTCATGTCGGGGATCGCGGGTCAATATTTCAAGTAGTTCGGTCTGACGGTCGCGGTGGCGGTGCTGTTTTCGTTATTGGTGGCCCGCCTGATCACGCCGATGATGGCCGCCTATTTCCTGCGCGACGGTATCGAACCTGAAGACGAACAGGACGGTTTCATCATGCGGCGATACATGCGTGTTCTGGCGTGGACGCTGCGCCACCGGATGATCACGCTGATGCTTGGACTTGCCATCTTTGCGGCGTCGATCTTTTCGGCCACGCTACTGCCAACCGAATTCGTGCCACCATCCGATACCGGTCGCGCCACGGTTTCCATTGAACTGCCGCCAGGATCGTTAATGGACGAGACCCGCGCAGTTTCCCGCAACGTCACGAACATCATCCAAAAGGTGCCCGAGGTCAAAACCGTCTTTGTGGATGGGCAGGACACCGAAGCAACCATGCGTATCGGCTTCGGCTCAAATACGAACCGCGACAGAAACTCGTTCGACATCATTGACGAACTGGAAATCCTTCTGGCCCCAATCCCTGACGTGCGCCTGTTTGTGCTGTCCGAAGACGGTACGCGCGATCTGTCTATCAGTGTTCTGGGGGATGAGGTCGCGACAACCGCGGCAGCGGCCAAAGCACTTACCGACGCCATGAACGACCTGCCAGAAATCACTGGTGCGTCCAGCAAGGCGTCGCTTCTCAGACCCGAAATCCAGATCACACCGCGACCGGAGCTCGCGGCAGAAATGGGGATCACCGCGGCGGCTTTGGCCTCCACCTTGCGGATTGCCACTATCGGCGAATCCGGCGGCAACGTGGCGAAATTCAATACCGGCGAGCGTCAGATCCCAATCGTTGTCAGGCTTGAGCAGGACGTACGCGAAGATCTGTTCCTGATGGAAGGCCTGCGCATCCCAAGCACTACAGGCGCACCCGTTCCCCTGGGCGTCGTAGCCGATGTAGCACTTTCCACCGGTCCCACTTCGATCGAGCGCTATGACCGTCGGTATCGCACGACGGTCGAAGCCGATATTGCTGGTGGCTTCCTGCTTGGCCCGGCGACAGAGGCCGTCAATGCTCTGCCTGTCGCCCAGGATATGCCCGAGGGGACATCGATCCAAGCGGGCGGCGACGCAGAGGTCATGGGCGAGGTCTTCACCCAGTTCGGTCTTGCGATGGGAGCGGGCATTCTGCTGGTCTATGTCGTGCTCGTGTTGCTGTTTTCCAGCTTCGTGACGCCCATCACGATCCTGATGTCTCTGCCACTTGCCATCGGCGGTGCGATCTTTGCACTCTATCTCTACGGGGCGGGCATCGGCCTGTCGGTCGTGATCGGTTTCCTCATGCTCATGGGCATCGTGACCAAAAACGCGATCATGCTCGTTGAATTCGCTTTGGAAGCTATGAAGACTGGCGTTGAGAAAAACGACGCCATGCTAGACGCAGGTCACAAGCGCGCGCGACCGATCATCATGACAACAATTGCCATGACCGCCGGCATGGTTCCCAGCGCATTGGCCATCGGTGAAGGTGGCGAGTTTCGTGCGCCGATGGCGATTGCTGTGATTGGAGGATTGTTGTTGTCCACCGTTCTGTCGCTCCTCTTCGTGCCGTCGATGTTCAGCATGATCGACGGTCTAAAAACGCACATCAGACGGGGTCTGGTAACCGTGCTGGGCGCGAACCAGCCAAGGCAGGCGTGATGTGGACAGCTTTACGAAAGACGGATTTGAACGGATGACCAAATCAATCGAAGAGACACGCAGCGAGTTCATTGAAAAAATCGGCCTGATCGCCCAAGGCGACGGCCTGCCGCGCATTGCAGGTCGGGTTTTGGGCCTGCTCGTCTGGGACGGCGAAGCACTTGCGTTCGGGGAAATCGCAAATCAGCTTCAGGTCAGTCGGGGTAGTATCAGCACGGCAACCCGCATTCTCGAAGATCGCCGCCTCATCCGACGCTTGGCGAAACCCGGTCAGAGACAGGACTTCTTCCAGCTCTCCGAGAACCCTTACGCCAGCATGATGGAAGGTGTCGCCGATGGGCTTGCCCGCGTCCAGCAGGACATCGACAAGACCGTCCAGGAAATTCCCGCATCCGAGGTAGAGATCAGAGCGCGCATTTCAGCATATTCCCGCTTCTATCAGAGTTTGTCGAAAGCGGTGACCGGGGTCATCAACGAAATTGGCTGAACGTTTGTCCTGTTCCCGACACGAACGCCAAGTTTTTTTCGAAAC
>JBBKVT010000052.1:0-5532 GCA_037968535.1 Paracoccaceae bacterium
GCAGCATTCGCTTGAAGCGCAGATCGCCAGCGCGGACTTTTCATGCCTTCGCTGCAAACCGTGGAACGACCAGTTTGGACGCTTCCCGACCGAGGCTAAAATGACAGGATTTGGCCGACACGAAATCGACAGCCTGCCGCATCAAACAGCCTGCTCAGATTGCAATCTTGATTTGCGCGTTGAATAAACAAACGCCGCAATGAACACTGCGGTCATGATCAAGATCACCGTCGGCGCGGGGGCGCTGTCGATGTAAAAGCTGAGGTAAACCCCAAGAAACCCCGATACCTGCGTGACCGAGACCGCAACAATCAGCATCTGGTCGAACCGCTTGGTCACCAGAAACGCAATCGCCCCCGGCGCGATCAGCAGGCCGATCGACAGGATGATCCCCACTGCCGCAAGTGTTGCCACAATAGTCAGCGACATCATCGCCAACAGACCGTAATGGAGGGCGCGGACCGGTAACCCGACGGCCTGCGCCTGAATGGGGTCAAACGCGTGCAGCATCAGATCACGGCGCTTGGTCAAAATGACAACTGTGACTGCCATGGCTATCAGCCCCGCCGTCCACAAATCATGCGCGCCAACCCCCAGCATATTGCCAAACAAGATATGGTCCAGATGCACATCAGTGCTGATCTTGGTATACATCACGATGCCAAAGCCAAACATGCCCGAAAACACGATGCCCATCACCGTATCTTGTTTCACTCTGCTGTTTTCCTTGAGGAAGCCAGTTGCCAGAGCGCAGAACATGCCCGCACAAAACGCGCCGATGATCAACGGAATGTTCAGAATGTAAGCCAGCACGACCCCCGGAAGCACCGCATGACTGATTGCATCGCCCATCAGCGACCAGCCCCTCAGCACCAGGTAACAAGAAAGCAGTGCCATCGGCACGGATATCATTGCCATGATCAGGAACGCAGTGTTCATGAACGCGAACTGGAAGGGCTGAACCAAGGTGTCGATCATGCCGGCCGCTCCAACTCGAACGAGGCGCGGCGGCGCGCTGCGAGATAGCCGTGCCTGGGCGCAAAGAAGAAGGCCAGCAAGAAGATCAGCGTCTGCAGGCAGACAATCAAGCCGCCAGTCGCCCCATCAAGGAAAAAGCTGAGATAAGCGCCGACAAAGCTGGTGATCGATCCGATCGCAACGCTAAGCATTAATAGGCGTGGGAAACGGTCGGTCAACAGATAGGCAGTGGCGCCCGGTGTCACCACCATCGCAATCACCAGAAACGCACCAACGGTTTGCAAGGCCGCCACACAGCTGGCCGACAACAGGGTAAAGAAAACGACCTTCAGCCGCCCCGTGTTGATCCCGATAGATCGTGCATGATTTTCGTCGAAGAACGTCACCATCAGGTCTTTCCACTTTGCCAAGAGCACCGCCAGCGACACAAAGCCGATGATTGCCAGTTGCAGCGTGTCTTCGGGTGTAATCGCCAGGATATTGCCCATGGTGATGGTTTGCACCGATACCGACATCGGCGACAGCGACACCATGAACAACCCCAATCCAAAGAAAGAGGTAAAGATCAGTCCGATGATCGCGTCTTCCTTCAGCCCCGAACGTTGGTTCAAAAACAGCATCGTTCCCGCAGCAAGGCCCCCCGCGACAAAGGCCCCCAAGGCAAAAGGCAGGCCCAGCATATACGCCCCCGCCACTCCGGGCACGATGGAATGGCTGAGCGCATCGCCGATCAGCGACCATCCTTTCAGCATCAAGTAAACCGAAAGGAAGGCGCAGACTCCGCCGACAAGGGCCGAGACCCACATCGCATTTGTCATGTATCCGTATTGGAACGGCAAAAGCAGGGTCTCGATCATTTGGCCACCTGTGCGGCGGGTTTGTCATAGATCACAAAAGGCCTTTCATCGTCGGTGATCACGTTGACCGCGCGAGCATCGTCATCCTCATGCAGATCAGCCCCGCCCAGCACGAAGTGCCGCAGCACCCCGCCAAAGGCCAGTTCCAAGTTCTCGCGGGTAAAGGTGGTTTCGGTCGGCCCGTGGGCCAGCACCGTGCCCTTCACCAACACAGTGCGGTCGCAAAACTCTGGCACCGAGCCCAGATTGTGGGTTGAAACCAGCATTACCCGCCCCTCATCGCGCATCCCGCGCAAGAGGGCGATGATGGCATCCTCGGTCTGGACATCGACGCCGGTAAAGGGCTCGTCCAAAAGGATCAACCGTCCATCTTGCGCCAGGGCACGGGCCAGAAACACCCGCTTGCGCTGCCCGCCTGACAACTCGCCGATCTGGCGCTTGCGATAGTCGGCCATGTTGACGCGCGATAGCGCACCGGCGACGGCGGCATGATCGGCAACGCTTGGCCTGCGGAAAAACCCCATATGGCCGTAGCGGCCCATCATCACCACGTCCTCAACCAGCACCGGAAAGCTCCAATCCACTTCTTCGGATTGCGGAACATAAGCCACGAGGTTCTGTTTCAGTGCCGACTTCACCGATTGGCCAAGGACGGTGATCTCACCGCGGGCTACCGGCACGAACCCCATGATAGCCTTGAAGATCGTCGATTTCCCCGCGCCGTTCACACCCACAAGCCCGGTGATTGTACCGGTCGGAACCTCGAAACTGGCATCGCGTAGGGCGGTCTGCCCGTTGCGATAGGTAACATAGACACCCTTTGCGGTGATGCCGAGTAAGTGAGGCGCGGTTTCCGACATGGATTTATTATCCTGTTTGGCCTTCTTAGGCAGCGGATTGTTTCTCAGACATAGCCCCCTGCCTTAAAAAAGAGGGGTAACGAGTTGCATGCGGTAGAGCCCTAATCGGTCAGCCCATCCACGATGGTCTGCGAAGTGACGCGCAACATGTCGATATAGGTCGGCACCACACCGTCCGCCTCGGTCAGGCTGTCGACATAGAGAACCCCACCATAACGCGCGCCGGTCTCGCGGGCGACCTGTTCGGCCGGAGCTTGCGACACGGTGCTTTCGCAAAACACTGCGGGAATTTTATTCTTGCGGATTGCGTCGATCACCTTGCGCACTTGTTGCGGTGTGCCTTGAGAATCCGCGTTGATCGGCCACAGATAAAGTTCTTTCATCTGAAAATCGCGGATCAGATAGCTGAATGCCCCTTCGCAGGAGGCAAGCCAACGCTGTTGCTCCGGCACGGCCAGAACTGACGCGCGAAGGGGGGCGATGGCTGCAGTGATCTCTTGCTTGTAGGTCTCGGCGTTGGCCGCATAGGTGACGGCGTTTTCCGGATCATGTTCGGACAGGGCATCGCGAATGTTATCGACATAAATGATTGCGTTCTCCAGGCTCATCCAGGCATGCGGGTTCGGCTTGCCGGTGTACTCGCCTTCCGCGATCCCCATCGGCACGATCCCCTCGGTCAGGGTTGCACTGGGCACGTCCGTCAGGTTGCCGAAAAACTGTTCGAACCAAAGTTCCAGATTGAGGCCGTTCCACAGGATCAGATCGGCATCCTGGGCGCGGATGATATCGCCCGGTGTCGGCTGATAGCCATGAATCTCTGCCCCGGCTTTGGTGATCGATTCAACCACCGCCGCGTCGCCCGCAACATTGCGGGTCATGTCGGCAATAATGGTAAAGGTCGTCACAACCTTAAATTCATCATCTTGGGCCAGCGCGACCTGCGCAATGACGGCCAAGCCCGCCACACACATCATTAAAAATCTAACACTTCGCCCGCTCATGTCACACATCCGCTCACTGCGCTTCAGCATTCTGATTATGAGAGTTATTTGCATTTGTAAACAATATTGATAATCATTCGCAAATACAGTACGAAGTTGCGAAAACCACATGGCTGAGAACATGAAGGTGGCACTATGACGGAGTCCAGACAGCAGGTTGAAAAAATGAAAACCGCGCTGCGACAGGCAGGTTTGCGGGCCACGGCACAACGCCTTGCCTTGCTGCAAGTGATTGCCGAAAACGAGGATCACCCGGAGGTAGAAGAACTCCACCGGCGTGCGGAGCGGATCGATCCGAAGATATCAATCGCGACAGTGTATAGAACCGTGTCCGTTCTGGAGCGTGCCGGGATGATCCAGCGCCACAGTTTTGAAGGCGCCCGCGCCCGGTACGAGCGGGTGGACAAGCGACATCACGATCACATCGTTGACCTTGAAAGTGGTGAAATCCTGGAATTTCAGTCAAATCGGATCGAACAGTTGCAATCGGAAATAGCATCACAGATGGGGTATGATGTCATCCATCACCGCCTGGAGCTTTATTGCCGCAAACGGTAGATTTCTATTTGAGCTGGAGACAACGTTCTTTCGTTGATCCCGCAATAGATGATTTCATGGCGCCCATCTCGACCAAGATCACTCACGGGACGGTGGTAACCCGATTATCTGCTGCTTCGGGGAAATGACTTTGGATCTTGCTGCAGGCGCAAACAACCGATTCCCGCCCGAGCTTCCAGTATCCCTCAAGTTCCCAATTGCCGGTTTCGCCGCATTGCGCCAAGATGACCGTCACGGTGCAGAACGGGAACCGTGAAATCCGGGGCGATAGGGTCCGATTCTGGATCAAGCACCACTCAGGCTCGCGCTTGCGGCGAATTCACACTTCCCGCCATTCATGTCGGACTACCCCACACGCTGCAGCGCAGCATTGACCTCTATCCGACTATTCCGCCGAATTCATCCCGGCTGGATTTCGGTTCGCTTTCACGAAAAACAACCGACATCGAAGGCATGCGTCTAGATTTTTTTGTTAACCGCGAAACCGATATTATACGAGCAGTCCACCTAATCGGCGCAGTCAACAGGTCTGGGGATATCGGCAACGAAAAAACGCTTCGGAGCCTCGTCGCGTCAACGCTGGTGAACAGCCCGTCCCGCATAATCCTCGAAATCCGTCCTGAGCCAGATCGGGAGAACACTTTCGTAAGGGCAAGTAGTGAAGCGAACAGGACTGGAATCCAACCTTCTCTACATTGTAAGTTATTGATTATCCTTGCTTCTAACTCTTCAGAACTCCGTGGTTACGATCCGGTGAACTCGGACGTGAACCGCTTCCAGACTAGCTACATCGCGCTACGGCTGCCGTCGATCCCGCGCTCGTTCAGACCGCCACGCAGATGGCGACGCCGCGTGACAGGGTCGATCCAATCCAGGCAGGCCTAAATGGCGCCGCCCTGCCTGCCGCAGATGAGCATTGGGGCTGGGCTTGACCTAGTAGCGTCGCCGCGCCGGACCGCGGCGCACCAAGTGTTGCAACCACCATTTCTGCCAGACTGGCAGGTCCGACGCCGCTATCTCTCGCTGCGCCGCGCTGTCGCGGGCGGCAAAAGCGGCCTCGCTGCGCTTCCAGCGACGCGAGAGATTGCCCCCGCGCATCTGTTTTGTACAGAGTGGTTTAGGCACAACTACAAAACGCCCTATCAGCATCATGTGCAGGAGCCAGGGAAAGTCGGCCCCAAATTCGCCCGCCTCATGAAGTTTCATGCCGCCAATCCGTCGAAATGCAGAAGCTCGAAATAGGCCCCGGTTCGGCACCCCCCAGTGCGACGTTCCGGT
>JBBKVT010000053.1:0-2512 GCA_037968535.1 Paracoccaceae bacterium
ACGTGCAATCCGATGTCGAGCCCGACCTGATCGGCCAGCGTCACCGGGCCCATCGGCATCCCGAACCGCAGGGCGGCGGTGTCGATCACTTCCTTGGGCACACCTTCGTCCATCAGCACTATCGCCTCCATCAGATAGGGAGTCAGGGCGCGGTTCACGACGAAACCCGGATAGTCGCCGACCTGCGCGGGCAATTTGCCGATCGCACCGCAGAACGCGGCAAGGCGATTGACGGTCTTTGCATTGGTGGACTGACCGCGCACGACTTCGACCAGATCGACCTTCGAAACCGGGTTGAAGAAATGCAACCCCGCGAACCGGGTCTTGGCCGGGGCATGGGCGGCAAGCGCGTCCACCGACAGGCTGGACGTGTTCGTTGCGAGGATCGCGCCGTTTTTCATCTTGTCCTTCAGCCCGGCATAGATCATTTCTTTCAGGTCGATCCGCTCGGGCGCGGCCTCGATGATCAGATCGGCGCGGCCGATCCCGCAGCCCTTGGGGTCAGGGATCAGCCGGTCAAGCGCATCGCGCGTCTCGATATCGCTGAGGTGCTGGTCCTTGCAAATCGCGACGGCAAGCCGGATCGCCTTGCCGAGCGGGTCGATCTGGACGTCGCCCAAAGTGACCCGCTTGCCGCGGATCGCGGCCATGGCGGCGATCTCGGCCCCCATCGCCCCGGCACCGATCAAATGCACCTGGGCGATGTTATCTTCGCCGCGTCCGGCGTCCTTGATCTCTTGGCGCAAAAAGAACACGCGGCGCAGGTTTTTCGAGGTATCGGTTTTCAGCAGGTCGGCGAAAGAGGCGATTTCTGCCGCCTGCATCGCCGCGCGGTCCGACCCGTGTTTTTCCCATATGTCGATCAGCGCGGTGGGCGCGGGATAGTGGTCAGCCGGGGCCTTTTGTTCCGTCTGGCTGCGCATCTGCCGGGCGACCAGGCTGCGGGCGGCCTCGAACCCCAGCGCGCGGGCCTTCAGCCCCTGTTCCTGCTTATCGATCTCGCCCTTGGCGGCCGCACGCACGGCGGCGGCGACGTGACGTTCTTCGACCACGGTATCGGCGATGCCCAGCGATCTGGCGCGCCCGGTATGGGCGGTCTTGCCGGTCAGCATCATCGTCATCGCCTCGGTCGGGTCGATCAGCGCGGGCAGGCGAAAGGTGCCGCCAAGACCGGGATGCAGGCCCAGCTGCACTTCGGGAAAGCCGAACGAGGCACCATCGACGGCGATGCGGTAGTCGCAGGCCAGCGCCAGTTCGAACCCCGCGCCAAGGACCGCACCATGCACCACGCAGATGGTCGGACAGTTCAGCGCCTCGATCCGGTCAAGGACCGCGTGACCCTTTTTCAGCATCTCCGCCGCACCCGAGTCCGTCATGGTGTCGAAGCTGTTAATATCGGCACCCGCGGCAAACCCGCCGGTCTTGGCCGAACGGATGACGATCGCGGCAGGAAGGTCAGCCTCGGCGGCGGCGATATGACCGTCAAGTTCGCGGATTACATCTTCGGAAATGGTGTTGGTGCCGGTGTCCTTCTTGTCCAGCGCCAGCCACAGGATGTCGTCCGCATCGCGCCCGCTGCGCCAGTTGCCCTTGCGCGCACCAGCGCCACCAAGCTCGAGTTTCGTTTCGCCAAGGTAGTCCAGAACCGGTCCGGTCATCACACAGCCTCCAGCATCATCGCGCCGCCCAGACCGCCGCCGATACATTCGGTGGCTATGCCGCGTTTTGCGCCGCGTTTCTTCATTGCGTTGGCCAGATGCAGCACGATCCGGTTGCCGCTGGTGCCCACCGGATGCCCCAGCGAGATCGCCCCGCCATCGACGTTCAGCCGGTCCCGATCGATGCGGCCAAAGGCACCCTTGCACCCCAGCACCGCACGGCAAAACGCCGCGTCGTTCCATGCCGCAAGACAGGACAGCACCTGTGCGGCAAAGGCCTCGTTCAACTCCCAGAGGTCGATGTCGTCCACCCCCAACCCGTGGCGCAGCGCGATCGGCGTTGCCGCCAGAACCGGACCAAGCCCCATGATCGACGGATCAAGTGCTGCCCATTCACTATCGGTGATCTCGGCCAGCGGTGTCAGCCCATGCGTTTCGACCGCCTTTTCCGAGGCGAGGATACACCAGCTTGCGCCATCGGTGATCTGGCTGGAGTTGCCCGCCGTGACCTTGCCATAGGGCTTTTCGAACACCGGGTTCAGCTTGGCCAGCCCCGCCATGTCGCTGTCAGGGCGCACGCCGTCGTCGTGATCGTAGACGGTGCCATCACGGTCAAAGGCGGGCATGACCTCGTCGTCCAGCGTGCCGTTCTTTTGGGCAGCGGCAAGCCGGTGGTGGCTTTGAATCGCATAGGCATCCGCCGTTTCGCGGTCGATGCCAAAGCGATGCGCCAGAATCTCGGCCGTCTGGCCCATGTTCAGTTCGGTGATCGGATCGGTCAGGCCGCGTTCCAGACCGATCACTGGTTTGAAGAAGTCGGGTTTGATCCCGGCCATCGCGCGGGCCTGATCCAG
>JBBKVT010000054.1:0-2808 GCA_037968535.1 Paracoccaceae bacterium
GCTCGCCGCCGCTGCCTTGGCTGCCATCCTGCCCCTTGCCGCCACAGCAGGGATCATCAAGGTCGAAAGCGCCAAACCCGCGACCGAAACCGCCGATGCCCTGGAAGCCGCGGCTCAAACCGCGGGTGCGACCGTGTTTGCCCGCGTCGACCACGCCAAGGGCGCAAGCAGCGTCGGAACCGAGTTGCCGCCTGCGGAACTGGTCATCTTCGGCAACCCAGCACTCGGCACCCCGGCAATGCTGGACGACCCCCTTGCGGGGATATTTCTACCGATGCGGGTTCTGGTCTACGAGGATGCCGACGGCACGGTCTGGCTTGCCTACGAGGATCCCGCCGATATGTTCGATGGTCTTTCGATTGCAGCCGACGCCGATTACCTGGCCAAGATGCGCGGCGCACTGGAAAAGCTGACAGGTGCAGCGGCGACCGCAGGCTAGACCGCGGCAAGGCCGCGGTCGACCGGCAATCTAGACGCTGTTGTCCTCCGAGCCATCCTGATGGCCTCCGCCGTCGCTTGGGTCATAGGCCGGATCCCACAGGATCTGCGGCGCGAAACGCGGTCGGGTGACGACGTGGCTCACCAGCTCGCGTTCGGGAAACGATACCAGCGCGTTGGCAAATGGTGGTTGATAGGTCAGCGAGGTCTCGATCAAGACCAGCCGGTCCCCCTGCGCCAGAAGCGGGATCTTGTCGGCATAGAATCCGAAATCGGCCTCCGTCAGGTTTCGAGCGCCGTTCACGCCCCGCGACCAGTCGAACGCAAGGACACGAGCTTCCTCGTCTGCACATGAGCTTACGCATTGCAGTTGGCTGACCCGGATCCACGACCCGTCCTGATCGGCCATGGTCATGTATCGAAACACCTTGAAGAGTCCGCTGATGTAATTGTAGTCGACCGAGTTCGTTTCGCGCGACAGCATGTCGCTGATCGTGTAATTGGCGCGATAGGTCGCGTTCTGCGCCTTGTAGGCATCGAAAAAGGTGAAGGTTCCTGTCGCGGCCCATAGCAGCATCGGGAATGCGAAAACCGCCTCGACTGACATGCTGCCAGTCTGTTCGGACCTGAACTTCTTGCAAAGCCTTGAAGCAATTCTGAGCATTTTCATATCCTCACGGTTCATTCACATAGGCCGACGTTGCAACCAGCGCGTAGGCGCCGGAATCGTCCAGTTTCATTTGCGCCGCCAATCCGGTCGTCGGGAAGAACGGATCGAACACCGCGCAGACCCGCACCAGCATCATCTCGTTGCTCGCGCCGGACTCGAAATCCAGCACCGGCTGAACATCCTCGGTCCGGTCCACGCAGGTGGCGGCCTGCGCCAGCGGTTCCCATGTCGTGGTCGAGATCGGCCGCAATTCGACCAACACCGAGTTGTTGCAATCGGGTATGATGACCGATTGTTCGCAGATCTTCGCCTTCAGCCCGTCGTGGGTCATCGGATCGAGGGTGCCAAGGCGCAGTTGGCGCATTGCAATATCGACGCCGCGGTCCAGCATTACGCCGCGTGTCATCAGCAGGCCGGTTTCGAAGACCACCAGAAACAGCGTCATGAAGGCGGGAAACAGCAGCACGAATTCGATCGTCGCGTTGCCGTCCTCGCGCCGCCAGCTTTTCAGCAGGCGACGAGGAAGTCCCGGAAGCCGGATCAATTGGTCAGCCTCAGCTCGTGGATTTCACGCGCGATCGCGGTGAAGGCGTTCGAGATGTTCAGCCCATTGACGTCGAAATGATGTGCGTCAGAGCTGGCGCAACTTTGCATGACCGCTGAGGACGCATTGCTGGTCTCGAACCCGATCGTGAAGATCTCGATGTCATTGTCCTTGGACGCGTTGCAGATCGCTTGCAGGCGGGCGTTCTTGGTGTTGTAGCCATGCACATCCATCGGAGCGGGAAGAAACGAGAATGCTTCTTCATAGAAGTCCACGTTATAGTCGTGCCAGAACTGCGGATAGCTGAGCTGAACTGCGCCGGGCGGTTCAGGGTTCGTCGTGCAGGTCGTCACCCCTTTCTTGGTGGTGCAGGTCTGGTAGGTGCCCGTTCCATAAACATGGTTCTGCCAGGTATTCAGGTGCGGCCACCAATACAATCCTGTCGAAACTCTGAAGGCGGACAAGTTGCCGTCGACCGTATTCCGCCAGATCGGCGCCGGGCCGCTGCGGAAGGCAGATTTGAGCATGTGCTGCGAGGTGTTTTCACCATCGGTCATCAGGACGATGACCTTTTGCATACTGCGGGCATTGAACGCGTAGGGACGATCGCTGAACTCGGCAGGAATACCTGGCGTGGCCTGGACCACGTCGGCAAAAGCGGGATCAAGCAGTGCCGCGCCCCATTTCATTCCGAGATCGATCGAAGTGTTGCCGCCCGCTTGCAGACCGCCGATGAAATCCTGCAAGTCCGTGTAGGAGTCTTCGTAGGGCAGGATCCGGCGCCAATTATCATAGCGGCAGGTCCGGTTGCCATCGTTGGAGGTTCGGCTGCTGGTGCTGTTTCTGTAGTTCGTCCAAGGGTCGATATCGCCCGACCGCTTCAACGTAGCACCGGCCGAAATGGCCGTGGCGTAGAAATCGGCGATGTCGAAATCGACGCAGCTTGAATATGTGTGTTCGTTGGTCACAGCTATACCGGCTGTAACCATCCGCTGCAGCAGAGGCTCGCCCACGACCACCTGCTCGGAATAGGGAACGACGGAAATCGAGACGGTGTTTTCCTCGACCGTGCAGGTCGCCACGCCGTCAATGTCATCTGGGTTGCACTGCATCAGGTAGACGAATTCTTCCGCCGCATCGATCAGATCGTCAATTT
>JBBKVT010000055.1:0-2914 GCA_037968535.1 Paracoccaceae bacterium
TCGAAACCGTCAAGCAGCGCATCATGCGCGGATCGAACTTCGGAGATCCGCCATGCCATCCCGCCGCGCCGTTCTTGGCCTCGTTCTCGCCTCGCCTGTTGTCCTGTCTACAGTGCGCCCCGCGCAGGCCGCGTCGCCGGAGGTTTTCGCGACCGGCGGGGTTGCGATCCACGGCTATGATCCGGTCGGCTATTTCGACGCTGGTAAACCTGTCGAGGGCGACTCGTCACACCAGGTGAAATGGATGGGCGCGGTCTGGCGGTTTGCCACGATCGACCACATGGCGGCATTCGAGATGGATCCCCATCGCTATGCCCCCCGTTACGGCGGCTATTGCGCCTATGCGATGGCGCAGGGGGCGGTGGCGACAACCGTACCCGAGGCATGGACCGTTCATAAGGGACGACTTTATCTCAACTTCTCAACCGGAGTGCGGCAGTTGTGGAAAAAGGACATCCCGGGTTTCATTGCCGCCGCCGATCTGCACTGGCCTGATGCCTTGGATTCCTGATCAGCGATATTCACGGTTCGTTCACAAATTGCTTACCGCCCCTTTTATCCACAATCGTTGCTCCTACATCACAATCAGAAGCGCTGGTCTGGAACTCCGGTGCTTCACTTCACTGTCCCTCGTTCCGCACTGGCGCTCGGTCCCCAAGGATCGAGCGCTTTTTTCTGCGACGATCCACTGCTAGGACAGGCCCATGAGCATTTCAGACGAGCAGCTTCGAACCATCCTGAAACGCACCCGCGTGATCGCCTGTGTCGGCGTATCGATGAACCCGGTCCGGCCAAGCTATTTCGTCGCCCGCTACCTGGGGCTGAAGGGGTTCCGCGTGATCCCGGTCAATCCGGGACACGCTGGCAAAAGTCTGTTCGGCGACACCATCTACCCCGACCTCGCCTCGATTCCCGCGGACGCCAATGTCGATTTCGTCGACATCTTTCGCCGGTCCGACGCCGTGCCCGGCATCGTGGAAGAGGCGCTGACACATTTGCCCGCGCTGCAAACCATCTGGATGCAGATTGGTGTCGAACATGCGCAAGCTGCGGTTAGGGCAGAAGCAGCCGACATCACTGTCATTCAGAACCGCTGCCCCAAGATCGAATACCAACGTCTGTTCGGAGAGCTGCGGATGGGCGGCTTTCGCACCGGGATCGTGTCGTCGCGGCTCTAGAACCGCCGTCAGCGCGGACGCGACGCTTTTTCCTGCAACCCCGATTGCCCGTGCCGCCGGTCGAGTTCCGCAACCACATCGGTCAGGCTCACGTCGCGCGCCGCCAGCATCACCAGCAGATGGTAAAGCACATCCGCCGCCTCGCCAGTCAGTGCCGCGCGGTCGCCCTTGACCGCTTCGATGACCGCCTCAACCGCCTCCTCGCCGAATTTTCGGGCGCACGCCTCTGGGCCCATCGCCAGCAGCTTCGCGGTCCACGAGGTGTCGGGGTCGGCGGACTTGCGGGCCTCGATCGTTGCGGCCAGGTGTTCCAATGTCATCAGTTCAGCCTCATCGGTATGCCAGCGGCGGCCATGTGGTCTTTCGCCTGCCGGATCGTGAAATCGCCAAAGTGAAAGATCGACGCGGCCAGCACAGCCGAAGCGTGACCCTCTTTTACGCCTTCCACCAGATGATCGAGCGTCCCCACTCCGCCAGAGGCAATGATCGGCACGTCAACCGCATCGGCGATGGCGCGGGTCAGCGCAATGTTGAATCCGGACCGGGTGCCGTCGCGATCCATCGAGGTCAGCAGGATTTCCCCGGCGCCCTTGGCAGCGACGTTTCGCGCGAACGCGACCGCGTCCAGACCTGTCGCCCGCCGCCCGCCATGGGTGAAAACCTCCCATTTTCCAGGGCTTACGGTCTTGGCGTCGATCGCGACCACGATGCACTGGCTGCCAAACCTGTCCGCTGCCCGGGCCACGACATCAGGGTCGGCCACGGCCGCCGAATTGAAACTGACCTTATCGGCCCCGGCCAGCAGAAGGTTGCGGACATCTTCGGCGGTGCGGACCCCGCCGCCGATCGTCAGCGGCATGAAGCAATGCTCGGCTGTGCGGGTGGCCAGATCATACATCGTGCCGCGGTTCTCATGGGTCGCGTGAATGTCGAGAAAACACAATTCGTCCGCGCCCGCCGCATCATAGGCCTTGGCTGATTCCACCGGGTCGCCCGCATCGATCAGATCGACGAAATTCACTCCCTTGACGACGCGCCCGTCGGCCACGTCAAGGCAGGGAATGATGCGGGTTTTCAGCATGTCGGCGTTCCTTGCTGCGTCGGCCCGCTTTTAGGCGCAAAACCCGGCGCTGGCCAGTGGCCGACCGCGCGCTAGGTCGTGAAGCACCGAAACAAGGAGGACGATCATGAAAATCACGCTCGCCGCCGCTGCCCTGGCTGCCATCCTGCCCCTTGCCGCCACAGCAGGGATCATCAAGGTCGAAAGCGCCAAACCCGCGACCGAAACCGCCGATGCGCTGGAAGCCGCGGCTCAAACCGCGGGTGCGACCGTGTTTGCCCGCGTCGACCACGCCAAGGGCGCAAGCAGCGTCGGAACCGAACTGCCGCCTGCGGAACTGGTCATCTTCGGCAACCCAGCACTCGGCACCCCGGCGATGCTGGACGACCCACTTGCAGGGATTTTTCTGCCGATGCGGGTTCTGGTCTACGAGGATGCCGACGGCACGGTCTGGCTTGCCTACGAGGATCCCGCCGATATGTTCGATGGTCTTTCGATCGCAGCCGACGCCGATTACCTGGCCAAGATGCGCGGCGCGCTTGAAAAGCTGACAGGTGCTGCGGCGACCGGAGGCTAGACCGCGGTCGACCGGCGATCTAGACGCTGTTGTCCTCCGAGCCATCCTGATGGCCTCCGCCGTCGCTTGGGTCATAGGCCGGATCCCACAGGATCTGCG
>JBBKVT010000056.1:0-7414 GCA_037968535.1 Paracoccaceae bacterium
TCGAGTGCCGCCAGCTTGCTGCGCAACCTTTCCGCGAATGCCGAAAGATCGTCTGCTAACACATTGTGTTTTCTTGCTAACCCACGAATTTCGAACAGCCGTTCCTCGACCTGCTCCAACTCTGTCGGGTTGAAGGCCATATCACCGATGCAGTCCTCGACCGCCGATTGCGCGGTGCCAAGGTCGTTGAGAGCTTGCGAGAGCGATGTCAGGGGTGCGTCCAGCCTCCCTCCGGCCTTGTCGGCTACACCTTCCAGCCATCGGATTGCATCACCGAGCATGCCTTCGGCACCATCACTGCCAAGCGCCGCGAAAGCCTTTGCTATGTCTTCACCGATCCGTTCGGACGCTTGCATCAATCGACGCCGTGAATCCAGTGTCTCTACTTCGCCCGGCTGCGGGTTCAGTTTATCGAGTTCTATCACTGCATGGCGCAGAAATTCTTCCTCTTTCGCAACCTCGGACAATGCCGCCTCTGCAAGACGCAACGCTTTCTCGGCCGCGCCAAGCCCGCGCCAGGCACGTCGAATAACGTCAACATCGCCGCTTAACTCGCCGAATTCATCGAGCAAAATCCGATGTCCTCGGGGGTTCAACAGGCCCCTGTCATCGTGTTGTCCATGCAATTCCACGAGCGTATCCGACAATTGCCGCAAGACCTCACCGCTGACCCTTCGATCATTCACCCACGCCGTCTTGCGCCCGTCTGCCGCATTTACTCGCCGCAAGATCAGTTCGTCTGCGTCCGGCAACCCGGCCTCGGCCAGAACCCCCCGTGCGGGATGGTCGCGGTCCAGATCGAAGATCGCCACAACTTCGCCCTGGGCCGCGCCCTGGCGCACCAGTTCGGCCCGTCCGCGCCAGCCAAGAACGAAACCAAGCGCGTCCAGAAGAATGCTTTTCCCGGCACCGGTTTCACCAGTCAAAACATTGAGACCCGGCTGAAACTCCAGTTCCAGCCGCTCGATGATCAACATGTCCCGGATATCGAGACCCCTGAGCATGGTCCCTGATCCCCCGCTCTACGTCAGAGCCATTCGCCGCGCACGACTTGGCGATAGATGCTGGCCAGCCAGCTGTCGCCCTTGGCCTCTGGCCGCAATCCGCGTCCGGTCAGAAGGGCATAGGCATCCTGATAGTATGGGTTCGAGCGGAAGTTGTAGCCCAGGATTGCCGCCGCCGTCTGCGCCTCGGCGTTCAGCCCCAGTGACAGATAGGCCTCGACCAGACGGTGAAGTGCTTCGGGCGTGTGGCTGGTTGTCTGATACTGTTCCACAACCACACGGAACCGATTGATGGCGGCCGTATAGTGCTTCTGTTTCAGGTAGTAACGGCCGATCTCCATCTCTTTGGCGGCAAGATGATCGAAGGCGAGGTCGAATTTCAAGATCGCGGATGTCGCGTATTCGCTGTCGGGATATTTCTCGATGACCTCTCGAAGCGCCTGCAGCGCCTGGAACGTCAGGCCCTGATCGCGGCCGACATCGTCGATCTGGTCATAATAGGAAAGCGCCAGCAAGTACTGGGCATATGCCGCATCTTCTTCCGCCGGGTAGAAATCGAGATACCGCTGCGCGGTCGCTCGGCTGTTAGGATAATCTCGGTCCCTGTGGTAAGAAAACGCCTGCATGATAAGTGCGCGCTTGGCCCATTCGGAATAGGGATACAGCCGCTCGATCTCGCTGAAGTAATAGGCCGCGTCGGCCGGCTGGCGGTTCAC
This sequence comes from Paracoccaceae bacterium, assembly GCA_037968535.1. Classification (GTDB taxonomy): domain Bacteria; phylum Pseudomonadota; class Alphaproteobacteria; order Rhodobacterales; family Rhodobacteraceae; genus JAHEAO01. Next base: position 1,721 of record JBBKVT010000056.1, read on the forward strand.
CAACTCATATTCGCCACGCTGAAAGATCTCTTCGGCCGAGAAGGAGTCAAGCGGCACTTTCTGTTGTCCGGCGTTGCTGCAGGCGATCACCAGCAGAAGCGCCGACATCGCCATGCTCAGCCTGCTGATTGACCTGGCCCTTGCCATCAGACGATTACCCACTGCGATATCTCCGCGAAACCGTATCCGTTCGCTTACTGCTACAGTGGTCCTAGCACAGATAAAACCCCCGCAAAATGGCTTTGAACCGGATTTGGGTCGCGAGGTCAAGCGACGGCGGGAATGTCCGTGTGGCGAACACCGACGCCGGGCAACCGCAGCGCGCAAAGATCGTCGCAGACGACCATGCGATAAGCGTCGGGCTGCGCGAACAGAGCCCGCAGAACCTTGTTGGTCAGCGCATGTCCGGCACGGTTGCCAGAATAGCGCCCGAAGATCGGGGCACCCGCAAGCGCCAGATCGCCGAGCGCGTCCAGCATCTTGTGACGAACTGCCTCGTCTTCGTGCCGCAGTCCGCCCGGCGACAGGACTTTTCCGCCATCGACAACGACCGCGTTCGACAATGTGCCGCCAAGCGCCAACCCATTGGCGCGCATCCGGTCAACGTCGCTTTGGCGACAGAAGGTGCGGCTGTCGGATAGTTCGCGCACGAAAGCGCCATTGGCCATGTTCAGCGTCTTGGACTGGCGCCCGATTGCGGCGGCGTCAAACTCGATGTCGAATTCGATCTCGAACATCTCGGACGGCGACAGCGCCGCAGTCGCATTGCCGTTACTTACGGAAACTGTGCGCAGAATCTCGATCGCCCGGACGGGTGTCGCCAACCGGCGCACACCGCGTGCCAGAATTCCCTCGACGAAGGGCGCCGCACTACCATCAAGGATCGGCACTTCGGGACCGTCAACCTCGACAAGGGCATTATGAACGCCACAGCCTGCGAGTGCTGCCATCACATGTTCGACAGTCGAAACCTCGACCCCTGCCGCATTCCGCAGTTTGGTGCAAAGCGCCGATGGAATGACCGAAGCCCAGTTCGCAGCGATCAGCGCATCACCTAACGCGATGTCAGTGCGGCGGAACCAGATGCCATATTCCGCAGACGCCGGATGAATGGTCAGCCGAACAGGGGCACCGGAATGAAGGCCGGCGCCTGTAAAGGAAACAGGAGATTTTATCGTGGTTTGCAAAATTCGCCCCAAACATACCCATTTATGGCGATGCCCCCACTCCGCCTACTGCACCGACCTAAGCGCCGCGCCGCAATTGCTCAACTCAATCTTTGCAACGCTTTGAAACAAGCGAATCCGCAGTGCGCGAAATTTCGCCGAAAAACGCAGCTTCTGTCGGCAATCCTCTGATAACAAATAAAAAAGGCCAGCTTTCGCCAGCCTTTCTCGATAAAAAAGTGAGCGGTATTTAGTTCGCCTGACGCCTTAGAAACGCGGGAATCTCGATTTTTTCCTGTTCCGGGTTCGGTTCTGGCTCGACATCGACCGCGCGCATCTGCGGCTGCTGACGGGTAACGGTTGCCTGGCGTTCCTGTGGGGCTTCGCTAGGGTGGCCGGTCATCCGGTTGATCAGAGAGTTGATCCCGAAGCGCGGTTTTTCCTGCGGCTGATGGTGGGCCATGCCGGGGCGCGTCTGGTGCGCGGGCACCTTGTTCACAGCGGCTTGCAACCGGGACATTGCCTCGGGCGTCGGGGTTCCGGCGGCCGGGGCGCGAGGTGCTACGAACTGCTCCTGCGTCGGGGCTTCCGAGTAGTCATCATGATGTGGCTGGAAATCGGCGACGCGCGGTTGATAGGCGGGTGGCGGCAGGTCGTCGGGCATTTCCACCCGCTTTTCCTCACGACGTGCGGGCGACTCTTGCACCTGCGGCTCGATATCACGGAACAGGCCGGGCTCAGGCTGAGGCTGATGTTCGCGCGCGATCATTTCTTCTTCCAGTCTGGCCGCGACTGGCGCAACCTTTTCCTCTACCTTTTCAGTACTCTGCAACGGCGAGGCCATGCTCCGGCGCGGCACAGGAATGTCGTGCACGGACGTGCTGGCATCAATCCCGGTTGCAACGACGGATACCCGCATCGCACCTTCCATCTCGGTATCCAGAGTCGAGCCGACGATGATGTTGGCATCGGGATCGACCTCTTCGCGGATCCGGTTTGCGGCTTCGTCGAGTTCGAACAGCGTCAGGTCATAACCGCCTGTGATGTTGATCAGCACGCCCTTGGCGCCGCGAAGGCTGATTTCGTCCAGAAGCGGGTTGGCGATCGCCTTTTCGGCGGCCTGGATCGCGCGATCCTCGCCGGTCGCTTCGCCGGTCCCCATCATCGCCTTGCCCATCTCGTCCATTACCGCGCGGACGTCGGCAAAATCGAGGTTGATCAGGCCGGGTCGGACCATCAGGTCGGTGACGCCCTTTACACCTTGGTAAAGAACATCATCGGCCATGCTGAAGGCTTCGGTGAAGGTGGTCTTTTCGTTCGCCAGACGGAACAGGTTCTGGTTCGGAATGATGATCAGCGTATCGACCATCTTCTGAAGCGTCTCAATGCCTTCGTCGGCTTGCTTCATACGCTTGCCGCCCTCGAACTGGAACGGCTTGGTCACGACGCCAACCGTCAGCACACCGAGTTCGCGCGCGGCCTGTGCGATGATCGGCGCGGCCCCTGTTCCGGTGCCTCCGCCCATCCCGGCAGTGATGAAGCACATGTGTGCACCCGCGAGGTGATCGACGATTTCTTCGATCGTCTCTTCGGCGGCGGCGGCACCGACGGATGGGCGCGCCCCAGCGCCCAGACCTTCGGTCACCTTGACGCCCATCTGGATTTTGGCGGGCGCGGTCGATTGTTGAAGCGCCTGGGCATCGGTGTTCGCCACAACGAACTCGACCCCTTCGAGCTTCTTTTCGATCATGTTATTGACCGCGTTGCCACCGGCACCCCCAACACCAAAAACCGTGATGCGCGGCTTCAGGTCATCGTGTTCGGGCATCTTCAAATTCAGTGTCATATATCTGTCCGCCTGTCATTTACGGGTCGATCCAGCCCGACCTCGATACGTTATTCGCGCTCAATTTAAAGAGAGTCGGTCGCCACGTCACCCAAAAAACATTGAATTGCCACAAAATATGGTAGCCATCGGAGGGTGCCTAGCGGGATTTCGCCGATTTATCGAGATGTTGCGCAGCATTGTTCCTGCACCACCATGGGAAGTGAGTCACTTATTCTGACCGCGGAGCCATCATAGGCGAGCCGCGCTTTTCAATCTTTGGTTGTCAAGCCGACTGCTCTGTCTGCCCTGAGCCTCTTCGGGCCCTGTGGATAACTGTATCAGATGATTGGCGGAACGTCATGCTGATTCTGCCGGACCTGATCCGCGCAACCTTCGCCTACCAATTGTCTTTGAACCATTTGACCGCACGCTTCAGCGACCGCGCTGGGTAACGTTCGGACGGGATCTCGAAGTCCCACCATTCGTCCTGAGGATTTGCCGCAAACAGGCACAATCCGACCGCAGAAGCGAAGGGCGCGCCGGTCGCGGCCTGTGGCAGTCCCTGCACCCGTAATGGACGCCCGATACGCACTTGCTGACCCAGGATCTTCGGGGCCAGCCCATCCAATCCCGGAATTTGACTCGCGCCGCCTGTCAACACGATCTGCTGACTAGGCAAATGCTCGAACCCGGCTGCATCGAGACGGTTGCGAACTTCTTCGAGGATCTCCTCGACCCGTGGACGCATGATCCCGATCAACTCCGCGCGACTGACAGTGCGGCGGTCATGTTCCCAATCGCCAGTGTCGCCGCCGATCTCGATCATCTCGCGGTCATCCATCCCGGTGGCATGCACCCCGCCATAAAATGTCTTGATCCGTTCCGCCGTTGCAAAGGGAACCTGCAGGCCCTTGGAAATATCCAGCGTCACATGATCGCCGCCCATCCGCACACAGTCGGTAAAGATCATGTGCTTCTTGATGAAGATCGACAGGCCGGTGGTCCCGCCGCCCATGTCAATGCAGGCCGATCCCAGTTCCTGTTCATCTTCGACAAGGCTTGAAATGCCTGAGGCATAGGCCGAAGAAGCGATGCCCGCCAGTTCCAGATCGCAGCGCTTGATGCAATACAGCAGGTTCTGGATCACGTCTGCATCGACGGTCAGCAGATGCATGTCGACAGCCAGCTTGTTGCCAATTTGACCGCGCGGATCGCCCATCCCGGAACGATGATCAAGCGCGAAATTCACCGGCTGGGCATGCAACACTTCGCGGCCTGCGCCATAGTCGGGCACATCGCAGGCTGCCAATGCACGCGCCACGTCCTGTTCGCTGACCTGGCTGTCATGCAGTTCAATGGACCCCGCAAGACCATAGGACCGCGGCCCGGCACCCGAGAAGCAGGCGATAACATGATCAACGCGGACATTGGCCATTTTTTGCGCCGCCTGCACGGCGGTGCGGACTGCGCGCTCGGTTTCCTGCATCGCGTCGATCTCGCCGAACCGGACGCCGCGAGACCGGGTGGTGGCTGCGCCGATGATCCGGAACGACGATTGGCCCGCCATCGAACCAACCCCGTCGGAATCGCGAAACGTGCCCGGACCGTCAAAGCGCAGGATCAGGCAGGCGATTTTCGAGGTGCCGACATCCAGGATCGCGATCACGCCACGCTGCATCGCGGCCTTGCGCATATTCCGCATCGCTCTCTGACTGGAATAAAGGTCCATCATCTTGTTTTTGCTCCTGATCCCAGTGCTCTGATCCGACGTAATTCTTCAACCGCGGGCTCTGCCATTCGCAAAGTCGGCCGGTTCTCGTTTCTCATGTCCACCACGACGATGTCGCGCGACAACAGGTCCTGAGCCTGCTGCAACGCCATCACCTGTTCCAGCGCAGCGACGGGGCCCGTCTCGGGCAACAGGATGGCCTGGTCGCGGTCGAGCGCCAGCGTCCAGCGCCGTTCACCCATGCGGACCAGGCCGCGGATGCGGTCGGCCACGGGTTCGGCGGTAGCCAGGATTTCAAGCGCCTCGGGAACTGCCATGTCAGCGCTCCTGCCCACGATCAGCGGCAGGTCCATGCGATCCGCATGCGATGCGATCGGCGCAACCGGATGGCCGTTGCGATCCAGTAGTTCCAACCCAGTTTCGGTTCGCCAGACCACGGCCGGAATCCGCTCGCGGACCCGCAGCTGCAGGATGCCGCCGGGGCGGATGCGCAGATCGACTCGTGCGACCGCGTCGAGTTCCTCAATCCGGTCCTGCATAGCGGGCAAATCAAGGTCGAAAGAACTGATCGGGAAGTCCAGCGGCACGATTTCGCGGATGTCCTGCGCGATGTCGTCCGAGGCCCCGTCAATCGCCATCAGTTTGACCATGAATTCCGGTCGCTCCTGGATGGAACGCCGGATCTCTGCGGACTTCGTGCGGATCGCGTCGACATGTGCGGGATCGCTGAAATACCAGGCAATTGCCGTCAGAACGACCAGAACGGGCAGTCCGACCCGCAACATTCGGCGATAGAACGGCGTCAGCCAGAGCCGGTGAATGCGATAAGCGGTACGGCTGGGGGCCGGATCGCGGCAGGGCCTCACCGGTTGCATGACGCGTCCTCCACCATCCATTTGCAGAACTCCGGGAACGAGATGCCACAATGCGCCGCCTGTTCGGGCGACAGCGAAGTCGGCGTCATCCCGGGC
>JBBKVT010000057.1:0-3554 GCA_037968535.1 Paracoccaceae bacterium
CTGGCCGGGATGAGAAATAGACAGATGTACACATTCGCAATTCAATTAACCTTCTGGGACGCACTGAAGGTCAGCATTTTTGAATTTTTGCTGTTCGTAACACAATCGCAGCGAAGGCCCGCTCTCCGCCGATTCTGTTGAAAAATAACATGTTACAGGCGCAGAAGGTGATCGATGAATGTGAGGTCGAACGCCTTTCTTGTTAGGCGGTTCGTGGTTTCCGCGGTGCAGGAAAGATCTTTGCCAGTTTGCGGAGGTTCTGGTCGGTTGCGGCGAGGAGAAATTCGTCTTTTGCGCCGGATGGGCCGCGTAATCGGAGCCGCCCGAGGCCAAGAATGCGTTTGAGGTTTGCGAATAGCATCTCAACTTTCTTTCGCAACCTCATCGAGACCGCATATTGCTTGGTTTTGGCAATGTCGCGGGCTACCTGGCGGGCGTCTTCGTGTTCTTCGCGAGTGATTGAGCGGCGGTCCATGTTGGGGCAGCACTATGTCTTGGAGGGTCAGGCCTGACAGGTCTATGTCAGCGCGCGATATTTGGCGACACCCTTGCCGGCCGGCCCTCTGCTCGGGTCTGCATAGCCTTTGGGGGCAGATGTACTGATCATTCTCGGCATCCCATTCGAAGTCTGCGCGGGTCCAGGTCCCATCTGTACGGCCTGCCTTATCAATGACAGGGATATGTGGCGCAATTTTGCGATCGACCGGCCACCCCGGCATGGATTCTGAGCCGTATGCTGTATCTGCAATTAACCACTTCGGGTGAAGGCCAAACCCGCCCCTAACCCGGTCTGGCATTGTCCGCGTCGCGCCGACCTCTGCCTTCCGGATCGACCGAGTGGCTTCCACATCCACAATGACAGCGTGGTCTGTGTCGATGAGGTAATTGGTCGAGTAGGCAAAGAAAGCAGGGCCCTTGCGTGCTGCAGTCCATTGGCTAGCTGGATCGGAGTGGGATGTGAGCTTTGGCTCCACCTCGGAGGCCGCGCCGAAGGCAGCTTCCTCAGTTTACGGCTTGAATAGCCAAGCAAGTTCCAAGCATCGGCATTGTTGGGTTTTTTGACGGAGCCTTTCGATATTCTTTGGTAGGTCGCAATTTTGCCCACAGATGATCCGCAGATCGCCGCGACCGCGCACTTTCATAGGGGGACGGATCAAGCCTTAATAACTCCGCAAGGCAAAGTCGTAAGGCTTGAACACCAAACCTTCGCTGCCTTTGCCGGCATGGGACTTGGCGTTGTAGTCTAGCAACAGTTGGAGGCCACCATTCATTTGGGCGCTGTGGTGAAGCAAAGGACGCGGCGCGGCTTCATCACCGGGTCGCAATGTACTTTTGGTGATAGCATGGCGGCAGTGTGACGCAACGGGCCGGAGCTATCCCCATTGCTCGCTCAGCGCGCGCAGGATGTCGGCGCGGCTGATCTGACCGACAAGCTGGCCGTCCTGCATCACCGGGAATCGACGAAACGAGCTGGCCAGGAACGCCTCGGCTGCAGCAACGATATCCATGTCCGCCGGCAGAGTTTGCACCTCGCGGGCCATATATTCGGCGACGGTCTGGCCCCAGTCGCGCCAATAGGCGGCGTGCAGCGCGGCCTTCAGGCAGTCCTTTTTCGACAGCACCCCGACCAGCCAGCCATTTTCATCCAGCACCGGCGCGCCGGAGATGCGGCGCTCGAGAAGGATGTGCATGGCGCGGTTGATCTCGGTTCCCGGCGTCAGGGTGACAAGATCGCGGACCATGTAATCGCGAATGCGGGGGCGCTCGGTCATTCTTTTGGGTCCGCGGCGGCGCGACAGGCGCCGCAATCGGAGCCTTTGATGCAATTGACCCCGCCGCAGGAGCCTTTGATCGGCGGTCGTCCAAATAGTACGCCGATCGCCAGCCCGCCGATGGCCAGCAGGATGATCGCGAAGGCCAGAAGAAACGTGCTCATGTTCCGCTCCTAAGCAATGATGTGCCGGTCGAAATCGGCGGTGGTAACCTCGTCGATACCGCCGTCGCGACGGATCAGGAAAAGCGCCGGGATGGCAAGTCGCCGCGCCAGCGCCGGGCCACGCTCTGGCCCCAGAACGGTCAGCGCGGTGGCCAGCGCATCCGCACGGCAGCCCGTTGGCGCGAGCACCGAGACTGAGGCGAGCGCGCTTAGGGCGGGACGCTTTGTGGCGGGGTCGATCAGGTGGCTGATCCGGCCGCGCGGGCCATTGTAGCCCTGCGGGGCATGGCCGGATGTGGCCAGCGCGAGCGATCCCGGTGCGACGATCCGCTGCGCTGCGAAGGGCTGTGCGCCGGGGGCTTCGATGGCGATCTGCCATGCCCGCCCCGAGGGATGCGCCCCGAGCGCCAGAACCTCACCGCCCAGTTCGATCAACGCGCTGATGCCCTGCATCCGCAGTTGCGCGCCGATCCGGTCCAGCGCATGGCCTTTGGCAATGCCGCAAAGGTCGAGCGTCAGGCCGGGATCACTTTTGCGCAGTGCAGCGGGGCGGCAGCCGATGCGGCCCGCATGCGCCTGCGGCCCAGCGATCGGGCCGAAGCCATAACGCGCCACCAGCGGACCTATGGTCGGATCGAACGCACCACCGCTTAGATGAGCGATCTCCAACGCCTCCGCAGTAACGGCGCAGGTCTCGGCGCTGATATCCTGCCATCCGGTCTGGGCGCTGCGGTTGAACCGCGAAACCTCGCTGTCCGTGCGCCATGGCGACATGATGGCGTCGATTGCGCCGATTGCAGTCTCGACCACGCGGCGGGCGGCGGTAGTATCCGCACCGGCGGGCAGCACCAGCCGCCAGGCGCTGCCGAAAGCGGGGCCGTCCAGCACTTGCGTCATATTGCCAGCGCGGGCGGACATGGGAGCCACAAACGCCAGTGCGCCTGCTCCGATGATCAAGTCGCGGCGGGTGAGAGTCATGGCGTCACACTCCGAAATCGTCATTGAAGATATTGCCCGGCGGCACACCGAGATCGTCAAGCATCGCCAGCACGGCGCGGATCATCAGGGGCGGCCCGCACAGGTAGTATTCGCAAAGGTCGGGCGCCGGATGATCCCGCAGGTAGCGGTCGAACACGACTTGATGGACAAAGCCGGTGGCCCCCTGCCAGTCGTCGGCAGGCGCGGGGTCGGACAGCGCCACTGTCCAGTTGAAGTTCGGATGGCTTGCCGCCAGGGCGTCGAATTCATCCTGATAGAGCAGCTCTGTTCGGCTGCGCGCTCCGTACCAGAAGCTCATCTTTCGGTCCGTACGAACCTCTTCCAGTTGCTCGAAAATCATCGCCCGAAGCGGCGCCATGCCGACACCGCCGCCGATGAACACCAACTCGGCCCCGGTGTCTTGTACGCGGAAGCTGCCGAACGGCCCGGCGGTGGCGACGCGGTCACCTTCTTTCAGTGAGAAGAGCCACGACGACACGATGCCGGGCGGGGCACCGGGTACCGAAGGCGGCGGCAGGGCAAGGCGGATGTTCAGCACCAACCGGCCTGCGGCAATGTCTTCTGGGCGGTCGGACACGGAATACGCGCGTGTCACCGGCTCGCTGCTGCTCACCGACAA
>JBBKVT010000058.1:0-2658 GCA_037968535.1 Paracoccaceae bacterium
CCCAGAAGCCGCGATGCCGCCATTGTGGCACCGAACGCCCCTACCGTCGCCGTCTGATGAAAGCCCGCCTGATAGTGCGACCGCCCCAGCCAAACCCCGACGCGGATCGAGCCTTCCACCCCTGCCAGCGCCGCCTGCAGAAACGCGTTGCCGTTGGCGCCGGTCTGCTCGGCAATCGCAAGTGCCGCCGGGATCACCGCGACGGACGGATGGCCGATATGGGCGAAATGGGTGTCGTCATAATCCAGCGCATGGCTGGTAGCACCATTGACCATCGCCGCCATTCGCGCTGGCACACGGGTGCCCGACCCCGCCATCGTGGCGACCGGCGCACCGCCTTCCAGCGCCGCCAACCCGCGCATCTGCTGCGCGACAGGTTCCCCGACCCCGGCGATCGCACAGGCGGTCCAGTCAAGCAGCGACAACCGCATCATCGCCAGCGCCGCCGCACCGTTAATCGGCCCCAGCGCAAACTTTGCCAGCATTCCGGACAATTCGTTCATCGCGTCCCCCCGTTTCATCGTTTTTGAAATATCCCCGCCGGAGGCCAGAAAATTCGGCACAGCTATCCGTAAAGTACCGCGGCACGGGCCTCGAAAGCGCCGACGATCCGGTGCATCGCCTCGTTGAACACGACCCCGATGATTTTCCGCAAGATTGCGTTCCTGAACTCGAAATCGACGAAGAATTCCACGTCGCAACCATCATCCTTGTCGTGGAAAACCCAATGCGATTTCAAATATTTGAACGGTCCGTCCAGATATTCGGTGTCAATCCGCGACGTGTCGGGCCACAGCGTCACCCGGCTGCCGAACCGTTCGCGGAAGACCTTGAACGAAATCACCAGATCGGCCTCCATCACCTCGTGATCGCCGCACTTTTCGCTGGACCGGATCCGCGCCGCGGCACACCAGGGCAGGAACTCGGGGTATTTGGCCACATCCGCGACCAGGGCATACATCTGCTCTGCCGTATAGGGCAATCGGCGGGTTTCGGAATGTGTCGGCATCGGGTTCTTTGCTCTGGTGATCCGGGGGTCAGATTTCGTAGACTGGGGCGGGGAATGCAAGGGTCCGACATGCCGCACAGAGCTTATGTGATCGACGAAATGATCTCGGCCAAGTCCATCGCCGCCCGGATCGAGGCCTTGGCGGGCGAGATCAAGAGCGCCTTCAAGGGCACCGACAAGCTGATCGTGGTGGGCCTGCTGCGCGGCTCTTTCGTCTTTATCGCGGACCTCGTGCGCGAACTGGATCTGAACGTCGAGGTCGATTTTCTCGAAGCCTCGTCCTATGGCGACGGCATGGAATCGAGTCGCGAAGTGCGGATACTCAAAGACCTGCGCGGCGAGATAGGCGGCAAGGATGTGCTGGTCGTCGAAGACATTGTCGATACCGGATTCACACTCAAACATGTGGTCGGTCTATTGCAGTCGCGAGGGCCGCGACGGCTTGAAACCATCGCGCTGCTCGACAAACCGTCGCGGCGCGAGGTGGATATCAAGGCAACCTGGACCGGGTTCGAGATACCCGACGAATTCGTCGTCGGCTACGGCATCGATTTTGCGCAGCGCAACCGCAACTTGCCCTATATCGGCAAGGTCCGATTCACCGAATAACCATATTTTACAGGGTTTTATGGCGCATACGGTAGGGCGAATTCCAACTGGACACCGATATGGACACCACGATTACGGGTGCTGCCCCGTCTTGCGCGCACTCATTTGCGACGGGTGAATCGGACAACGGCTTAGGGTCTGGGCCCCTGCTATGTCGTTGAATCCTTGGGCAATAGATCATTTCTGGTCAGCACCATTTCAGTTCAGCAAAAATTGACGCGTTGGTTCGCGTCGTAAAAAGCCACGAGCGTCTGTTTTTGGGGCTTAGGGGTACCCACCGGTTGGACAGGGGGGCCCCTGTCTGTGCTTCCATAGGGGTCCCATCCCAATATGCGGGGGCGATTTAGAAACGCGTTCTGCCAGAACACAGTTGCCCCCCTTGTCGCTTTAGCGCAGAATCGCAAATACTTGTCCAAAAATCTCAAGCCCGACACTAATGACCCGCTCTATGGACGCAGCCAAAGATCTGCGGACTTCACGACAGGGGCTATTAAAGGCTCTCAGGGGTGAGCGGCCCCATGGTGGTCCTTTAGAGCGGAAACTCTCTGTATGGACTCAGGAGGGCCGGGAGCGACTTCCCGGCCTGCCGTTGCCCGGAATTGAGTTGCGGCTGGTCCTTGACTCTGTGCGGCGCTGAGGCGCGGTCTCAGTGGTATTTGCGGTGGGTGTTTTCGTAGTTGGTCAGACCCGCCTGACCCTAAAGTTTTGGTGTTATTATACTTTCCGTACCCAAAGGGGATCGGTAGTATGAATTACCGCCTTTGGAGCTTTCTGGAAGTGCTAGAGATTTACGCCAGGTCATTTTTGGACGCTGTAAGTTTGTTTGGAGCCACAAACCAATGGTTGTCATCGCACTTTGACAATAAACCGCTTGACCTGCCAGAAGGTGATTTTGCGCGCCTGCGTCAGACGGCCTCTAATCTTCGTGATGCGTGTGATGCGTTAGGCGCTCCCGTCACTCTACAAGCTGTAGAGGACTTACTAAAAGTTATGGGTTCAGGTCAACGCCAGGGAGTTAATATGCACTTCGAGCCAATGGG
>JBBKVT010000059.1:0-4339 GCA_037968535.1 Paracoccaceae bacterium
TTCAGCCCCAGTTCCTCGCGCAGGTTGGCAAGGGCGGTCGGCGTGGCCGACTGTCCCAAAATGCTTTGGGCGACATCGCCCGGCAGGATCTGGGTGCCGACGAAGATCAGCACCGAACACGCCAGAAGCAACAGGACACCCAGCGCGATGCGCTGGGCTACCAGTTTCAGGATGGCTGACATCCGGGTGTTACGCGTTCAGCCAGCATTTCACGAGGGCGAGATCGCCCATCATGCCACTGTTGGGATCCTTGATCCAACCGCCGACATCCTGGCTGATCGCGTCGATGAAGTCGTTGAACATCGGCAGGATCAGGCCGCCTTCGTCGCGCAGCAACACTGCCGCGTCGCGGTACATCGCCTTGCGTTTGGCGTCGTCCAGTTCAGCGCGGGCCGCGATTATTATTTGGTCGAAGGCCGGGTTGAAGAACTTGGTGTCGTTCCAGTCCGCACCGGTAAGATAGGCGGTCGTGTACATCTGGTCCTGCACCGGACGCCCGCCCCAGTAGGATGTGCAGAACGGCTGCACGTTCCAGACTTCCGACCAGTAACCATCACCGGGTTCACGCTTGACCGCGATGTTGATGCCGGCGGCCTTGGCGCTTTGCTGGTAGAGCTGCGCTGCGTCCACCGCTCCGGGAAATGCCACGTCAGAGGTACGCAGAAGAACCGGGCCGTCATGACCGGATGCCTTGTAGTGGAACGCGGCCTTGTCGGGGTCGTACTCGCGCTGCTCGATATCGTCCGAGAACAGCGGATAGGCCCCGTTGATCGGGAAGTCATTGCCGACCGATCCGTAGCCCTGAAGGATCTTGTCGACCATTTCCTGACGGTTCATCGCATATTTCAGCGCCATCATCAGGTCTTTGTTCGCAAAGGGCTCGGTGTTCACATGGGCGATGAAGACATAGTGACCGCGCCCGGACACGCTTTTCACTTCGACGCCCGGCACCCGCTTGACCAGTTCGACGACTTTCGGCTCGACTCGGTTGATGATGTGGACCTGCCCCGATTGCAGCGCGGCAAGACGGGCGGTCGGATCGTTGATCGTCAGGACCTCGACCGAATCCGCATGGGCGCGGTTCGCGGCGTCCCAGTAGTTCACGTGACGCTCGCCAACCTGGCGCACGCCGGGCTGGTTCTCGGTCACCTTGTAAGGTCCGGTGAAGGTCCCCTCGGTCGGGTTGTCCTTGCCGCCGCCGGGCTGGATCATCAGGTGATAATCAGCCATCAGGTAGGGAAGGTCGGCGTTGGCATTGGCCAGTGTCAGCACGACATGCTGTCCATCGACGGCCATCGACTCGATGCCCTGAACGATGCCCAGCGCGCCGGATTTGGAGTTCTCGTCCGAATGGCGTTCCAGCGTCGCGATCACATCTTCCGGCGTCATTGTCTTGCCGTTGTGGAATTCCACGCCTTCGCGGATCTTGAAGGTCCAGACTTTCGCGTCCGGAGAGGCCTCGACGCTTTCGGCAAGGCGGAAGTCCAGCACGCCTTCGGGGTTCACTTCGGTCAGCGTCTCGCCGATGCAGTTGCCGAAGTTGATAGGCACGTCAGAGGCATAGGTTGCCGGATCGAGGCTGTTGGTGGATTCGCCGCCCTGAAGGCCGGCTTTCAGATGGCCACCCTTCACCGGGCCTTCGGCACGGGCCGCCGAGGTCAGCAGCCCCGTCGCCATCGCAGAGCTTACACCAAGTGCCGTTGCACGTCCCATGAAAGCACGCCGGTCCATCAGGCCGCGCGCGACCTTCTTGCTGAAATATTCAAGTTCCTTCGACATCGTAATCTCCCTGTTGTCGTTTGGTGACCGTGACCGGCCATCCGATTCTTCCGTCCTAGAATACACATCAATCGCTGCTGTGCATCATCGGTCGGACCTTTCCCATCTCGGGTTGATCCAAGGCTCCGCATTTTCGGGCGGTAGCGGGTCTGTTCCAAGAATGTGATCTGCGATTTTCTCACCCACCATGATCGAGGGGGCATTCAGGTTACCGTTGGTTATGCGCGGGAATATCGATGAATCCACGACGCGGAGTGCATCAATTCCGATCACCTGTCCGTGCGGGTCGACCACTGCTTGCGGATCGTCGCGGCGGCCCATCTTGCAGGTGCCGCACGGGTGATAGGCGCTTTCGGCGTGCTGGCGCAGGAAGTCGTCAATCTGGTCGTCGGTCTGCACGTCCTTGCCGGGCTGAATTTCCTTGCCGCGGTAGGGATCGAATGCCGGTTGGCCGAAAATCTGCCGGGTTGCCCGGATGCAGGCGCGGAAATCGACCCAGTCCTGATCCTCGGACATGTAGTTGAACCGGATCACCGGTGCGTCCGTGGGTTCGGGGGATCGCAGCGACACGGTTCCGCGCGATTTGGCGCGCATCGGGCCGACATGGGCTTGGTAGCCATGGCCTTCAGCCGCCGCCTTGCCGTCGTAGCGCACCGCCATCGGCAGGAAGTGAAACTGGATATCAGGGTAATCGATACCGGCGCGCGAGCGGATGAAACCGGCGGACTCGAAATGGTTCGACGCGCCGAGGCCAGAACCGGTCAGAAGCCATTGCAGGCCGGACCAGCCCTTCCCCATCAGGTTCCAATGTTTGAACAGCGTGATCGGCTGGGTGCTGGCCTGTTGGAAGTAAACCTCCAGATGGTCTTGCAAGTTGGCGCCAACACCGGGGCGATCGGCGATGACCGCAATGCCGTGTTCTTGCAAATGCGCAGCCGGGCCGATGCCGGACAACATCAAGAGCTTGGGCGAGTTGATCGAGGAGGCCGCGAGGATCACCTCGCGCCGCGCTGTCAGGGTCTCGACCTTGCCGCCGCGTTCGATCTCGACGCCGCTGGCGCGCCCGTTTTCGATGACAACCCTGCGGGCGAGGCCTTTCAGCAGGTGCAGGTTTGGACGCTTGAGAGCGGGCCGCAGATAGGCGTTGGCAACGGACCAGCGGCGACCCTTGTAGATCGTCGCCTCCATCGGGCCGAAGCCTTCCTGCTTTTGCCCGTTGTAGTCGTCCGTCAGTTCGTATCCCGCCTCTGCGCCCGCCTGAACGAAGGTCTTGTAGAGCGGGTTCAGCCGAGGCCCACGAGAGATATGGATCGGTCCATCCGTGCCGCGCCAATCCGGGTCGCCGCCATGGCCGCCATCGTGCCAGGTTTCCATCCGCTTGAAATAGGGCAGCACATCGGCAAAGCCCCAGCCGTCTGCGCCCGCCTCCGCCCAGTGGTCATAGTCATGCGCATGGCCCCGCACATAAACCATGCCGTTGATCGAGGACGAGCCGCCCAGCACCTTGCCTCTGGGGACCACCAGTCGGCGGTTATTCAGATGCGGTTCGGGTTCACTGATGAACCCCCAGTCATAACGCGACATGTTCATCGGGTAGGACAGGGCCGCGGGCATCTGAATGAACGGTCCCGCATCGGTGCCGCCAAATTCGACGATCAAAACCGAATGCTTGCCGTCCTCTGACAGGCGGTAAGCCAGCGCCGCCCCGGCGGACCCGGACCCGACGATGATGTAGTCGGCCTCGGTCATGCGCCCTCGACCCTTAAGGAATCGTAAGGGATCATGACGTGATCGCGATAGGCGGGGCGCTTGGTCAGGCGGTCATAGTAGGACTCGACCAGCGCGCGGGGCTGGCGCGGCACATCGATGTCGAACCAGCGGTAGAGGACATGGCCAATGACGATATCGGCAAGCGAAAGCTGGCTGCCCGCGGCATAGTCATGGCGGTCAAGCTGATCCTGCAACCGGTCGAGGCGGGTTTCGAAGGTCGCGATATGCGCGGCCAGTTCCGCCTCATCCCGGTCGCGGGCGGCGGTGCGGACCCGCAGCCAGAAGATCGGCGCAGTGAAATCACGGCAGAACGAGGTCTTGCCCCATTCGGCCCATTTGTCGATCGTGGCGCGTTCTATGGCGTCGGCTGGCCAGAATGGGCCGCCATCGCCGTAGCGAGCGGCGAGGTAGCGCAGGATGGCACTGCTTTCGAACATCGTCAGATCGCCGTCGCGGAGTGCGGGGACCAGACCGTGCGGGTTGATCGCGCGGAAATCCGGATCGTCCAGCCCGCCATGAACGTGGCCGTAGTCGAGCCGTTCGTATGGCATGCCGAGTTCGGCGATGCCCCACATCACGACCTGAACGTTGGAAGAGGTGGCGCGGCCATAAACAGTGATCATTCCTGCACCCCACGTGGGTAGCGGGCATTTTCCTCGACCACGTTCAGGTCCATGTGGTTGCGCATGTAGCGCTCGGACGCCTTTTGCAGCGGCTGGTAGTCCCAGGGGTAGTAATTGCCGTTTCGAAGCGCCTCGTAGACCACCCAGCGGCGGGCCTGGCTGGCGCG
>JBBKVT010000060.1:0-5928 GCA_037968535.1 Paracoccaceae bacterium
TCAGCTCACAAAATTCTAGGCGTCTGTACAGTCCAAGATGATGAGTTTGGGTTGGTCGATGCAGTCAACGCTATACGCACCGGTCCGCCCCACTGATGTCCTGCACGCGCATTCAAATGGGCTTTCTTCTCCAAATACGAACTCACAAAAACAGATGTTGTCCGACCGGTCTGAGCTGGCTCTCCTCAGAAACTCGATACCCCATCCCAGACCCGAGATCATCGTGTTTGCCCGATTATGCGAATCCAGGATGCTTGGTACCCGAGCCTCCGTGAAACGAAGCTCGGGATGCGTGAGTCTCAATCGGCAAGGCGGTCGACCCAGTCAGAGACAGCCTGTGCAAGGTCGAGCGCCCCTGATTGGTAAGCACACTCGATCGCCTCACGCGCTCCGTCTTCGATGCCCATGGCGATCTCCCAACCGACATCACCACCGCCCGATGTTTCGAGCACCTTGGCGTGAAGCGCCCCTATGTTCTTGGCATTCTGCCGTTCGTTTGGCCTGGGTCGGTTAGTAGGTCGGACTCTCCCCGTGTTTCCAGGCGATCTTCCTCTCTGTTCATTATTATTTTCTTTCCTCTGTTGGCGGGAAGAACCGTTCCGGTAATTCAGGCGCTCTTCTTCCGCTTGGTCATACGCCATTCTTCCGCTGGGAATGAACAAATCATAGCGATTGGATCTTGTTCCGCGCCACCGCCGCTCTGTCTTGATGTAGCCTGTACTTTCCAGCAACCTCAGTGCCGATCGAACGGTACGGGTCGAACAATTCAGGTCAAATGCAATTACCTCGAGACCTGGGAAACAGAGGCCGTTCCGGGAGTTTCTGTGAAACAACAATCGACCGAATACATTTGCCGCCATTGGCGTCAGCCGCGTGTCGATCATGGCCAGGTTCTGGGCGAATATCCGATCTAGAGAGTCTCCCTTCATTTCTGGCCCTCCTTCGGAAAAGAGTTAGCCGTGATCCAAGTGGATATGGCACCCATTCGCTCAGGCGCACCAAAGCAGCACTGATCTACCGAAAAACCGGCAACCTTCGCGCGGTCCAGCTTTTGCTTGGCCATACCAAGGTGGATAGCACAGTGCGGTATCTTGGTGTCGAGCTTGAAGACGCCTTAAGCATTGCAGAGAAGATCGACATTTGAACGCTGGGTGAACGGCACATGCCGTTCGCCTTTTGAGACCGGTCATACGTAGCGGACGGACTAAGGACGGCAGAGAGCCCGTTCTACCGAATGCTGCGCCGACGACCAAGCGGTGGAAAGCGCAGAATGCGGTCATTGCCTTTCGGGTGGGCGGTCTAAAGTGGTCGTCTAAAGGGAGGCCAGTTCAGCAATTTCGCCTCCCTTATGTGACTCTCACTTTGAAGCGTCAGCAAGAACGGCGGCAAATTCGTCGGAAACTGGCATCCGCCGGAACGGGCCAACGTTCGAGCCGCCGGTATTTCCTGTTGGCACCAGTCCAATTGCGGTTTTCGTGGCCGCGCCGACGATCCGAAGAATCTGGCCGAAGAATTCACGCGTATCGCGCTGCCGCACGGCCCAGACGAGCATGTGCCAGTGGACCCGAACGTGCTCGCGCGTCGAGACCTGGGACAGAACGTGCGCACGCTCAAGCTTCCGGAAGCTCGCGGCGAAATCTGCGCCCCTGGCGGCGGCGGCGTCGAGTTCTGCCTGCACATGGGGACGGATCGGGTGGACCAGAAGGTCCGTCACGGGTGCGCGCTTGCGCGTTTCGGAAATCTGGCCGTCACGCGGGCGAGCGGGTAGCCCGGAGCGGTTCAAAAGCCAGGCCAGATACAATGCGGCGCTGACATCGTAGGACAGGCACCACATCGGCCACCAAGCAGGAACACCCGGATTGGCGATGACATGAGGGTGGACAAGATCGAAGACACCGTGGCCCGCCAGAGCGGCGACGACCAACCAGAGATTGGTTCTGAAGCCGATGACGGAAACCAGCACAAAGCTCACGAAACCTACAGATTCCAGGCTCAGCGCGTGCCAGGCGCCGCCGATGACCGCGAATAGCTGGTAGGTTGACGCAATGACCACCATAATGACGGGGTAATAGGCGCGATCGCGGTCGAAACCGACCAGCGTTCCGAACAGCGACACGCCGAAAGCGAGCGATATGCCGAGAAAATATTCCATCGAAGGGTCCTTTCATTCATGTGATGAGGCAGGCGCTTGGCCAGCAGTCAAGTTTCGGCAACCGACATAGGCTTTACCGCAGGGTCTGCGCTTGAACGAAAGAGCTAATCTTGGCGAAAAATGCCGCGTCGCCTGACAGGCGGCCGCAGGTCCAATGTGGCGCCCTTAGATCACCTGCAGCAAAGAAGCCGGAACACCGAACATCCGCAGGAAGGTGCGGCTGAAATGTGCTGAATCGGCAAAGCCCGCGTCATGCGCGGCGTTGGTCAGGCTGGTTCCCGCCGCAATTCCGGTCACCGCAACCATAAGCCGCCGCCAGAGCAGGTATGTGCGAAACGGCAGCCCGACCTCTTCGACAAAGAGATGGCTGAACCTGCTTTCCGAGAGGCAGGCGATGTGTGCCGCCCGGCGCAGGTCCATCCGCGAATCGAGATCCTTGGACAACTTGTCGAGCACCCGTGCGATACGGGTGTTGACCGTCGGCACAGCGGAGTCCGTGCCCGCAAGGCGTGCCGCAAGCTCCCGCCCCAGTCCGGCGAGGCTCATGTCATCCGGACGAGGATGCTTCCAGATGCAGTCCAGGCGGGTCGCGATGTCCGCGAACTTTTCCGGATCGAGCCGCGCGGACCTACATCCTGCAAGATTGCGTAGGACTGCCGCACCAATCCTGCTTTCGGGTTCGATAAAGATCATCGCGTTCCGACCTTGCGGAGCATAGGCATGCGGCACATCCGGCGCGATGAGCACCACTGGGCCCTCCACCACCCCGGCGTCGATCCGGAATGAGAAACTGCCGCCCACAGAAAGCGTCAACTGGATGGCATGGTGTGCGTGGAAATTGGTGCTGCGCCGGATTGTTGCCTCAGGCGGCACCTCGAACGCCCAGAGACTGGCACCCTCCCACAGAACGATGCGTCCGCGTGCGACGTGTTTCATGGCTTCTTTTACCGGTATCCGGGGCGACTGAATAGTCAGCCGTTTTGTTCAATCGCCCGGCTCAGCGACGCTGGTATGGAGTGGCGTCTCCGGCTTGGACCGGACCATTCACAAAAAGGAACCCACATGACTTCCCTCGTCTCCCGCAGGTCTATCCTGCTTTCCATTCCCGTTTCCTTCGCGCTTGCAGGGGGTGCAACCGCCGGGCTTTTCTCACGTTCAGTGCCCCGCGATCTAGACCTCTCGCTGGCAAAGCTGTCGAATGGCGGGCTTTACCGCGCCGTGCTATCGCCCGCGCCCATGCCGGTCACGGTCGGGAAGATGCATTCCTGGACCGTGACCTTGCAAACCACGGCCGGCGCTCCCCTGACCCGGGCCGACATCGCGATCGGCGGCGGGATGCCGCAGCACGGCCACGGGCTTCCGACAGCACCGCAGGTCACGAAGAATTTCGGCGATGGCCGCTACCTGATCGAAGGCGTGAAGTTCAACATGCGCGGTTGGTGGACGTTCGAGGTCGCCATCGACGGCGTGGACGGGCGCGACCTCGTGAACTTCAATCTTGTGCTGTGAGGATTGTCATGACTTTTCTGCAGTATTGTTCGATCGGCGTTTTCGGGCTGGGGGCGCTGGGAGCAAACTTCGGTTCCACGGCAACGGTCCCGGACTGGTCGGTCGAAGAACAGAGCCAGATCGCATCGCTTTCGCTTGCGGAACTTGGCCCGGTGCCGCCAGACCCGTCGAACAGCGTCGCGGACGATCCGCGCGCCGTGGAATTGGGTCGGGCGATATTCTCCGACCAGCGGTTCAGTGTCGATGGCACCGTGTCCTGCGCGACCTGCCATCTGCCGGATCGCCAGTTCCAGGACGACCTGCCGCTCGGGCGGGGCGTGGGCACGACTGCGCGGCGGACCATGCCCATCGCAGGCATGACCTATAGCCCGTTCCTATTCTGGGACGGGCGCAAGGACAGCCTCTGGTCGCAGGCACTTGGCCCGATGGAAAGCCCGGTGGAACATGGCGGCGACCGCACCCAATATGCACACCTAGTTGCCGAAGCCTACCGCGCGCCCTACGTGGCGCTGTTCGGCGCGCTTCCCGAACTTGAGCATCTGCCGCGACGGGCCGGTCCAGTGGAGGATCCCGAAACCGGTGCCGCATGGCGAGCGATGCAGGAGCGGGATCGCCGTGCGGTGTCGCAAGTCTTCGCGAACATCGGCAAATCCATTGCGGCCTTCGAGCGCACGATCCAGCCCGCCGCAACGCGGTTCGATGCCTATGCGGCGGCGCTGCTTTCAGGGACAGAGAGCGATATCCTGTCTGACGACGAGATCGCGGGGCTGCGACTGTTCCTCGGCAAGGGCGAATGCGTCAACTGCCACAACGGTCCGCTCATTAGCGACAACCACTTTCACAATACCGGCGTCGCCGCCGCGCCCAGCGCCTCCGAGGACGTCGGACGTGCCGCAGGTGCAGTTCTTGTCCGCGATGACCCGTTCAACTGCCTAGGTGATTTCAGCGATGCGGCACCTGAAGAATGCACGGAACTTAGATTCATGACGGCTGGCGGTCCTGACGAGCCGGGCGCCTTCAAGACCCCATCGCTGCGCGGAGCCGCGACCCGCGCGCCCTACATGCACGCGGGCCAAATCGCGACGCTCAAGGCCGTGATCGAGCACTATCAGTCCGCCCCGGACGCACAAGTCGGCCATACCGAACTTCGACCGCTGAATCTCAGCGACGTGGAATTGAATCAGCTCATTGCGTTTGTTGGAGCCTTGAATCCCAGGACGGCTTTTCTCAAGTAGTCCCCCATCCGATCTCGCCCATCCATGCGGCGGCCTGTCCGCCGCATGGCAGAAAACAACTATGATGGGCAGCACCGCATCGGGAGAATCGGCGTCCGATCCCATTCACCGCAAAATCTCGCCATCGCCGATAAACGCCTTCCTAAAGGCAATTCGCGCGCCGCCTAATTGCACTGCGGCGGGGGGAAGTGCTTGCTGCGATTTCAAGTCGGAGACGATATCGGGCCTTGGTGCAATGCGCCACGAATGGTAGTTTTGGGCCAAACAGACCACTGCAGCTGAAGTCAGGTTTGCGCTTGCTGCACCGCTCGGCGCGCCGAGGTTGGCCCTTTTCAAAGATTGGCCAGGAAGTGGATGTGCTTGTCTGCAACTCAGTTAGGCGGCCATTCCTGCATGGCGCAGTCAACGTCCGATCCTGCATCAATCGCAAAAAAGGAGGAACCGGCAACGGCCACCGATTTTGCCGAAACGGTCATTACGTCGCCGGAGCGAGAGACTAGAGATGCGCGCGGGACGCCAGGGATTTCTTTCCAACCGAGAAAGCGCCATCCTTTAGGTATGCCAAGGCATGCGAACATGCGCTCAATCTTCGTTCAGAGTGTCCATCGCCCATCCGACGCTGAACCCGTGCAGGATTGTCGACATCAGAATGACAAGAGCGATGAGGGACCAGAGTTGGGCCTCGTTGGCGAACTCCATATGGCTCCCTGAATAGCATAGGTAGTAGATCGAGCCGATGCCGCGGACCCCGTAGACGGAAACCACCGCCCTGTCCCGGCTGTCGAGGTCCGTCTTCAGCAGAGCAATCCATCCCGACAGCGGGCGGATCACCAGGATCAGCAAAACGGCCACTGCGAAGTGCGCCCAGGTCAGATCGGCGAACAGGATCGGCATGACGCTGCCCAGTGCGATCAGAAGCAGCGCGGTCAGCGCGTGCTCGATGGATTCTGAAAAATCGTGCAACCGCCGATGGAAATGATGATCTTTCTCGATACGCCGCAATGTCAGCCCCAGAACCGCGACGGCAATGAA
>JBBKVT010000061.1:0-12683 GCA_037968535.1 Paracoccaceae bacterium
ATGAAGGTTCCGTTTTGCAGATCCTGCATCGCCTGGCGCAACTCGGCCTGGGTGTTCATCACGATGGGTCCGTGCCAGGCCACCGGTTCCTCGATCGGGCGGCCCGAGATCAAGAGGAATCGGATGCCGTCGGGGCCAGACTGCACGCTCACCGCGTCGCCGGTGTCGAAGCGCACCAGCGTGCGGTTTCCGGAAAGGTCGCGGATGTTGAGTTCATGTCCGTCGAATTCCTTTTCCACCCGCACACCTTGCGGGTTGGAGGCATCGCGGAAGGCTCCGGAGCCTGCGAAGACATAGGCGAAGGCGTTGGAATAGGTGTCAACCGGCAGCGTCTTGCGGGTGTTGGGCGGCACCGAGACATCAAGATACATTGGTTCGGCGGCAATGCCGTCGACCGGGCCGGACTTGCCCCAGAAGGTGCCGGTGATGACCTTGACGCGGGTGCCGTCATCGTCGGTGATCTCGGGGATGTCGCTGCCCTGGATGTCCTGATAGCGCGGCGTGGTCATCTTGAGGCTGGAGGGCAGGTTGGCCCAAAGCTGGAAACCGTGCATCTGCCCGGCTTTGTTGCCGCGCGGCATTTCCTGATGCATGATCCCCGATCCGGCGGTCATCCATTGCACTGCACCCGCGCCAAGCGTGCCGCGATTTCCCAGCGAGTCGCCGTGGTCGACCTCGCCTTCGAGCACGTAAGTGATGGTTTCGATGCCGCGATGCGGGTGCCAGGGGAAACCCTTGGCATACTGGCTGGGGTCGTCGTTGCGGAAATCGTCGAACAACAGGAACGGATCGGATTCTTTCGGTTCGCGAAAGCCGAAGGCGCGGTAAAGGTGAACGCCCGCGCCTTCCAGCGTGGGCTGCGCAGCGGATGTGGATTTGACAGGTCTGAAGCTCATGGGTTTGCTCCTTTGGGTTGGTCCCAATATGGGGCGATGGGGTGCGCAGGAAAAGGGGCGTCGGTGAACAGGGTATGTGCAGGAATGCGCTTCGCGCGAAAATATTTGTGGACAAATAACGATAGCGGCCGGTTCTACTCGGCTGCTACCGCCTTGGGGTCCACCAGCGCCACGATGTCGAACATGATGCGGTTCAGCTCAAAATCCTTGGGGGTATAGACCCGCGCGACGCCGATTTCGTGCAAGTGGGCGGCGTCGGCTTCGGGGATGATGCCGCCGACGACGACGGGAATGTTGGTGAGGTTGGCGGACTTGAGCAGGTCCATCAATTCCTCGACCAGCGGCACATGACTGCCCGACAGGATCGAGAGGCCGATGACATGGGCTTGCTGGTCCTCGGCCGCCGCGACGATTTCGGCGGGGGTCAGGCGGATGCCATCATAGGTGATGTCCATGCCGCAATCGCGGGCGCGGGCGGCGATCTGTTCGGCGCCGTTGGAATGGCCGTCGAGACCGGGTTTGCCGACGAGGAACTTCAGGCGACGGCCAAGCCGGTCCGAGACGATGTTCACGGCGGCGCGGATCTCGTCGAGTCCTTCGGTGCGGTTCGAGGGGTTGGCGGAGACACCGGTGGGGGCACGGTACTGGCCGAAGGCGGCGCGGACCACGTCGCCCCATTCGCCGGTCGTCGCCCCGGCTTTCGCGGCGGCGATCGAGGGCGGCATGATATTGTCACCTGACTTGGCGGCTTGGCGGAGGGTGTCGAGGGCGGTTTGAACGGCGGCCTCGTCGCGAGTCGCGCGCCAGTCCGTCAGGCGGGCGATCTGGTCGGCTTCGGCGTCCTTGTCGGCCATCATGATCGCCTCGGGAACGGAGGTCAGCGGCGAGGCTTCGCCCTGCTGCCAGCGGTTGACGCCGACGACGGTGGTTTCGCCGCTTTCGATGCGGGCGATGCGGTCGGCATTGGCCTCGACCAGGCGGGATTTCATGTAGCCGATGGCTTCGACAGCGCCACCCATGCTGTCGATCTGGGCGAGTTCTGCACGGGCACCTTCCTTGAGGGTTTCGACCTTTGCGGTGACGGCAGGGTTGCCTTCGAAGAGGTCGTCATATTCCAGAAGGTCGGTTTCATAGGCGAGGATCTGTTGCATCCGAAGCGACCATTGCTGGTCCCACGGGCGGGGCAGGCCAAGCGCTTCGTTCCAGGCAGGCAGTTGCACCGCGCGGGCGCGGGCGTTTTTCGAGAGCGTTACGGCAAGCATTTCCAGCAGGATGCGGTAGACGTTGTTTTCCGGCTGCTGCTCTGTCAGGCCGAGGGAATTGACCTGCACGCCGTAGCGGAAGCGGCGGAATTTCGGGTCTTCGACACCGTAGCGTTCCGCGGTGATCTCATCCCAAAGCTCCACGAACGCGCGCATCTTGCACATCTCGGTCACGAAGCGGATGCCGGCATTGACGAAGAACGAGATCCGGCCGACCATTTCGGGGAAATCCGCGGGCGCGACCTTGGTTTTCAGATCGTCGAGCACGGCGGTGGCGGTCGCTAATGCAAAGGCGAGTTCCTGTTCCGGCGTCGCGCCCGCCTCTTGCAGGTGGTAGGAACAGACGTTCATCGGGTTCCATTTCGGCAGGTGCTGCCGGGAATAGGCGGCGACATCGGTGATCATCCGCAGGCTTGGGGCGGGCGGGCAGATATAAGTGCCGCGCGACAGGTACTCCTTGATGATATCGTTCTGCACGGTGCCTTGCAGGGCGGCGATGTCGGCACCCTGTTCTTCGGCGGCGGCGATGTAGAGAGCCAGTAGCCACGGGGCGGTGGCGTTGATCGTCATCGACGTGTTCATCTGATCGAGCGGGATATCGGCGAAAAGCGCACGCATGTCGCCGAGGTGATTGATCGGGACGCCGACCTTGCCGACTTCTCCGCGTGCCAATTCATGATCGCTGTCATAGCCGGTTTGCGTCGGCAGGTCGAAGGCGACCGAGAGGCCGGTCTGACCCTTGGCGAGATTGCCGCGATATAGCTCGTTCGAGGCTTTGGCGGTGGAATGGCCCGCGTAAGTGCGAAAGAGCCAGGGTTTGTCGCGGGAGGGCAGGTCGGTCATGCGGCGCGTCCGTTGGTAATGAAATTATCCAGCGGTGAGGTTAATGGGAATAATCTTGCGCGTCCAGATGCTGCACTGCAAAAACTTTGTGCTGCGATTGAAAACGGCCTTGGCCCGGCGCGGGCGCGGCGGCCGGTCGGGGAACCCTTGCGGGTCGGTAGGCTCGGATGGTCCGGCAACGGACCTGAGTAGAGAGGGAAACAGGCGGCGCCGCCCGTGGGCATTGCGGTTTCCGGTCCGGGGTTTGAAACCCGGCCCTATCGGGGGATTTCCCCCTGTCTGCCAGCAGGATCAGGGAACCCCCGGTCTTCGGGGAGTGCTGAAACCACATTTCCTTGGGTGCGAGGCCGCGTCAGGCCGCGCTTGGATCCGGCGACAGGTTTAGCGGCGCATCGGTTAAGGGCCGGTTAGGGCTGCGCGCGGCTCTTGCCATCCGCACCGCCATCGCCTATACGCGCCTGCGTCAAAGAGGCCGTCAGAGCCCGTGAAACATGACTTGAGCAGGGTCGGGGTTAACCACCGGCCCTGATTGTTTTACGGCACGCGCGGGCAGCAAGGCACCAACCCGAAAGACCTGCGGAGACAACCGCATGGCCGGAATAATCGTTATGAAAAGGAACTGAACACGCATGTGCGCTAAAACAACTATGGAAGAATTCGAAGCCCTTCTGGAAGAAAGCTTCGAAATTGACACGCCCGACGAAGGGTCTGTGGTCAAAGGCAAGGTCATCGCCATTGAGGCGGGACAAGCCATCATCGACGTCGGCTACAAGATGGAAGGCCGCGTTGATCTGAAAGAATTCGCAAACCCCGGTGAAGCCCCCGAAATCGCTGTCGGCGATGAGGTAGAGGTGTTCCTGGACCGCGTCGAGAACGCCCGTGGCGAAGCCTCGATCAGTCGTGACAAGGCCCGCCGCGAGGAAGCCTGGGATCGTCTGGAAGCGGCCTACGAGAAAGAAGAGCGCGTCGAAGGCGCCATCTTCGGTCGCGTCAAGGGCGGCTTTACCGTCGATCTGGGCGGCGCCGTTGCGTTCCTGCCCGGCTCTCAGGTCGATGTCCGCCCAGTGCGCGACGCTGGTCCGCTGATGGGTCTGAAGCAGCCGTTCATCGTTCTGAAAATGGACCGCCGCCGTGGCAACATCGTTGTCTCGCGTCGTGCGATCCTTGAAGAGTCCCGTGCCGAGCAGCGCGCCGAGGTTATCGGCAACCTGACCGAAGGCCAGACAGTTGACGGCGTCGTCAAGAACATCACCGAATACGGTGCGTTCGTGGATCTGGGCGGTGTCGACGGTCTGTTGCACGTCACCGACATGGCCTGGCGCCGCGTCAACCATCCCTCGGAAATCCTGGCGATCGGCGAAACCATCAAGGTTCAGGTCATCAAGATCAACAAGGAAACCCATCGCATCAGCCTTGGCATCAAGCAGCTGCTGGACGATCCGTGGGATTCCGTTGAGGCCAAGTTCCCGCTGAACTCGGTCCATACCGGCCGGGTGACGAATATCACCGATTACGGTGCGTTCGTGGAACTGGAAGCGGGCGTCGAAGGGCTGGTTCACGTTTCCGAAATGTCGTGGACCAAGAAGAACGTCCATCCGGGCAAGATTGTCTCGACCTCGCAGGAAGTCGAAGTGATGGTGCTGGAAATCGACCTTGCGAAACGCCGCGTTTCGCTTGGGCTGAAGCAAACCCAGCGCAATCCGTGGGAAGTCTTTGCCGAAACCCATCCGGTTGGCAAAGAGGTCGAGGGCGAGGTCAAGAACATCACCGAATTCGGTCTGTTCGTCGGTCTCGAAGGCGATATCGACGGCATGGTACACCTGTCCGACCTGTCATGGGACGAGCGGGGCGAGGATGTGATCCAGACCTATCACAAGGGCGATCTTGTGAAAGCTGCCGTGACCGAAGTCGATGTCGAGAAAGAACGCATCTCGCTGTCGATCAAGGCGCTTGGCAATGACAGCTTCACGGAAGCGGTTGGCGGTGTGAAGCGCGGCTCGATCATCACTGTCGAGGTGACCAAGATCGAGGATGGCGGCATCGAGGTGGAATACGAAGGTGCCAAGTCCTTCATCCGCCGGTCCGACCTGAGCCGTGACCGGGCCGAGCAGCGTCCCGAGCGCTTCGGCCTCGGCGACAAGATCGATGTCCGTGTGACCAATGTCGACGCCAAGACCCGTCGTCTGGGCCTGTCGATCAAGGCGCGCGAGATTGCCGAGGAAAAGGATGCCGTGCAGCAGTATGGCTCGTCCGATTCCGGCGCGTCGCTGGGCGACATCCTGGGTGCGGCGCTGAAGGGCGACGACAAGTAGGCTTTCGGACCACAAGATTTGCAGACGGCCCCGCCATTGGTGGGGCCGTTTCGTTTCAGACCCCCGAATCGAGCGCTTCGCTGCACTTGCAAAGCGGGTCGGATTCGCGCGGGTGGGGTGCGAAATCGTAGCGACCCCCCGGCAATATCGCTGAAAATCAGCGTATTAGCGTCATTTTAGGGTGCGAAGTGACGTCTTCGTGTTTGTCTGAACGACGATTCCGCTTATAGTCCGGCTCGTGCCACAAAAAGCGGTCAAACGCTGGCATCGCGCCAAATGGGGGGATGAACGGATGATCCGATCGGAACTGATTCAGAAAATCGCAGACGACAATCCTCATTTATACCAGCGGGATGTCGAGCGTATCGTCAACACGATCTTTGATGAGATCATCGAAGCCATGGCGCACGGCGACCGGGTGGAACTTCGTGGTTTCGGGGCGTTCTCGGTCAAGAAACGCGAGTCGCGCACGGGTCGGAACCCGCGCACCGGCGATAGCGTTCAGGTCGAGGAAAAGCATGTCCCTTTCTTCAAGACCGGCAAGCTGTTACGGGATCGGCTGAACGGGAAATAGGACCCGACCACAATGCGCTATCTTCGTTACGCCTTTCTTGCCATTCTGGCCATCATTCTGATTGCCGTGGCGCTGGCCAACCGGGAACTGGTGACAGTCCGGTTGCTGACCGATGACCTGTCTGCCGTGACGGGGATTGCCGGTTCTGTCACCCTGCCGTTGTTTCTGGTGGTGTTTGGCGGCATTGTCGCCGGGCTCTTGATCGGGTTTGTCTGGGAATGGTTCCGCGAACACAAGCACCGGGCCGCCGCCGTTACCCATCGCCGCGACAAGGACCGTCTGCAGCGAGAAGTCAGCCGGCTCAAGGCGACCAACGCCGAAACCGACGACGACATCCTTGCGCTGCTCGAAAGCTCTTCGGCGAAGCGTTAGGCCGGTCGCATGGCATCCGACATCAGGGTCAAGATCTGCGGGCTGCGAGAGCCTGCGCATGTTCATGCGGCCGTTGCGGCCGGGGCTGCCTATGTGGGATTCGTGTTCTTTCACAAGTCGCCGCGCGATCTGACGCTGGACGAAGCGTTCGAATTGGCCGTGGACGTGCCTGCGGGTGTCGCCAAGGTCGGGCTGATCGTCAACGCCGAAGATGAAGCGATTGACAAGATCACTGAAACGGTTCCGCTCGATTTCCTGCAACTGCACGGCATCGAAACCTCCGAACGGGTGGCCGAGATCCGCGCCCGCTACGGGCTTCCGGTGATAAAGGCGGTGGGGGTGGCAGATGAAGGCGACTTGCATGCGCTGGACGAGTATGGCCGGGTTGCCGACCAGCTTTTGGTCGATGCCAAGCCGCCAAGAGATACGGTTCTGCCGGGCGGCAATGGCCTGACGTTCGATTGGCGGCTGATCGCCGGACGGCGCTGGCCGGTGCCGTGGATGCTGGCGGGCGGGCTGACGGCGGCGAACGTGGCCGAGGCGATCCGGCTGACCGGGGCGCGGCAGGTCGATGTGTCCTCGGGCGTTGAAACCGCGCCGGGGGTCAAGGATACCGCGATGATCCGCAATTTCATCAAAGCCGCGCAGGCGTGAGCGTCAAGTTTCGCGCAGCGACCCGCGCCGATGTGTCCGCCGTTCTCGACTTGCTGCGCGATGACCCGCTGGGGGCTGCGCGCGAAACGGCGGATCAGTCGGATTACCTTGCCGCCTTCGACCGAATGCAGCGTGAGGGCGCCAACCATCTGATCGTGGGCGAGCAGGACGGGCGCGTCGTCGCGACGTACCAGATCACCTATATCAGCGGGCTGTCCCTGCGCGCCACCCGGCGGGCACAGGTGGAATCGGTGCGTGTCGCGTCTGACCTTCGCGGCCAAGGGATCGGCGAGGCGCTATTTGCGGATGCCGAAGCGCGCGCCCGTGCGGCGGAGTGCCGCTTGATCCAACTGACCACGAACGCGTCGAGGGACCGGGCGCAGGCGTTTTACGAACGGCTTGGCTTTACCCCTTCCCACATAGGCTATAAACGCGTTCTGGACTGACAGGAGCGCGTGACATGGCCGACGATCTTTTCAACAGTTTCATGAACGGCCCCGACGAAAACGGCCGATTCGGCAATTTCGGTGGGCGGTTTGTGTCAGAGACGTTGATGCCGCTGATCCTGTCGTTGGAGCAGGAATACGAGAAGGCCAAGACTGACGACAGCTTCTGGGCCGAGATGGACGATCTGTGGAAGCATTACGTCGGGCGGCCGAGCCCGCTTTACTACGCTGACCGCCTGACCAAGCATCTGGGCGGCGCCAAGATCTATCTCAAGCGCGACGAGCTGAATCACACGGGCGCGCACAAGATCAACAACGTGCTGGGCCAGATCATTCTGGCGCGGCGCATGGGCAAGACCCGGATCATCGCGGAAACCGGCGCCGGGCAGCACGGCGTGGCGACGGCGACCGTCTGCGCCAAGTTCGGGCTGAAATGCGTCGTCTATATGGGCGCGCATGACGTCGAGCGGCAGGCGCCGAACGTGTTTCGGATGCGGTTGCTGGGGGCAGAGGTGCATCCGGTGACCAGCGGTCGCGGTACGCTGAAGGACGCGATGAACGACGCCTTGCGCGACTGGGTGACCAATGTGCGCGACACCTTCTACTGCATCGGCACGGTGGCCGGCCCGCATCCCTATCCGGCGATGGTGCGCGATTTTCAGTCGATCATCGGCAAGGAAGTTCGCTGGCAGCTCGCTGAACAGGAAGGCGAGGGACGTCTTCCCGATACGCTCATCGCCGCCATTGGTGGCGGGTCGAACGCGATGGGTCTGTTCTTTCCGTTCCTCGACGATCCGTCGGTTCGGATCATTGGCGTCGAGGCTGGCGGCAAGGGTGTGAATGACAAGTTCGAGCATTGCGCCAGCCTGACCGGGGGGCGTCCCGGCGTGCTGCATGGCAACCGCACCTATCTTTTGCAGGATGCGGATGGCCAGATCCTGGAGGGCTTCAGCATTTCGGCCGGGCTGGATTATCCCGGCATCGGGCCGGAACATTCCTGGCTGCATGAAACCAAGCGGGCCGAATACGTGTCGATCACGGATGCCGAAGCGCTGGAGGCGTTCCAATTGTCCTGCGCGATGGAGGGGATCATTCCGGCGCTGGAACCCAGCCACGCGCTGGCGCATGTGATGAAGATCGCGCCGGACCTGCCCGCCGACCATATCATCGTGATGAACATGTGCGGACGGGGCGACAAGGATATCTTCACCGTCGCAAAGCATCTGGGCTTTGAAATCAACACTGGCGGCTGAAGAAAGCTCTGTCGGTCGACCGTCGCTGCATAAACTTTGGTTTAGGCCCGTTAGTCAGGGGTTTACCGGGGCGGTTCTAAACTTCAGATCAATGGTCTGGGATGGCGGTTCGGTCAAACCTTGGCTCACCCGGCGCAGGTCGTGTCGGGCTGACTACAGGAGACCGACATGAAAGCCAAACTTTTCATGAGCGCAGCCGTCGCAGCCCTTGCCGCTTCCGTTGCGTTCGCCCAATCCTCGACCGACAACCTTGTGTCCCAACTTCAGGACCAGGGATACACCCGCATCGAAGTAAAACGCGGCACGTCGCAGATCAAGATCGAAGCGATCAAAGGCGATAGCAAACGTGAAATGGTCTATGACCTGTCCACCGGCGCGTTGCTGAAGGACGAGCAGGGCCGGGTCCGGCTTGGTGAAGACACCACGCCGGGGGTCGAGTTCGACGACGAGGACGGCGACTTCATCGGCGACGATGATGATGATGACGATGACGATGACGATGAAGACGACGACGATGATGGCGATGACGATGATCATGACGATGATGACGATGATGACGATGATGACGACAGCGATGACGACCACGGCGGTGATGATGACGATGATGATGACGATTGATCGTCAACCCGCTTGAGCCATGGCCAAGCGTCAATGTTTGATGCAATCTGAAACCGGCATGACGGCCCGTCGTGGTCGTCATGTCGCATAGATGGCGGAAATGCAGATGAATCGCAGACAGTTCGTGACGACCCTGCTTGCCGCGGCGATTGTGTCGTCGATGGCGTCAGCGAGTCCGTTCGAGGACCAGATCGTCCGGCAACTGCATGAGCAGGGCTATGGCCGGATCGCGATATCACGCACGCTCTTGGGACGGACCCGGTTCGTCGCAAACAACGCGCAATATAGCCGCGAGATCATCCTCGACCCGCGCACCGGTGAAATTTTGCGCGACCTGTGGGAATTTGCGAACGGCGAACCCGTCGGCGGGGTGCAGATACTCGATCAACGCTCGGGCAGCTCGGGCAGCAGTAGCAATTCTGGTGGCGGCAGCGGCGCTTCAGGTAGCAACAGCGGTCACGGCAGTGGTGATGATGACGATGACGACGACGATGATAAAGACGATGATAAGGACGATGATAAGGACGACGACAGCGATGATGACTGAAGCCATGTTGCGGTATAAGACCGTCGCGAGCAGGGCGAAGACGACGAGCGACTGATCGACCGGCGTGGCCTTCTGTACCCACGCCCGATGAGGCAAGACCGGACGACGGGACAAACGCAGGCGTGAGAGACGGGATCGTTATCTTTGTACTCCTGATGGTGCAGGTCTTCTGCGCCGTCTTTTTCGTGTCCGATATCCTGCTCAGCGTGATCGGTCTTCAATCTGCCCCGATCAGCTGGCAGACCCGCGAGTTGTTGGAAATCGGTGCGGCCGTCGGTCTTGTGCTGGGGGCGGTGCTGGGGGCCATCGCGCTGCGGCGGTCGTTACGTCGGCGGCGTCAGGTCGAAGGGCAACTTCGGGTGGCATCGGGCGCGTTCATGGAACTGCTGGAAGAGCGGTTCGACGATTGGGGCCTGACCCCGTCAGAACGCGACGTCGCACTTTTCGCGATCAAGGGCCTGTCGACGGCCGAGATAGCCGGGATGCGTGCCACCAGCGAAGGCACCGTCAAGGCACAGACAAATGCGATCTACCGCAAGGCCGGGGTCAGCGGGCGACCGCAGCTTTTGAGCCTGTTCATCGACGATCTGATGGGCGACGGTCTGCTTGGCAGCAAGGCGCAGCAGCGTGCCGCCGGTATCTGACGGCCGCGCGTTCCGGTCAGACCAGCACCGCGTTCTGCCGCAGCACCTCCAACGACACGATTTCCAGCGCGCGGCGGTGGGTGGCGGCTAGCCGAACCTTTGGTGCGCAGCCTTCGTCATGGGCCTGCAAGAACCGTCCGGCGCAGAGGCACCAGTTGTCACCTTTCTTCAGCCCGGCAAACCCGAACTCCGGGTGCGGCGTCGACAGGTCATTGCCGACATATTTCGAGAAGGCGAGGAACTCGTCTGTCATCACCGCACAAACGGTGTGGCTGCCCTGATCCTCGCGGCAGGTGTCGCAGGCACCGTTGCGGAAAAACCCGGTCATCGGATCGGACGAGCAAGGTTCCAGCGCGTTGCCCAGAACATTCAAGGAGGGGTCCATCTCGATTGCCATGTCCTACCTCTTCTCTGGCGCTTTACAGTTTACCCAGCGGTCGTGAAAATCGACGCGCCCAAGATCGAGTTTGATCGCTTCGGGCCAGAGTTGCAATGTCAGCGGGAATCGTGGCGGATCGTATCCGCCCCCATCGCGATGTGCGGATTGTCAGGTCATCTGGGGCTCACCGAAACCGGTCGACCAGCCGTTTCAATGCGGAACGAGAGTCGGGTGCGGGATCGGGCTGGTCATTCTCGGTCTCTGCCGGGGCCTGCTTTGGCGCCGGCTTCTGGCCGCGCGCCGGGTTCACCTGCAGCGCGACTGCGTTCATGAAGCCGCCGGTATCACCCTCGGCCAGTGCGGGCGCGCCTTTGGAAATGCCGCGCAGCAGGTCGTCCAGCCAGTCCTGGTCCGCCTTGGTGAAATCGTGCAGCACGTAGGCCGCGACCCGGTCCTTGTGGCCGGGATGGCCGATGCCGATCCTGACCCGGTTGTAGCTTTCACCGATATGGCCGTGCAGCGATCGAAGCCCGTTGTGCCCGGCATGACCGCCGCCGGTCTTGGTGCGGCATTTGCCCGGGACGAGGTCCAGCTCGTCGTGGAACACGGTCACGTCGGCGGGGTCGATCTTGTAGAACCGCAATGCCTCGCCGACCGACTGACCCGAGAGGTTCATGAACGTCTCGGGCTTCAACAGCGCGACCTTTTCATTGCCCAACCGACCCTCGCTGATCACGCCCTGGAATTTCGACCGCCAAGGCGCAAATCCGTGATCGTCGGCGATCCGGTTTACCGCCATGTAACCGACGTTGTGCCGGTTCCGGGCATATTTCGGACCGGGATTTCCTAAACCGACGAAGAGGCGCATCAGGATTCCTTGGTTTGCTGGTCGAAGGTTAGGGATTCGTGCGGGGCCATGCAACGCGCAGACATGAAAACGGGGCCCAAAGGCCCCGTTTCATCCGGTCCGGAAGGATTCGAATTATTCGTCGTCGCCCTGCTCGGTCGCTTCGACCTCATCGGCCTCGACTTCAGCCTCTTCGTCGTCAGCCGAACGCAAGCTGGACGGCGCCGCGAGGTTGGCGATGACGAAGTTCCGCTTGATCGTCGGCGTCGCGCCCGCGGGCAGGGTGATGTCGTTGATGTGGATCACATCGCCGATATCCAGCCCGGTCAGATCGACGGTCAGGTGATCCGGGATGTCGTCTGCGGTGACTTCCAGTTCCACTTCGCCGCGCACAACAACCAATGTGCCGCCGCGCTTGATGCCGGGGGCGGCTTCGTGGTTTTCGAAGTTCACGTGGATGAACAGCGAGATCCGCGAGGTCCGGCGCAGGCGCATCAGGTCGAGATGCGTCGGCAGGTCTTTCACCACATCGCGCTGCACGCTGCGGCAGATAACCCGCACATCGTCATGACCGTCAACCTTCAGGTTGAACAGCGTCGACAGAAAGCGGCCCGCCTTGAGGCGTTTGATCAGCGCGTGGTAGTTGATGTTGATCGGAAGCGGGTCAATGCCGCCACCGTATACAATGCCAGGTACGTCGCCGGAACGGCGAGCTTGACGGGCGGCCCCCTTGCCTGTCCCCGTCCGTACCGCGGCGACGAGATCCGGGATCTCTCCAGCCATGGTTCTTCTCCAAAGTTAAGGCGGACATCCTCCAAGGGTGCATGGCCGCGTGAAGCCGCGCGTATAGGTCAGATAAGGCGGCTTGAAAAGACCAAATTTGCGCCGCCCTGCGCTTGTCTGTGTCTGGCCCCGGGGTTAACGCTGACCGAGATCAACGGGCAGGAGAAGCCGCATGTCCATCGTCAATGCCGTGCGGATTTCACGCGCACCGCTTGCCTCGCTGACCGCCATCGGCGTGGTCTGGGGCGGTTTC
>JBBKVT010000062.1:0-5616 GCA_037968535.1 Paracoccaceae bacterium
ATCAGCACGTCGGCCACCGGATGCCGGATCAACTCCGCCGCAAACGATCCGATCCGGTGCAGCGCCGGCCCGGACCGCGTGTGAGCACCGACGGCGACAAGGTCGGGTTCGAAGTCTCGAACGGCTTTCGCCAATGTCTCGTAGACGCCCCCGTGCACCAGTTGCGGCATCGGCACGTCGGGCAGATGTTCGCGACGCCAATCGTCGGCGGCAGCTTCCACTTCCAGCCGCACCTGCTTGGCATAGTCGCTGTCGATACCGCCGGTCATCCCGCCGAACGGCACCAGCCAGGCGTGAAACAGGCGATACTCGGCCTCGGGAGCCAGCCGCAGAGATGCCTTCACCACCGCCGCGCAGGACTTCGAGAACGACACCGGCGCCAGCACTTTCCTGTACATGCCCTCGTGCAAGTCGCGAACCAGCAGCACCGGGCCGTTCGAGATGCGGACAAGCCGTTCCATCGTCGTCTGGCGAAAACTGTCAAGCACCGCCTTCGGTCTGTGAATACCCAGAACCAGCAGATCGAAATCGCCCGCGCTCAGCCATTCCGAGATCGACTCGATCACATCGCCGCTCAGAACGCTGATGTTGGATTTCACGTCCTGTTCGCCGGTGATTTGCTCCAGAAGTTCCTCGATCTTCGGCGTCATATCGGACACGATCTCCGACGGATATGCGTCATCGACGACCGACACCACCGACACTTCCGCCGCGTGGTCACGTGCAATCTGAAAGGCTCGTCTGACCGCGCGGTCCGAGCGTTCGGATAAATCCGTCGCCACGGCAATGCGTCTGATTTTGTCGGTCATTTTCGTTCATCCTTCTGCCCGAAGTTGGTGGATGAACTTTAGTGGGGCAAATGAAACGCGCGTTGATCAGTATCAAGTCGCTTGAGAGTGATATAGGCGGTTATTGAGCGTCCGGCGGATCAAATCACCCGCGTCATGAATACGCTGTTGGGGTCCAGTATATAGTCGCCGAACGGCCCGCAGGTATCGAAACCGGCGCGGCCATAGAACGCCCGGGCTGCGGCGAACGCCTCCTGGCTGCCTGTTTCCAGACTGACGCGGGCAAGACCGGACCCGCGGGCAACCTCAAGCAAATGCGCAAGCATCGCCTGCGCCAGTCCCTGCCCGCGCCGCTCGGCACGCACATGCATTGATTTCAGTTCGCCGTGCCCGGGCGCGATCACCTTCAGCGCCCCCATGGCCACCGCTTCGCCGCCTTCGATCGCCGCAAAGAACATCGCTCCGGCAGCTTCCAGCCCGGCGGCGTCCATCGCGTGAATGCTGCAGGCCGGGCTCGATGCGCGCATCAGCGCCAAGTGGGATTGGATCAGCGGCAAAACCGCCGGATCGGTCGGAGAAACGGCGCGGATGTCCACCTCAGTGGGTCCAGACGCCTCGCCGGTTGGTGGCAAAGTTTTCGCCGTAACCGCCCTTGCGGACGTTCGACTTGCGCATTTTGGGCTCGGTCACGATGGCGTCGATGCGGTGCTCTTTGGCATAATCCAGCGCCGCTTCCTTGGTCGGAAACTGCATCCGGACCTGCGCCTGGGTGTCGCTCGATGACGTCCACCCCATCAGCGGATCGACCTCGCGGCCGGTATCGTTGGTGAACTCCAGAATCCAGAACCGCGTCATGGCCTGTCCCGACGACATGGCGGATTTTGCGGGGCGATAGATGCGCGCGGTCATGGTCGTGGTCCCTTTGCTCACGTGTCCTCTATCGGAAAATACACGCCGGGACGCAAGAGGGATACCGGCGAAGCAGGAATTGCCGGGAGAGGCGCCGTGGTGTAGGTGGGAGGGTCAAGCGCCTCACCCGGCAATCCGTGCTGCCGCGTGAAGCTTCACACTTGCACGTCAAGGTTTTGCGAGCAAGCATTTTATTCTTCCATAGGTTGCATTCCGGTTTCGACGCTCGATTGGCGGTTGCTGTCAGTAGCGCGACGATCCCGGCGGTTCCTCTCTTGATCGCGAACAAAAGAAGATCAAATGTGTGCGGACCCGAAAGGATTCCCCATGACCGCCGACATTTCCGAACTTCCGATGATGAATTCGCCCGCCCCCGACATCCGCTCCCGCGAAAAGCTGGAAGGCGGGCGGCGCATCGTGATGCATACGGAATTCCACCCGGCGGGCGACCAGCCGACAGCGATCAAGGAACTGGTGCAGGGCGTCAGGGACGGCGAACAGAACCAGGTCCTGCTTGGCGCGACCGGCACCGGCAAGACCTATACGATGGCCAAGGTGATCGAGGAAACCCAGCGCCCCGCCATCATCCTGGCCCCGAACAAGACGCTCGCCGCCCAGCTTTACGGCGAATTCAAAAGCTTCTTTCCGGACAACGCCGTCGAGTATTTCGTCAGTTTCTACGACTACTACCAGCCCGAGGCCTATGTCGCGCGGTCGGACACCTATATCGAGAAGGAGTCCCAGATCAACGACCAGATCGACCGGATGCGCCACTCGGCCACCCGTGCGCTGCTGGAGCGCGACGACGTCATCATCGTCGCTTCGGTCAGTTGCATCTACGGTATCGGCTCGGTCGAAACCTACGGCGCGATGACGCTCGATCTACAGGTCGGCAAACCCTACGATCAACGCGGCGTCATGGCCGACCTCATCGCCCAGCAATACAAGCGCAACGACCAGGCGTTCCAGCGTGGCACGTTCCGGGTCCGTGGCGACACGCTCGAAATCTGGCCGGCGCACCTTGAAGACCGCGCATGGCGGCTGTCGTTCTTCGGCGAGGAACTTGAATCCATTGGCGAATTCGATTCACTCACCGGCGAAAAGACCGGCACGATGGAAAAGGTCCGCGTCTACGCCAACTCGCATTACGTGACGCCGAAGCCGACGCTGAAACAGGCGATCGGCAGCATCAAGCTCGAACTGAAAGCGCGCCTGACCCAGTTGGTCGACGAGGGCAAACTTCTGGAAGCGCAGCGGCTGGAACAGCGCACCAATTTCGATCTGGAGATGCTTGAAGCCACCGGCGTCTGCAACGGCATCGAGAACTATTCGCGCTATCTGACCGGCCGCGCTCCCGGCGAACCGCCCCCGACGCTTTTCGAATTCATCCCCGACAACGCCATCGTTTTTGCCGACGAAAGCCACGTCAGCGTGCCCCAGATCGGCGGCATGTACAAAGGCGACTATCGGCGGAAATTCACGCTTGCCGAACACGGTTTCCGCCTGCCGTCCTGCATGGACAACCGCCCGCTCAAGTTCGAGGAATGGGACGCCATGCGCCCGCAGTCAGTGTTCGTCTCGGCCACCCCGCAATCGTGGGAACTGGAGCAGACCGGCGGCGTCTTCACCGAGCAGGTCATCCGCCCCACCGGCCTTGTCGATCCGATGGTCGAAATCCGACCCGTCGAAATGCAGGTCGACGATCTGCTCGATGAGGTCCGCAAGGTCACGGCCAACGGGATGCGCACGCTTGTCACCACGCTGACCAAGCGCATGTCCGAAGATCTGACCGAATACATGCACGAGCAGGGCATCAAGGTGCGCTACATGCACTCCGACATCGACACGCTCGAACGCATCGAGATCCTGCGCGATCTGCGCCTCGGCGCCTTCGACGTGCTGATCGGCATCAACCTTCTGCGCGAGGGCCTCGACATCCCGGAATGCGGGCTTGTCGCGATCCTCGATGCAGACAAGGAAGGCTTCCTGCGTTCGGAAACCTCGCTGGTCCAGACCATCGGCCGCGCCGCACGGAACGCCGACGGCCGCGTCATCATGTATGCTGACCGCATCACCGGCAGCATGGAGCGTGCCCTTCGCGAAACCGACCGTCGCCGTGAAAAGCAGGTTGCCTACAACATCGAACACAACATCACGCCGTCGACGATCAAGAAGAACGTCGATGATGTGATGAAAGGACTCTACAAGGCCGACACCGACATGATCCGCGTCACCGCGAAGATCGACAAGTCGATGATCGGCGCCAACCTCCAGACCGTCCTTGATGGCCTCAGAACCGACATGCGCAAAGCCGCCGAGAACCTCGAATTCGAGGAAGCCGCGCGGTTGCGGGACGAGGTAAAACGACTGGAGACGGTAGAGTTGACGATTGTGGACGACCCCCTGGCGCGGCAATCGGCGGTTGAGGAGGCCGTGGAGGCGAGTTCCAATGCGTCGGGGCGGTCGAAGGCCGGACGGGCTGGTCAGAGGGGTGGGAAGCGGAATAGGAGGTAGTCACAAATCACTAGCTTAGTGGCATCGCACCATGGTAAAATTTCTTGTCACTGGAGGGGTTTTATGATGATTCGTCTATTAATTGCGACAGCATTACTTATTCTTGGAACCGCACACGCAAGAGCAGCATCTTATTTTGCAGTGGTTGGGCAGGTCGAGGCAAATGTTTGCGCATTCGATGAAGGTGCGGCACCGGTTTCCGGAAGTTGTAGCATCAGTGGGTCAGGCACGACCGTAAATCTGTCTGCTCGCGCAGACTTGGGCTCATTGGGCGCAAGCGGTAGTACAAAGACAGTCGGAATAAATCCTCTCGGGCAGACGGCCGGCGGTCGTGGAATAGTGACCGCGCAATTGTCGGATACCATATATTTTTCGGGGATTTCGGACGGCACCCTTATCTTGCCAGTCGATATTTTCGGAACTTTGAGTGTTGAAGGGATGGTGAATTATAATAGAATCGGAATTTTTGTGGGCGGACAAACGGTATTCGCTCGTAGCTTAATTGGCAGCGGGCAGACTGAATTCGGTAGTTCGATTGGAACTTTGGGAACGTCGCTCTTTAATTTGGATTTCACTGGGGGATTTCTAAATCTCGACGCTTCAATGGGTATTGACCAAACATGCACCGCCGTTAACTTTGGCGACGTCTGCGGCAACAGTTTAGATTTCTATTCGAGTATGCGCTTCCTAGGCGCATCGGTTTTCGACACTAACGGAATCCTTGCGGGCGGTGTTACGATGCAATCTGATTCAGGCTTTGACTATGCAGTAGGCTTGCAGCCTCATAGTATTACGCCTGTGCCGTTGCCTCCCACAATTCTTTTGGTGGTTTGTGGTTACCTCCTACTTCTGTTTCAGTTTCGCGGCCGCAGGCAAGAGTTCCAAGCATAGGGGGCTTTGGCCAGCGTAACGCACACAGTCTTAGGACGGTTGCCCTCACCCATCATTCCTCGACGCCTGATTGCACAACCACAACACCGGTAGGGTGGGGTTCCACTCCACCATCCCCACCCAAACACAGACCGACATGATGGGTTGAAAACTCACCCTACTCCGCCCCTTCTCAGGACGGTTGGCTTCGCCCCCCGCATCCGTCCGAGACGACGGAGATCGCCGCCGTGGTGTCCGCGAGCCGCTGAAACAGGTGGAGACCGAAAAAACAGGCGCTCCAACACCCCACCCCCTTGAAACCACACCGAAAATACCCACCTGAATCCCGGACTGAAGCTCGATCTATCCGAGCGTCGGCCGGGGTCCGGATGGACCGGGCCTCTCTTTCTGTCAGCACTGAACAGGAGGATTTGGAATGTCTGATTACTACAGGAAACCCGACGGCATGTGGCAGGACTGGCTGACGCTGATCATTGGCGTCTGGCTGTTCTTCTCGGTCTGGCTGCTCGGCTTC
>JBBKVT010000063.1:0-4035 GCA_037968535.1 Paracoccaceae bacterium
CCTACGGTGATGTCCGAAAGGACCTGCGCGGGCGTTATCCGAAACATCCCTGGCCCGAGGATCCGACGCTCGCCGAACCGACGTTGCGGGCAAAGCCCCGCGGGACCTGACCACCGCGCCCGTGGACGTGGCAGGAGCCTCCGGCGGGGATATTTTCAGAACAGAAGAATGGCAAGCGCCCCGCCCGTAACCGGACGAGGCGCCTTCTTCCGTTGCGGTCATCGGCGTCCCCGCCTGTACCGCCGGCCCAGATTGGCCGAAGTCGATTAACCGAGGGTTTCTTCTGTTCAGAAAATATCCCCGCGCGGAGCGCATCTTCCATCCGCAGGATGGGCCGGGGATCTCTTGCCGCTGCAGGCGGCGCCGTTTTCTAGCCGGTCAGCCCGCTGCCCCACGGGCCGTGGTGTCCGCTTCCGCCGTCCACCCGCTCGAACCCATGCGCACCGAAGAAGTCGCGTTGCGCCTGGATCAGGTCGGTGGTGCCGCGCGCCTGCCGCATCGTGTCGAAATAGGCCAATGCCGCCGAAAACGCCGGTACCGGCAGCCCCTTGAGCGCGGCTGCAGCAACTGTGCGCCGCAAAGCATTGGCAGCGTTGGTCAATTTGTCCGCGAACCGCGGTGCAAAGATCAGCTGGCCATGTGGCAACCCGTCGCGCGCCGCATGCGCCATCTCGTCCAGCATCGCCGAGCGGATGATGCAGCCCTCGCGCCAGATCTCGGCGATGCGCGCCAGATCCAGATCCCAGCCATATTCCCGCGACGCGGCTTCGAGCAAGGCGAAGCCCTGCGCATATGCGATGATCTTCGCAGCCAGCAGCGCCTTTTCCAGATCGCCGTCGAGGATCGCATGGGCTTCCTTGCTGGACGGTTTCGCCGCATCGAGGATCTCCGCCCCCGCAACGCGAGCCGCTTTCAGCGCCGACCAGGATCGCGCGCCCACCGCCGCCTCGATCGTCGAGGCCGATTGCCCCAGCGCCAGCGCTTCGATCACCGTCCAGCGTCCGGTGCCCTTCTGCCCGGCCTGATCGACAATCACCTCGACCATCGGCCGGTCGGTCGCCGGATCCCTGGCGGCAAGGACTTTCGCCGAAATCTCGACGAGGTAGGATTTCAACGGCCCCTCGTTCCATTCCTCGAACAACTTGCCGATCTCGGCGGGCAGCCGATGATCGCCGTCGCGCAAAATGCCGTAGACCTCGGCGATCATCTGCATGTCGGCATATTCGATGCCGTTGTGAACGGTCTTCACGAAATGCCCGGCACCGTCCGGCCCCAGATGTGCGGCACAGGGAACGCCTTTGTATTTCGCGGCAATGGCTTCGATGATGTCGCTGATCCGGGCATAGCTTTCGGCGGTGCCGCCGACCATGATCGAGGGGCCGTGCCGCGCGCCCTCTTCGCCGCCCGACACCCCCATGCCGATGAACGACAGCCCGTCCGCCGCCAGCGCCGCCTCGCGCCGCCTTGTGTCGTGGAAATTCGCATTGCCCGCGTCAATGATCGTATCGCCCTTGTCCAGCAGCGGCTTGAGCTGAGCGATCACCGCGTCGACCGGCGCACCGGCCTGCACCATCATGATGATCGCGCGCGGGCTCGAAAGTGCCGCGACCAGCGCCTCTGGCGTCTCGCTGGCGACCAGGTTCTTGGTCAGACTGCCAGCCCCGGCGATGAAGTCGCGGGTCCGCTGGGTGGTGCGGTTGTAGACCGCGACCGAAAATCCCTTTTCGGCAATGTTGAGCGCCAGGTTGGCCCCCATGACCCCGAGTCCCACCAGACCGATCCGTGCCTTGGCCATCGCTACACCTCTCTGCCCATTGCCCTACATTATGGCGCTTGCGGCGGGATGCAAGCGCCCCGGTCAAAACCGCAACAGAGCGTGGCAAAACGTTTACGTGACCGGGCGAAACCTTGCAATTTACCTAAGCTTCATCTAATAAGCCTATCTAATAAAACAAGAAACGGCAGGCCGATACCAATGACTCAGTTTTTGCAGACCGCATGGTCCGAATTCCTCGTTCCGCTTTTCCAGCGCCCCAAGCGGGTGCAGGTGGCGGCGCTTTGCTACCGGAAACGCAAATCCGGCAAGGAAGTATTACTGATCACCAGTCGCGATACCGGGCGCTGGATCCTGCCCAAGGGCTGGCCGATCGACGGTCTGGACGAAGCCGGATCCGCGCTGCAGGAAGCCTGGGAAGAGGCCGGCGTCAAGGACGGGCGCATCGCCAACGATCCGATCGGCACCTTTGACTACCAGAAGCGGTTTGAAGGCGGCGCAGAGGCGACCTGCCGGACGCAGGTCTTCCCAGTCGAGGTCGCCAAGCTTGCGCGCAACTTCCCCGAACGCGACGAACGCCGGCGCAAATGGGTCACCCCGCGCAAGGCAGCCGAGATGGTGGACGAGCGGCAATTGCAGGACCTGCTTCGCGGCTTCTGACCCGACACATCCACAGATTCTGATCCGCCACGCAGGATTTGGCGTTGAATCCCGGCCCCACAGCCGTTAGCCGACTTCAAGCTCAACTCGGCGGGGAACCCGTGGCAACGCGATCGACGGACAATCAGTGGCGCACGCTCGACAAGGATCTCAACCGGATCGCGCGCGTCGAATATGCCACCCAATACGTGTCGCGGCCGATGGTCGGCCTGGGCGTGTCGCTGGCCTTCATCGTGCTGGCAGCACTGGGGGCGGCGCTGTTCCTGGGGGCGCAGCCGACATCCTACGTGGTGATCGCGGCCTCGGCTTTTGGGGCCTACATGGCGCTTAACATCGGCGCCAACGACGTGGCCAACAACATGGGGCCCGCGGTCGGGGCGAATGCGCTGACCATGGGCGGTGCGATCGTGA
This sequence comes from Paracoccaceae bacterium, assembly GCA_037968535.1. Taxonomy (GTDB): domain Bacteria; phylum Pseudomonadota; class Alphaproteobacteria; order Rhodobacterales; family Rhodobacteraceae; genus JAHEAO01. The sequence continues at coordinate 2,846 of JBBKVT010000063.1, forward strand.
TCGCGGCGCTGTGCGAAACCGCCGGCGCGCTGCTGGCGGGCGGTGACGTGGTCTCGACGATCTCCAAGGGCATCATCGATCCGGCCTCGGTGGCTGATCGGGCGGTGTTCATCTGGGCGATGATGGCGGCGTTGATATCCTCGGCGCTCTGGGTCAACCTCGCGACCTGGCTCGGGGCGCCGGTATCGACCACCCATTCGGTCGTCGGCGGGGTGATGGGCGCGGGCATCGCCGCGGCTGGATTTGCCGCCGTCAACTGGTCCAACATGGGCGCGATTGCCGCCAGCTGGGTGATCTCGCCATTGCTGGGCGGACTGATCGCCGCGGCCTTTCTGGCCTTTATCAAGGCGCGCATCATTTACCGCGACGACAAGATTGCTGCCGCGCGGACCTGGGTACCGGTGCTGATCGGCATCATGGCGGGAACCTTCGCGACCTATCTGGCGCTCAAGGGGCTCAAGCGGATCATCGATGTCGACATGGCCAGCGCGCTGATCATCGGACTTGTCACCGGTGCCGTCTGCTACGGCGCCGCGACCCCGCTGGTGCGGCGCCAGTCGCAAGGGCTGGAAAACCGCAAACGCTCGCTGAAGGCGCTGTTCGGCCTGCCGCTGGTGATCTCGGCAGCACTTCTGTCGTTCGCACATGGCGCCAATGACGTGGCCAATGCGGTCGGCCCGTTGGCCGCGATCGTCCATGCCGAGGAATTCGGCGAGTTTGCGGGCGAGGTGTCGATCCCGCTCTGGGTGATGGTGATCGGCGCGTTCGGCATCTCGTTCGGGCTGATCCTGTTCGGCCCCAAGCTGATCCGGATGGTCGGCAGCCAGATCACCAAGCTCAATCCGATGCGCGCCTATTGCGTGGCGCTGTCGGCCGCGATCACCGTGATCATCGCCTCGTGGCTGGGGCTGCCGGTCAGCTCGACCCATATCGCGGTCGGCGGCGTGTTCGGCGTCGGCTTTTTCCGCGAATGGCATGAAGAACGCCGCTCGAAGGGCCGCAGCCTGCTGGATCCGAAAGCCCGGCGGATCGCGCCCGAGGAACGCCGCCGCCGCAAGCTCGTCCGCCGCTCGCATTTCATGACCATCGTCGCCGCCTGGCTGATCACCGTGCCTGCCGCCGCATTGCTGTCGGCCGGGATCTTTCTGGCGCTGAATGCCACCTTCATCTGACCGGCCATTATTTGTCCG
>JBBKVT010000064.1:0-2581 GCA_037968535.1 Paracoccaceae bacterium
AGCTCGCCGTAGGCGCGGATGCCTTTCAGGACGGCAGCCCAGAACCCGGCCTCGTGGGTGCCGCCTTCGGGGGTTGGCACGGTGTTGCAGTAGGACTGGATGAAACCGTCGATCGAGGGGGTCCAGTTGATCGCCCATTCGACAAAGCCGGGCTGGTTGAATTTCTCCTGAAAGCTGACCTTGCCCGCGAAGGGGCGGTCGGCATAGGTCGAGGCTGCGGTCAGTTGCTCGCCCAGGTAATCGGCGAGGCCACCGGGGAAGTGGAACGCGGCCTCTAGCGGGGTTTCGCCGTCGTCGATGGCGGATTTCCAGCGGATTTCGACGCCCGAAAAGAGGTAGGCCTTGGAGCGGACCATCTTCAGAAGCCGCGCAGGTTTGAATTTGAGATGCCCGAAGATCTGCGCGTCGGGGTGGAAGGTGACGGATGTGCCGCGCCGGTTCGGGGTCGTTCCTTCAAGTTTCGCGGGGCCCTGCGGGATGCCGCGGCTGAATTCCTGCGCCCAAAGTTCGCGGTTCCGTGCCACCTCGACCCGGACGTGGTCGGAAAGCGCGTTGACCACCGAGATGCCGACACCGTGCAGGCCGCCCGATGTCTGGTAGGCCTTGCCCGAGAATTTGCCGCCGGAATGCAGCGTGCACAGGATCACCTCGAGCGCCGATTTGCCGGGAAACTTGGGGTGCGGATCGACCGGGATGCCACGGCCGTTGTCGCGCACGGTGACGGAATAATCGGCGTGCAGTTCAACCTCGATCCGGGTGGCGTGGCCTGCGACGGCCTCGTCCATCGCGTTGTCGAGGACTTCGGCGACAAGGTGGTGCAGGGCACGTTCATCGGTGCCGCCGATATACATGCCGGGGCGTTTGCGGACCGGTTCGAGCCCTTCCAGCACCTCGATCGAGGACGCGTCATAGGTGTGGTCAGGGGCGCCGGTCAGAAGGTCGTCGGCCATGGAACTGCTCTTTTCTTGGTTTGTGGCGGCACACTACGGCAGGATGGCCCGCTTGCGCAATCACAAGGCGGGCGAATCACCGGGTTCGGGCGGGCTTTTGGCGCGGGTGGTTGTTGCGATCAGGCGAACAATCTGGCGATCGTGGTCGGCTTGTTTTGAGGCGGGAGATGTTTTGCCTGCGGATCCCCCTGAAAACCCGGATTGAATTGAATTGTGGCGAAAATCGGGCATCTTGCCGGGTGGGTAAGAGGTAAGGGAACCAATTATGAGAAAACTGATCATGGCGGGCGCGTTTGCGGTCGCATCTGTATTTAGTGTTACGGGCGCCAGTGCGGCGACCTTTGATTTTGCGGCGATGGCAGACAATTTCTTCGCCAACAACACCAGCTACGGCAAGAAATACGAGGCTGATTTCGACCAGCTGAAAGCATCCGCCTCGACCGGCGCTCAGTTGAGCAATGGCGGCGTGACGCTGGATAACGCGACGGGAACCTATCCCGGCGGGACGGCGCATGCGTTCTTTGATTGAGGCAAGGCAGGTCTGGGCGTTTGTCACAGCGGTTACACCACCAAGTCGGATGGCCACGGTGGAAAGATCAGCAATTGCTCGACCAATTTCGGCTCGGCCACCAGCGATGACAACCTGACGATCTCGGAAACGCTGATGCTGTCGTTCTCCAAGGTGGTGAAGTTCACGGATCTTCTTGTCCGTGATGCGGATCACAACCTGATCACCGCTGCAAACGCGGTTTATATCGGCGGGATCGGCTTTAACGCGATTGCAGGCGTGGTGCAGGGCCTCGGGGCGCTCGGCGCCTCTGACAGTTTCGTGTTCGCCACCAACGCGGCGGGTCGTCCGCAGATCTACCTGACTTCCGCGACGGTGTCGGCAGTGCCGTTGCCGGCCGCCGGTTTGCTGCTGCTGGGCGGTCTGGCGGGGCTTGGGGCCATTGGTCGCCGCCGCAAGGCCTGACTCGGTCTCAACCGTTTTTAAGCGACGATCGGGGGCTTGCGGCCCCCCTTCTTTTGCCCGCACCCTAACCGCCCAGATGCGCCACCACCTGTCGGCGATGCGGCTGGTCGCGGTGCTCAAACAGATAGAGCCCCTGCCATGTCCCCAGCATCATCCGCCCTGCCGCCACCGGAATCGACAGGCTGACGGGCAGCAGTGCGGCGCGGATATGGGCGGGCATGTCGTCGAGGCCTTCCTGCACATGGCGCATCCAGCGCATCGCGGGATCGTCGCCGCGCGGCACCATCCGGCGAAAGAAGTCCTGCAGATCGGCGCACACATCCGGATCGGCGTTTTCCTGGATCAGCAGCGAGCATGAGGTGTGGCGCACAAAGAGGCTCAGCAGCCCGTCGCCCTGCCCCGCGCAAAACCGCGCCGCGCGGTCGGTGAACTCGTACAGACCGGGGCCGTCGGTGGCGATCTCGATGGTTTCACGCATTGCGGGGCACAAGTGCCAAGGCCGAACGCCGCGCGGACACGCGTCAGTCGGGCTCGTATAGAAGCTGGCTGGTTTCGCAGAAACTGCGGGCCATGCCGACGCTCATGCCGCCGCCGCCCGGTCCGCCGAAGATCGCGGTTCCGGTCGAACTGGCCTGATCCGCCTTGTTCAGCGAAAACA
>JBBKVT010000065.1:0-5710 GCA_037968535.1 Paracoccaceae bacterium
AGAGGGTGCGATAGGCCTCGGCAGACGCTGGGAGATGGGCCCGGACAGCTTCTATCAGCGCCTTGGTCGAGGTGCCGCGCATTGCTTTGATGATGTCGAAATGCTGGGCGACGATCGTCTTCATGTGATCCGCGTCATCATACTTGACGACACGGATGGGTTGCGCGGCGCGGGCGTGGTTGCCGATCAGTTCAGCAAGTCTAGGATTCTCGCAGCAGGAATACTGTACTTCGTGAAACTCCTGGTTCAGCCAGAACACCGATCGGAAATCCTTGTCCTTCGCGGCCAGTTCGTGTCGGCGTGCAATATCCTCGAGTCGGGCTGTCAATTCAGAGGCGCAGGGCAGTTGCGTGCGCTCCGCTGCAGCAGTTTCGAGAACGATCCGCACGTCATAAAGCGCATCGACCTCATCCGGAGTGAACTCGACAACTTCAACGCCACGGTTCGGTCTGTGAATTAATAGCCCGCGCGACTCGAGCGCAGCAAAGGCATTCCGGACCGCATGTCGCTTGGCATCATATCGCTCCATGACGCGGTCCTCGACGATTCTCGTCCCCGGAGCATAGAGGCCGAAGATGATGGCGTTCTCTAATTCATCGACCAAGGATTCTGGCATCGCATCACTCCGCAGTCTGCCTATAACAGCTTGGAAAGCCTTGTAACACAGGAGTTTTCACTCTGTCACGCAAAATTATCAATAATATTATTGACGAAACTGATCGATCTCGCATAGTGTAAGCGAAACAACCGGGAGGACATCATGAAGATCTTAACCAGTGCGATTGCGATCGCAACATCGCTCTACGGCGTGCAGGCCCTCGCTTGGGAAGCGACAGAGGGAAAACCTTTTGACGGAGAGACTGTGAATGTGCTCGCCGTGAAATCGAGCCAGTTCGAAGCCCACGAGGCAAGGCTTGCCGAATTCGAAGAGGCGACAGGGATCGACGTGGTCTATGACTACGTGCCGTTCCCGAACATGAAAGAGGCGCTGACGACCGAAATGGTCGCGGGTGGCGGGGACTACGACGTGGTTTCCGTCATGGACCAGTGGGTGCCGTCCCTGCGCATGCTTCTGCAGCCGATCGACGACGAGATCGCAAAGCAGGGTACCGATCTGAACGACTTTCCGAAGGCGCATATGCGGCATGGGATGGTCGATGGCGCGTTGGTGGGCTTGCCCGTGCGTGGCCACGTGCAGCTGTTGTTTTATCGCAAAGACCTATTTGACGCCGCCGGCGTGACGCCGCCACAGACCTGGGAAGAAATGGTGACCGCCGCGAAGGCCATCCAGGAGAGAAGCGATGTTTCGGGCGTCGCCTTGCCCTACGGCAAGCTAAACGGTCAGAACCTGATGGTCTGGATGAACCTGCTGTGGGGCAATGGTGGCGATCTGTTCGACGCAGACGGCAATCCGATCTTCAACTCGGAGGCCGGCATCGAAGCGACCAACACCTATATCGGCTTCCTGCGCGAGGACGAAATCGCGCCCGCGGGCTCGGCGGTTTTCGTCGAACAGGATGCGGTCACTAGCTTCAAGCAGGGCAATTCCGCGATGCTGCCTGTCTGGTGGTGGGTCCGCTCGCAGTTGACCGACCCCGAGCAATCGAAGTTGACGCCCGAGCAGGTCGGTTTCACGTCGTTGCCATCGGTTGAGGGATCGGATCGGACAACCTACACCAATACTTGGATCTTCGGCGTGACGGATGGATCGGACAACAAGGGCGCCGCTGCTGAATATCTCGGCTGGCTCACCGACCCTGCACTTGAGCGCGACGTTCTGCTCGATCCCGAACTGGACGAAGTGGTCGCGGTGCATATGTCAAACCTGTCCGACTCTGAAGTGAATGCCCGCTGGGGCGGCATGCATCAGGCGGCCGCCGATGCTCTGGCCACCGCCGACGGCATCGATTTCGGGGACGACTGGCCGCGCATTGCGGAGATCCTTGAAACGGCGATCTCGAGCCTTGCCTCTGGCGAAGAAGAGGATACCAAGGCTGCCCTCGACAAGGCCGCAGAGGAAATCGCCGCTATTCGGTGACGTCCCGGAAGGGGTGGGCTGCACCGCAGCCTGCCCCATTTTTCAGATCTCGCCCACGCATCTTACGGAGGTTTCGTCGTGAAAGAGCGAACGCTTTCCTACGCTTTGTTGATACCGGCCTTCGTGATCGTGCTGGCAACGACGATCTACCCTCTGGCCTATTCCTTCGTGACCTCATTCCGCGAATGGGATCTGACCAAGCAGCGCCGCCCCGGTGGTTTTGTCGGGTTCGAGAACTACGTCCATGCCGCGTCTGAGAGCGGCTTTCAAAACTCGCTCTGGGTCACAACGATCTTTGTCGTGACGAGCGTGATCTTGACGCTGATCCTTGCGATGTCGCTTGCGCTTCTGTTGCGCCGCAAGGGACGGATGCACACCTTTACCCGTGTCATCCTGATCCTGCCGTTCGCGATGAGCCCCGCATTGATCGGCGTCAGTTACCGCTTCATGTTCAATCCGGAATTTGGCGTTCTGGCCAAAGGGCTTGGCGCAATTTTCCCGGCACTGGAAGGCACGCCCTGGTTGGCGGATCCTGACCTTGCGATGGCGATCCTTGTCATCACCGATGTCTGGCACTGGACGCCTTACATGACATTCATGTGTCTCGGCGGACTGGCTTCAATCCCGCGCGAGACGGAGGAGGCTGCGCGCATCGACGGCGCGTCCAATCTGCGCATCATCTTCGGGATCGTGCTCCCTCAGATGAAGGGGGTCCTGATGGTGACTGCGGTTCTCAAGACCATCTTCGCGCTGAAGATGTTCGATCAGGTCGTCACCCTGACCGGCGGTGGGCCGGGCACATCGACCGAGACGATGGCCTTCTTCATTTTTAACGTGGGCTTCAAGTGGTTCGACATGGGCTATGCCTCGGCACTCGCCTGGATCCTGACGGTGATCATGATGCTGATCTCGGCCTGGTATGTCCGCATGCTGCTGAGCGAAAGAAAGATGGCAACCGCATGAAACGGCATTTCGCATGGTGGGGGGAACGCGCCCTATTGGCTTTGATCTCGATCGTGGTCCTGTTTCCAATCGCCTGGATGTTCCTGACCGCCTTCAAGCGGCCGCGGGATGCCTATTCGATCTCGCTCAGTTTCGAGCCAACGCTGCAAAACTTCGTCACGGTGTTCTCAGACCCGTGGAACCTGGGCAGTATGGTGATGAACTCGGTGATAGTCGCGGTCGTGACCGTCGCCATTGCGGTGCCCTGCGCATCGCTGGCGGCCTACTCCTTTTCGCGTTTCCGGGTGCGGGGCCGCAAGTTCCTGTTCTTCCTGATCCTGTCTACGCAGTTCATCCCCGCCGTCGTGATCGTGCTACCGTTCTTCCTGATGTTTCGCAGCCTCGGCCTGCTGGATACACGGATCGCGTTGATCATCGTCAACCTGGCGATCGTGACACCCTTCGTCATCTGGATGATCAAGGGCTTCATCGACGCCATTCCCACGGACAGCGAAGAGGCCGCGATGATCGACGGGGCATCCCGCCTGCGCGTCATCAAGGACATCGTCCTGCCCATGGCCGCGCCGGGCATCCTGACCTCGTCGATCTTCTGCTTCATCCTGACGTGGAACGAATTCCTCTTCGCTCTGATCCTGTCACGCCGCGACGCTGTGACACTGCCCGTGGGCCTTGTCAGCTTCCGCACCGAACGGGGCGATCTTTGGGAATTAATGAGCGCGGCAGGCGTCATGATCACCGTGCCGATCTTCATCATGGCGCTTTTGATCCAGAAACACTTCACGCGCGGCATGACGGCCGGCGCGGTCAAATAGAAGGAATTTTCACATGGCCGAAGTCCGTCTTGTCGATATCGAAAAAAGGTATGGCAATTTCCTTGCTGTCCCCAAACAAAGCCTGACGATCCACGATGGTGAATTCCTTGTGCTGCTTGGCCCATCGGGCTGCGGCAAGACCACCACGATGCGGATGATTGCAGGGCTCGAGGAGATCACGTCCGGCGACATCATGATCAAGGATGAGCGTATCAACGACAAACCGCCCAAGGATCGTGACATCGCGATGGTGTTCCAGAATTACGGTCTTTATCCGCATATGACAGTGCGCCAGAACATCGAATACCCGTTGAAACTGCGCGGCATGGCCAAGGCGGCGCGCAAAGCGCGGGTGCAGGAAACTGCCGAAAAGGTCGAGTTGGACGCTCTGCTGGATCGCCGCCCGTCGGAACTGTCTGGCGGACAACGGCAGCGGGTTGCGCTCGCTCGCGCGATTGTGCGCACGCCCAGCATTTTTCTGATGGATGAACCGCTGTCGAACCTCGATGCCAAATTGCGGGTCACGATGCGAGCCGAACTCAAACACTTGCACCACGAATTGGGTGTCACCACGGTTTACGTCACCCACGACCAGATGGAGGCAATGACGCTGGCAACCCGCGTGGCCGTCATGCGCGAAGGCCGGATCGTGCAGTTGGATACGCCCAAAAAGATCTACGCCGAACCCGCAGATTTGTTTGTGGCTGGTTTCATCGGCTCCCCATCGATGAACCTCATCGACGGGGCGGTGGCAGGCGGTGTCTTCCGTGCAGATGGCGTCGAGGTTCCAGTGAAACTTGAGGATCGCGAGGGCGTCGTGCTTGGGATCAGACCAGAAGAACTGGAAATCACTGAAGATGCGAAGGCCCCTATCGGTGGCAAGCTGTATGCGCTTGAGCTGACCGGCGAAAGCACGCTGGTCACGCTACGCAACGGCCCCATGTCCGCCTGCGCACGCGGTCACGCCGATTTTGAGGCTGACATCGATTCACCATGCTATCTGACGCCAAAACCCGGCGCACGGTTTCACCTGTTTGACCGCGCCACTGGCGACCGGCTTGACGATTAACGACAACGAAGGACACGAATTTCATGACACCCATGACCCAAGACCAGGCCGAAGCCCGGCACATCAAGCGCGACGATTACGTCTCCTGCACCGTGGCCTTCATCGACTGCAAGAAACCGGGCTCGCATCTGAAAGAGAACTATTCGATCATCGGCCCGGGCGTGACCTCTTCTGATGACCAGATCATCAACCTGCCCGAGGCGCATGGCTTCAACATCGGCGCGGCGGCGATGCCCAATGGCATCACCAATAACCTGCATGTCCACTTCACCGCCGAGGTGTTCATCGTCCAGCAGGGCGAATGGACCTTTCGCTGGGGCCGGGACGGCGAGAACGAGGTGACCGGTCGCGCGGGCGACATCGTGTCGGTGCCGACCTGGGTTTTCCGCGGCTTCACCAATGCCGGCCCCGACGATGGCTGGCTGTTCACGATCCTTGGCGGCGACAACACCGGCGGCGTGATCTTTCACCCGGACATCATCCGCGAGGCGGCGGATTACGGGCTTTACATCTCTTCCGACAACCGCCTGGTCGACACGTCCCGCGGTGATGAAGTGCCGCCCGAAGAGGGCAGGATCCCACCCATGCCCGACGCCGATGTGGCCGAGCTGCGCGAAGTCTCGCGCGAAGAGATGATATCACGGATCGTTGCACGCGACGCGCGCGATTTCCGCCCCGCCTTCATCGACCAGAACTTGCCCGGAGGAGGCGCCGAGATCGCGCCGGTCATCGGCTATGGCATCACGCAGAACCGCGAGCACGCGGCCCCGATAACCAACCCGCACGGCTTTTCCGCCGAATGGCTGCGGCTGCAACCCGGGCAATCGG
>JBBKVT010000066.1:0-5802 GCA_037968535.1 Paracoccaceae bacterium
CGCCATGTCCTTGCCATCAATGGCGATGGCCCCGCTGGTCGGCGGCTCGAACCCCGCGATCATCCGCAACAGCGTAGTCTTGCCACAGCCCGACGGCCCCAGCAGCGAAAAGAATTCGCCCTCGCGGATATCGGCGGTGATGCCGTGCAGCGCAGTAAAGCTGCCGAAATTCTTGCCGACTTCCCTGATCTCGATCATCGGCGGCGTGTCGTCGTTCATGTCACCCTTTCCTGTCACCCGTCACACCCCCGCCAGCGTCGTGTCGATGCCCTGCCGCGCGGCGCTGCGGCGGCGCAGGGCTTCGGCAGCAATCAACAGCAGCACCGATACCACCAGCAGGATAGTTCCCAGCGCCATCACCGAAGGCAACTTTGCCGGAAAGCGTAGTTGGCTCCAGATATAGACCGGCAGGGTGACATCTGTGCCGGTGAGGAAAAAGGCGATGATGAATTCGTCGAGGCTGATCGTGAAGGTGATGAGCAGGCTGGAGATCACCCCCGGCAACACCAGCGGCAGCGTCACCCGCCGGAACGTGCCCCAACGGGATTCACCCAGATCAAAGGACGCTTCCTCCAGCTCTCGGTCCAGCCCGCGATAGGCCGAACTCAGGATGGCGATGGCGAAAGGGGTGCAGATCAATACGTGCCCCCCCACCACGGTCCAAAGCGACAGCGGCATTCCCAATTGATTCAGCATCACTAACAGTGCCACCGCGATGATGATCTCGGGCAGCACCAGCGGCAGCATGATCAGCCCCACGATCCCGGTCTTTCCCGGAAAGGCGAACCTCGCCGAGGCACGCGCGGCAAAGGCCCCGAGTAGCGTGCTCAGAAACGCCGTACTCAGCCCCACCAGCATCGAATTGCCAAGCGCGGTGTGAAGTGTGTCGGTATACCATAGCCCCATGAACCATTCGGTGGTGAACCCGCTCAGCGGAAAGGCGATGATGGTCGAGGTGTTGAAGGCGAACAGCGGCAGCAGGATCACCGGCGCGTAAAGAAAGATGATGTAGACCACGGCATAGATCGCCAACCACTTGCCCGAGAGCCATTTCATCGCACCCGTCCCCCCAGTTTCTTGCCGACAAGGAAGATGCCGACACTGATCAGGCCGATCACCACCATAGACGACACCGCAAGCGCGGCGCCCAGCGGCGCATTATTCGCCTTGCCGAACTGGATTTGGATCATGTTGGAAATCATCAGCCCGTCCGTCCCGCCCACAAGGCGCGGCGTGATGAAATCACCCACCGTCGGGATAAGCACGATCAACGTTGCGGCGACGATGCCCGGCATTGCCAGCGGCAATGTGACGCGAAAGAACCGCCGCGTCGGGCTGTCGCCCAGATCGGTCGCGGCCTCCAGCAGGGATCGGTCGATCTTTTCCAGCGCCACGAAGATCGGCAGGATTGCGAAAGGCGCCCAAGCATGGGCCAGCGTGATCACCACCGCATTGAGGTTATACAGGATGAAGGTCAGCGGCTCATCAATGAACCCCAGCCCCTGCAGCGCCGAGTTGAACACACCGTTATAGCCCAGGATCACCTTCCACAAAAATACCCGCAGAAGGTAGCTGGTCCAGAACGGCACCGTGATCAGGAACAGCCACAGCGCCTTGCGCCGGGTGACATGAAACGACAGGTAATAGGCGATCGGAAATGCCAGCAGCACCGTCACCACCGTCACGATCACCGAAATCTTGAGCGACCGCCACATCAGCACCTGATAGATCGGCGTGCCCCAAGCCTCGCGGTAGTTGTTCAACGTCAGCGAGGTGTCGATGGTCAGGTAGTCCTGCGTCCAGAAGCTGAAGGTGATCACCATCAACAACGGCGCGGCCAGCATTACCAACACATAGATAAACGTCGGGCTAATGAGCCACAGGCCCTGCCCTGCCTCGCGATCAAACCGCAGCGCCACTATCGGGCGGTCCTGCCAGGTTGCGTTACGATCACTCGGCGGCGCCCCGCGCTGCAAGCATCTCGGCATTGCGCGCCGCCACTTCGCCCCCGGGCGGTTCGTTTTCGGTCAGCACCGGAAACAACCCGCGCAGGATATCGTGATAGCTGCGCACGCAATTTTCCAGGTCCGACAGGATCACCCCGTCATAGCCGCTGGAAAAAGCCGCCTCCCAGGTCCAGCGCACCAACTGCTCATCCTCGTCCGATGTCAGCCGGTCGATCCTGCTGCTAAGATAACGCGACGCGCGCATCCGCCGGTCTTCGGTTCCGTACCGATAGGTGGTGCCGCGCTGCATGGTCTTGCCGAACTCCACCGGAAATTCCTGATAGAACTTCACGCAGTCCGGATAGAGTCCCAGCACGCAATTTGGAAAGAGACCGATATAGAGCCAGGCGCGTTTGTGTTCGTCGTCCAGACGCTCGGGCGGCTCAAGGATCGCCCGATAGGCGCGCACGCTCCACAATCGGTTGCGCCCCTCGCGGAACGGCGAAAAGGACCGTGACGTCCCCTTGTGAAAATTTTCGTCGTAGTAGTTGGAGCCGAACAGGTCATCGAGGCCCGGATGGGCCATAGGCACATGATAGCCTTCGTTGTCCACATCGCGCACGCATTTCCAGTTCACCTCCGCCGGTTCGGCATAAAACCCTTCGCCCGAAGGCATCAGCCCCTCAAGATCGTATTGCTCAATCTCGGCGTCAAAGCGCGACAGCACCTCGCTCATTTTTGGCTGCGGGCCGGGACGGAACCGCACAAAGACCAGGCCGCGCCAGATGTCGGTTTCGATCGACTTCAAGCCAAAGGCCACGGGATCGAGCGGCGGCAGTTTGTCCGGCTGTGCGGCGCCGCGCAATGTGCCGTCAAGATTATAAACCCAGCCATGGAACGGGCAGACGATGGAATTGCGGCAATTGCCCTGCTCGGCGGCCACCACCCGCGATCCGCGGTGACGGCACAGGTTATGAAACCCGCGCACCTCGCCGTCAGTGCCGCGAATGACCAGAGCCCGTTCGCCGACGCAATCAAGCGTCATGAAATCGCCGGTCTCGGGCAGGTCGTTGACATGGCAGACCAACTGCCAATGCGACCGGAACAGCAAGTCCTTTTCCATCTCCAGCATTTCGGTGTTGAAATAGCTCCAGGCCGGCAAACCCTTGCGGTCATGATCGTTAGGCAGGTCTTGCGCCTGGGCGACAGTGGACAACATGAGCAGCTCCCGGTTGATAGTTCCCACGCAGCTTAGCAATTTTTATTGAGCGCTTAAATAAATATTTTGCATGGGGCCGCCTTCTGCGCCCCGCCCAAGTCTATACCCCTGAGGTCTCTCTACCAAATCTGCACCTGGCGAATGGCGTCAACGCGCGACATCCCCTGGCCGCAAAGCACTGCAACCTCACGTAACTTCGAGACAATCTCTTCGGGTTTGTGTCGCTTGATACCCAAATCTGATCTGACCTGCCGCCCAAAAACCGGACCAATTCAGTGGGGGAGGATCACGACGACCAACGGATCGAACGTATGTTTACCGCCTCCACCGTGTCGCTGGCGATCAACAGTTTCTTGTTTTCACTTGTCGCCAAAGAGCCTTTTCACGCTTGGGAGGAACCGACGCCCACTTCGCGATTTCGAAGACTTGAGCCCCATTTGAATTTGAGAGCTCCGTGCAGGTTGCTGTTAATGACTTGGCCAAACAGGCAAATGCTTGCCTTCGCAAGCTGAACGATAACGTTCTCATCATGACCTATGGGGCCGCCTCAGAAACCGCGAAATCTTTGCGCTCCCACGAGTTCGGTTTCCTTGAAGTCGAGACCACACCGATCCGGGACTACGAAAAAGCCTCTCAAACGGGCCTGGATCGGAAGAGTACGCAGACCGGGCAGTCAAGTGGACCTACGCCGTCCCTGCCCGCCGAGGGCTCGAACTCCTCAGCTCGACCTCGCAAGCTTCCCGGCACCCTGAAATCGAACTTGTCGTCATCAAGCGCAAAACGGTTGGCAATGGGTCTTCTAGACTGCATGAAGTCTATGGAAGTCGTTATCCGTGAAAGACTGGAAAAGACAATACAGCCTCCAACAAGCATTGAAATTGCGAAAGACCCCGGCACCGGCGCATCGACACGCTTTGGGCCATGGCTCGTCGCGATCGCACTCTTTTCGGCTATCATGACAATCCTGATGCGATCGATGTACTTCTTCGATCAGAACGACTTTTTCTACGCCGCTTCTGCTGCTCAGAACGGTACGCTTTACGAAGACCTACACTACGTCCAAGGACCACTTGGCTACTGGTTTTGGCGCGGCGTCTATCTGCTAGCGCCCGATGGGCATGCTTATCTAACAATGCGATCGGTGAGCGCTATGCTAGCGGTTTTGGCATTGCTGCCGCCGATGATCCTGCTCTGTGGAAGGCATCTCGCCCAGATGGCCTTCATTCTGGGCATAACGTCGACCCACTACGTCTTTCGCTCAGGCTTGGAGATTGGCAACTATTCTCTATCGCTTCTTCTATTCTCCCTCGCCTTTTGCGCACTGTTCTCGGAGTATCGTGCACGGTATCTTCTTGCGGGCATCGGTTTTGGGCTGGCCGCTTCGGTGAAACTGAGCTTTGCGATATTTCTCATACCCGCCGCGCTTTCAGTCTTTTTTCTGGCAGGGTCTTACTGGACCGTTGCCCAAGGTCTGGCCGCAGGCGCGGTGGGGTTTCTTATCGGAAGTGCGACAGTTTTCTATTATTATCTTCGAAACGCTGACGCGTTCATGTTCCACAACATTGCGTTTCACGTCGAGATCACAAATGCGTATCGCGGTTTAACTCTCAGTGACTCTCTTCTCGACATTTTAGTCGATCTCCTAAAATTCTTTCAAGAATACCTGCTTGAGACAGCGATAGCGTTTCTATTGTTGCTGGCGTCCTTCCTTGCGCCGGAGGGTGAACAAAGACTCAGTTTGCCAAACCGACTCCGCAGCTTCCATCCCGCAGAGAGATCAAGGCAGGTCCAAGTGGTTGCCTTATTCTTTGTGGCCTCGCTGGTCGCTGCATGCAGTCCGCTGATAGTTTTCGATCAGTATCTTGTTGTGCCCGCTTTCATTCTACTCCTTGGTATTTGTCTCCTCATGGATCACCTCGCCAACGGTTTCAGATCCACTCTACTTTCTGTTTACGTCGCATGGTCCCTCGTACGACTGCCATTTCTCCTACTGCCGGCGGCTGTCAGCGCCCTTAACTTCCCGTCCACATGGACGCTCCATTCCGAGGCCACGCGCCAATTAAGCGCCTCCATTGCTGAGATGGGGCTGCCAGAGGGCTGCACGGACGAGATCTTCACGCTGTCCGGATCACTCGCGATCGACGCGAGAACTCCGCTCAGCAGATACACTGAAGCCGGGGTCTTCTGGGTTCTTGCGGCCGGTTATATCCCAGATCACTATAGGCAAGAGCAAAGCCACTCATTCGATCCCAAACTTACCGATCCAATGAGACATGTTCTAGAGAACGAGACCGCTTACGTTCTGGTAGGATTTTATCCTGACGTTCCGTTTGAGCGAGAAATCACTTTAAGAGGGGAAGAGTTCGGCTTTGAATCCGTTGCAACGATCGCATTCCTCGAGAGACCGCTCACACTTTTTGCAAGGCGATCCTGCCGATGACAAACTAGCCTACGCTGACCTGCATCGCGGGGAAATCGGCGCGTCGCCGCCAGAATACACGAGGCTTCAAGCCCAAGACGAAGATCCGAAGAAGGGGCTTTGGCAGACTGTGACTGAGAGCGTCAGGTTTCAATAGCCGGCCGAATTGCGAGTCAGAGAACTGCCGGACCAACAGCATCCTTTGCCCGGTTGGCGAC
>JBBKVT010000067.1:0-16827 GCA_037968535.1 Paracoccaceae bacterium
GTCTTCCAGCGCGATCTTTTCCAGTTGCTTGGCGACTTTCAGGGTCTCGTTGTTGTCGATTCCCAAGAGGTCCAGCACCTCGTCGGCCGATTGCTTCATCACCTTGGCGCGCGGGTCGAAGTTCGTGTAGACGCGGTGGCCGAAGCCCATCAGGCGGAACGGGTCGTTCTTGTCCTTGGCGCGGCGGATGTATTCCGGGATCTGGTCGACGGTGCCGATCTCGCGTAGCATCTCAAGCGCTGCCTGGTTGGCGCCGCCATGTGCGGGGCCCCAGAGGCAGGCGATACCGGCGGCGATACAGGCGAACGGGTTGGCGCCCGAAGACGAGGCCAGTCGCACCGTCGAGGTCGAGGCGTTCTGTTCGTGATCGGCGTGCAGGGTCAGGATCCGGTCCATCGCGCGCGACAGGATCGGGTTGACCTCGTAATCCTCGGCAGGCACCGCAAAGCACATCCGCAGGAAGTTCGAAGCGTAATCAAGGTCGTTGCGCGGGTAGACCGAGGGTTGGCCGACCGAGTATTTGTAGGCCATCGCGGCGATAGTCGGCATCTTCGCCAGAAGCCGGATCGAGGCGACTTCTCGCTGCCAGGGATCGGAGATATCGGTGCTGTCGTGATAGAAGGCCGACATCGCGCCGACCACGCCGACCATCGTTGCCATCGGATGCGCGTCGCGGCGGAAGCCACGGAAGAACATGTGCATCTGCTCGTGGATCATCGTGTGGCCGGTCACCCGATTCTCGAAATCCTCGAGCACGTCGGCGGTCGGCAATTCACCGTAAAGCAGCAGGTAACAGACCTCTAGGAAATGCGATTTCTCGGCCAGTTGGTCGATCGGGTAGCCGCGGTGCAGCAGGATGCCCTTGTCGCCGTCGATATAGGTGATCGCGCTGTCGCAACTGGCGGTCGAGGTATAGCCGGGATCATAGGTGAAGACCCCGCCGTCGGCGTAGAGCTTGCGGATATCGAGCACGTCCGGCCCTACCGTGGGCGAGTGGATTGGCAGGTCGACCTTCTTGTTGTCGAAGGTCAGCGTCGCGGTCTTCGGAGTGTCTGCCATCATCATCACCTTCATTGGTTTGACCGACCCCGGACGGGGCGATCCCTGTTGAACCCGGGGTTTACCCCTGGATATCCTGAAGCCGGCCGAGCGTTTCCTCGCGGCCAAGGACAAGCATCATGTCGAATACACTAGGAGAAACCGAGCGTCCGGCAAGCACCGCCCTGAGAGGGCCTGCGAGCTTGCCCAGCTTGGTGTCGTTGGCCTCGGCTATCGAGCCAACCACAGCTTCCAGCGTGTCGCGGTTCCAGCTAGCATTTTGCAACTGCGGCGTCAATTCTGCCAGTATACGACGGGATACCGTGTCGAGGGCAGCCGCCGCTTTCTCGTCCGGGACAACCGGCCTATCCGTCAAGACAAAGTGAGCTTTTTCAAGCAGTTCCGGGAAGGTCTTGGACCGTTCCTTGAGGCTGTACATCGCGCGTGTCAAACCGTCGCGCTGGGCTTTCGTAAGGGCAGGCTGGCCGGTCACGGTCAGGAATCCGTCGATTCCCGCTATGAGTGCAGCATCCTCCATCGCGGCGATGTGCTGACCGCTGAGGTTTTGCAGTTTTTTCGTGTCGAAGCGGGCCGGGGCGCGGCCGATTGCGGCAAGATCGAACCAGTCTTTCGCCTGCGTGTCGGTAAAATATTCATCGTCGCCATGGCTCCAGCCAAGACGCGCGAGGTAATTCCGCATACCGGCGGCCGGATAGCCCATCGCCTGATACTCTTCTGTCCCGGTTGCGCCGTGGCGTTTCGACAGCTTCTTGCCGTCCTCGCCATGGATCAGCGGAACATGCGCCCAGACCGGCAAATCCCAGCCCATCGCCCGGTAAACCAGCATCTGGCGGGCCGCGTTGTTCAGGTGGTCATCCCCTCGGATCACATGGGTGACACCCATATCGTGGTCATCGACGACAACCGCCAGCATGTAGGTGGGCGTACCATCGGAACGTAAACAGATCATGTCGTCGAGTTCCGCGTTGCGGATCGTGACGTCGCCCTGCACCCGGTCATGGATCACGGTTTCGCCGTCGAGTGGCGCCTTGACGCGGATCGCATAGGGCGCATCGGGGTGGGTCGCGGGATCTGCATCGCGCCACGGCGAGCGAAACAGCGTCGAGCGGCCTTCGGCGCGGGCGGCGTCGCGGAAGCCCTGGATTTCGTCCTGGGTCGAGAAGCACTTGTAGGCGGTGCCTGCGGCGAGCATCTGGTGGGCGACATCGGCGTGACGCGCCATGCCCGCGAACTGACTGACCGGTTCGCCGTCCCAGTCGAGTCCCAGCCAGGTCAGGCCGCGAAAGATCGCCTGCGTCGCTTCGGGGGTCGAGCGGGCGCGGTCGGTATCTTCGATCCGAAGCAGGAATTTGCCACCGCGACCACGGGCGTAGAGCCAGTTGAACAGCGCCGTGCGCGCGCCGCCGATGTGCAGATACCCGGTCGGAGAGGGCGCGAAACGGGTGACAACGGGGCGGTCGGACATCGGGGTTAACTTCCTGGAAACCATGCGAGGGATAGGCTTCGGCACGGTCTAGTCAATCAGGCAACGGAGAACAAGGGTGGCCCCCATCGCGCGGATCGCCGACGCCCTTCAGGCGCAGCGCGGCCATCTGTTCGCCTGGGTCCCGGTCGGATTGTCGCTGGGGATTGGCGGCTATTTCGCGCTGCGGTTCGAACCCACGGGACCCGATTACATCGCAGTCGCGATCTTTGCGCTGTGCCTGTGCGTGCTGATCCCGTGGCTTAGCGAACCGGCGCGGCCTGTCGTTGTGCTGGTGGTGCTGGTCGCGCTGGGGGCAGGGCTGGCGGGAGCACGGGCGCACCGCATCGCCGAGCCGGTTTTGAGCTACCGCTATTACGGTCCTGTGCAGGGCCGGATCGTCACCATCGACCGATCGGTGTCGGACGCGGTGCGGCTGACGCTCGACCGCGTCGTGCTGCGTGACACGCCGCCCCGGCGTACGCCCACGCGGGTCCGGGTGTCTTTGCACGGGCAACAGGGGTTCATCGAGCCTGAACCGGGGTTGACGGTGATCCTGACCGGGCATCTGTCGCCGCCCTCGGGCCCGGTGGAACCCGGTGGTTTTGACTTCCAGCGGCAGGCCTGGTTCGACGGGCTGGGCGCGGTGGGCTATACCCGCACCCCGGTGCTGGTGCTTTACCCCGCCGACAAGGGTGCGGCCGGACTGGCGCTGCACCGGCTGAGGATGCGGATATCGGCTGCCGTGCAGCGGGCCGTTCCGGGCGAGGACGGGGCCTTTGCCGCCGCCCTGATGACCGGCGACCGGTCGGGCATGAGCAAGGCCACGACCGAGGCACTGCGCGCCTCGAACCTGTCGCATCTGCTGGCCATTTCGGGGTTGCACATGGGGCTTCTGACGGGGTTCGTCTATGCCCTGGTCCGGTACGGGTTGGCGCTGTGGCCGCGTGTGGCCCTGCGCTGGCCGATCCGCAAATGGGCGGCGGTCCGTGGCGTTGGCGGCGGGGGCGTTCTATCTGGCGCTCTCGGGCGGCAACGTGGCCACCGAGCGCGCCTTCGTGATGGTCGCGGTGATGTTCGTGGCGGTGCTGTTTGACCGCCGCGCGATCACGCTGAGGGCGGTGGCGATGGCGGCGGTGATCATCCTGGTGTTCCGCCCCGAGGTTCTGCCCGAGCCGGGGTTCCAGATGTCGTTCGCTGCGACCACGGCGCTGGTGGCGGCCTTTGCGGCCTTGCGGAACTGGCGGGGCTGGTCCCCGCCGCGGCTGCTGCGTCCGGTGCTGGCGGTGGTGATTTCATCCGCGGTGGCGGGGCTGGCGACCGCGCCGGTCGCCGCGGCGCATTTCAACCGGATCGCGGATTACGGCCTGTTGGCGAACCTGATGTCGGTGCCGCTGATGGGGCTGGTGGTGATGCCCGGCGCGGTGTTGGCCGCCTGTCTGCAGCCGCTTGGTCTGGCATGGATCGGGCTTTCAGTGATGCAGCCGGCGATCCACTGGATCCTTGCGGTCGCGCATTATGTTTCGGGCATGGACGGGGCGGTGACCCATGTGCCAAGCCCGCCCGGTCTGGTGTTGCCGATGCTCGCGCTGGGGGCGCTTTGGCTGGTGGCGTGGCGCGGCCGTGTCCGGCTGGTGGGACTGGCGCCGGTGGCCGTCGCTTTCGTGCTTTGGGGGCAGGCGGAACGGCCAGCGGTGCTGATCTCGGACAGCGGCGGTCTGGTGGGTGTGCTGACAGCCGACGGGCGCAGCCTGAACAAGGCGAAGGGCGAAGGTTTCGCCGCACAAAGCTGGCTGGAAAACGACGGTGATGCCGCGGCGCAGGACGAGGCTTTCGGGCGCGTCGGATTTGACGGCGAAAAAGGCAGCCTGACCTTCGAGTTGGTCGGCGGACGGGCCATCCAGCTGTCGGGGCGCGGCGCGGCAGAGCGGGTCAGTGAAAGCTGCAAGACGGCGTCGCTCGTCATCGTGACGGCGGATGCGGACCCGGTCGAGGGGTGTCGAATCCTTGACCGCCGGACGCTGACGAACTTGGGCGCGGTGGCGCTTTATCCGGGTGAGTCCGGCCTACGGATTGTCGGTGCACCGCAGCAGGCCGGTGACAGGTTGTGGACATCGCGGCGACGTCAGTAGCTGCGGATCAGCCCCACCAGACGGCCCTGCACCTTCACCTGATCATCGCGAAACACGCGGGTCTCGTAGGCCGGGTTGGCGGCTTCCAGCGCGATCGAATTGCCCTTGCGACGAAACCGCTTCAGCGTCGCCTCGTGGCCATCAACCAGAGCGACCACGATATCGCCATTGTCAGCGGTCGAGGTTTCGCGGACCACGACGACATCGCCGTCGTTGATCCCGGCGTCGATCATCGAATCGCCCTTCACCTCGAGCGCGTAGTGATGGCCGGAACCTGACAGCATCGAACCCGGCACCGCGACATTGTGCGACACCTCGCTGATCGCCTCGATCGGGACACCGGCGGCGATCCGGCCCATGACGGGCAGTTCGACCGCATCGACCGCGACCGGCATGGCGCGCGGCGGCGGATCAGAACGATCGCCTTCGATCACCCTTGGCGTGAAACCGGGTGCCTTTCCCATCGCATCGGGCAGTTTGAGAATCTCCAGCGCACGGGCCCGATGGGCGAGGCGGCGGATGAAGCCACGTTCTTCGAGCGCGGTGATCAGGCGGTGGATGCCCGATTTGGACCGCAGATCGAGCGCGACCTTCATTTCGTCGAAAGAGGGCGGCACGCCGTCGCGCTGCACCCGCTTGTTGATAAAGTTCAGAAGTTCCAACTGTTTCTTGGTCAACATTGCTCGTACCTTCCCCGGTATTGGGATCGCCGCTGTGTCGGGCGTTCGGGTAATGTTCTACCCCTGTTCCCGTTACGTGTCAACGCGTTCGCGTCAGAGGCGAATATAGTCCACCTCGGTCCCTCCGGAGCGTTCCGGATCACTGACCGGACGCACCAGAAGCGCGTTCGCGTCGGCCAGAACCGTCAGCAGCGCGCTGTCCTGACGTCCGTATGGCGTGATTAGGCCCTGCTCGACACAGGCGCGCATGTAGTGCTCGCGCGGACCGTTGGCGGAAACCGCTGCGGCAAGGCGGGCGGTTTGGCGCGGCACGGCGGCATTGCCCAGCCCCAGCAGCGCGCGGACCGCGGGGCGCAGGAACACGTGGCCGCAGACCATTGCGGACACCGGATTTCCGGGCAGGCCGATCATCGCGGCGGATCCCAGCCGCCCCGCCATCAGCGGTTTGCCGGGGCGCATCGCGACCTTGTAGAATGCCTGCTGCATCCCAAGATCCGCCGCGACGGCCCCGACAAGATCATGGTCACCGACCGACGCGCCGCCGATCGTCACGATCAGATCGGCGCCCTCGGCCAGCTCGAAGCCGGTGCGAAGCGAGGCTGCGGTGTCGCGCGCGATCGGCAGCAGGCGCACGGTGGCACCCTCGGCCTCCAGCAGCGCTTTCAGCCCGAAGGCGTTCGAGGCGATGATCTGGTCCGGACCCGGATCCTCGCCGGGCATCACCAGCTCGTCGCCTGTTGCAAGAAGCGCGACCGTGGGTCGTCGCGTCACCGGCAGCCGCGCCACGTTCATCGAGGCGAGAAGCGCCAGATCGGACGGTGACAGGCGGCGCGGTCCCGGCAGCGTCGCGCCACTGGCAAAGTCGGAACCCAGGGGCCGGATGTTTGCGGACGGGTCCGTGGCGTCGCGCAACCGGATCCGGTCGCCTTCGCGGTCGACATCTTCCTGGATTACCACCCGGTCAGCACCTTCAGGCACCGGTGCGCCGGTGAAGATCCGCACCGCCTGACCGGGACCGAGCGAGCCCCGAAACCCGCGACCCGCAGCAGATTCCCCGATCACCTCGAAGATCGCGTCGGCGCGCGCCTCGGTCGCGCGGATCGCGTAGCCATCCATCGCGGAGGCATCAAACGGCGGTTGATCGCGGGTCGCGGCGACCGGCTGCGCGAGAACCCTTCCGGCAGCATCGGCCAGTGCAATGGTTTCGCTTGGCAAAGGCGCCAGAAGATCGAAAATGCGCGCCAGGGCCTGATCGACGGTTATCATTCACTCCGCCTCGTAGCGGCCTGATTTTCCGCCATCTTTAAGCGCCACGTGTATCGCGCCGATGACCATGCTGCGGTCTACGGCCTTGACCATGTCATAAACCGTCAGGCAAGCGATGGAGACGGCAGTCAGCGCCTCCATCTCGACCCCGGTCTGGCCGGTCGTGCGGACCGTTGCCTCGACGCGAATACCGGGAAGATCGGGGTCTGCTACAAGGTCCAGCGCAACCTTGGTGATGGGCAGGGGATGACAGAGCGGGATCAGATCGGCGGTCTTCTTGGCCCCCATGATCCCGGCCAGCCGTGCAACACCCAGAACGTCACCCTTCTTGGCAGAGCCTTTTTCAATGATAGCAAGGGTTTCCGGCTTCATCTTGATGTGGCCGCGCGCAACGGCGATCCGATCGGTCGCGAGCTTGTCCGAGACATCAACCATATGCGCAGCACCGGACGCATCGAAATGCGTGAGCCCTGCCATCACATCCCCCCGGCTGTCAGCGGATTGGCAAGCAGCCGCCGCGTCGCTTCGGTCAGATCCTGCTGCCGCATCAGGCTTTCGCCGATCAGGAAGATCCGGGCGCCGTACCGCGCCAGATCGGCCAGATCCTCGGGCGTGGACAGCCCGCTTTCCGACACCAGAATCTTGTCGGAAGGCGCGTGCTTCGCGAGATGGCGTGTCGTCTCAAGATCTGTCACGAAGGTATTGAGATCGCGGTTGTTTATGCCAAGAAGCTTGGAGTCGAGTGCCGCTGAACGTTCAAGTTCCGCTTCGTTGTGGACCTCGATCAGGACATCCATCTTCCAGTCCGCCGCAGCTGCTTCCAGTTCCTGCGCCTGAGTGTCGGTGACGGCGGCCAGGATGATGAGGATGCAATCGGCACCCCAGGCGCGCGCCTCGGCCACCTGGTAGGTGTCGTAGATGAAATCTTTGCGCAGCACCGGCAAAGCGACTGCGCCACGTGCCGCGATCAGGTCTTCGGACGCACCCTGAAAACTGGGGCCATCGGTCAGCACCGACAGACAGGTCGCACCGCCAGCCTCGTAGGCCCGTGCGAGGACTGCCGGATCGAAGTCAGCGCGGATCAAGCCCTTGGACGGGCTGGCCTTCTTGATCTCCGCGATCAGCCCGTAGCCCTGCCGCGATGCCGCAAGAAGCGCGTCCGCAAAGGGCCGTGTCGAGTCAGCGTCGCGGGCACGGGCTTCGACCTCTGCCAGCGGGCGTGCAGCCTTGGCTTCGGCGATCTCTTGCAGCTTGTACGCTTTGATCTTGTCGAGAATGCTTGTCATGATTTTTGGATAACCTGAGTTCGAGCCGAAGGGAAGCGGCCGCACACGTGACCGGATTGTGCGGGCGATGCCCGCAAGACTGTTTCGTGTTTTGCCTCAGGCAGGGATATTTCCGCTGAAAAGAACTGACGCCAGTGGTTCATCGTCTTGTAAATATCCCCGCGCGGCGCGGCGAAGCCGCGGCGCAATACCTGTCAGCGAGCAGCGGTCAATTGCGCGAGGCGGCGCAGTTTTTCAAGGGCACGACCGGAATCGATGCTTTCGGTGGCAATCTCGACGCCTTCGCGCAGCGACCCGGCGCGGTCCGCGATCATCAGTGCCGCGGCGGCGTTCAGCAGCACGGCATCGCGGTATGCCCCCGCAGCCCCGCCGAGCACGGCGGCCAGCGCCTTGCCGTTCTGTTCTGGCGTGCCGCCGGTGATCGCCTCGAACAGATGGGTCGGCAGGCCGGCCTCCTCGGGATGAATTTCGCGCTCGGTGACCTTGCCGTCCTCAAGTGCGGCGATCCAGCTTACGCCGGTGATGGTGACCTCGTCGGTGCCGTCCGATCCATGCACCAGCCACGCTTTCTCGCTTCCCAGCCGACCGAGGGTTTCGGCCATCGGGCGAATGAGCTCGCGACTGAAAGTGCCGGTGAGTTGCCGTTTGACCCCAGCGGGGTTGGTCATCGGACCAAGGATGTTGAAGATCGTGCGGGTGCCCAGTTCGATCCGGCTGGGCATCACGTGTTTCATCGCCGGGTGGTGCATCGGCGCCATCATGAAGGCGATGCCGACCTCGGCCAGCGCCTGTTCGACCACCTTCGGGCCGACCATGACCTCGACCCCGTTCATCGCCAACGCGTCCGCCGCACCGGAATTTGACGACAGCTTGCGATTGCCGTGCTTTGCCACCGGCACCCCGGCGCCTGCGACCGCAAAGGCAGTGGCGGTCGAGATCTGCAGCGTCGGCTTGCCCGATCCGCCGGTGCCGACGATGTCGATAGCGCCCTTCGGGGCACGGACCCGGTTGCACTTGGCGCGCATAACCGCAGCGGCGGCCGCGAATTCGTCCACGGTCTCGCCTCGGGTGCGCAATGCCATCAGAAAGCCGCCGATCTGACTGGGCGTTGCCTGACCCTCGAACAGGATCTCGAACGCGGCTTCGGCCTCGGCTGACGTCAGCGGCCGGTCGGCCGCCGCGGCGATCATCGGCTTTAGCTCATCGCTCATGCCGCGACCTTCGCCATGTCGAGGAAGTTCCGCAACAACTTGTGGCCATGTTCCGAGGCGATTGATTCGGGATGAAACTGCACGCCGTGAATTGGCAGGGTCCTGTGCTGCAAGCCCATGATGGTACCGTCGTCCAACTCTGCCGTCACTTCCAGCGCATCAGGCAGACTGTTCCGATCGACAATCAGCGAGTGATAGCGGGTGGCGGCGAACGGTGACGGCAGGTCCGCGAAGACGCCCTGGCCCTGGTGGCGGATCGTGCCCAGCTTGCCGTGCACGATCTCGTGGCAGCGCACCACCTTGCCACCGAACGCCTGGCCGATCGCCTGATGTCCCAGGCAGACGCCCAGAAGCGGCGTGCGGGTTTCCGCCGCCGCCGCCGTCAGCGCAAGGCAAATGCCAGCCTGATCCGGGTCGCAGGGACCGGGAGACAGCAGGATCGCACTTGGGTTGAGGGCCATCGCCTGTTGCACATCCAGCGCATCATTGCGCTTTACGACCACCTCGGCGCCCAATTCACCGAGATAATGAACCAGATTGTAAGTAAAGCTGTCGTAGTTGTCGATCATCAGCAGCATGGGTCCGGCTCCGGCAAAAGGGGGTGAACCCTTGGGATTGTCGCGCTATACATGTTCAACAGGCAGCACCGGGGGTCAAGTCATCCCGGCAAGCATGCAGGCATCGAGACGGAGGAATCGGGTTTGGGGCGCGGATTTTTATCGGGTCTGACGTGGGGCAGCATTCTGTCGGTGATGCTGGTCTGGGTGGCGTCACAGATGGGCGGGATGATCGAGGTGCTGAAAGCGCCGGTTGATGTCGCGACCGTGGCGCCCGAATCGTCGGTGGTGGTCTTGCCGGAATCGTCGGCAGTCACGCCGCCCGCAGCCGAGCAAGTCACGGCCCGTCCAGAGGACAGCCAGTTGTCGGTGGTTCCGCCAGAGAGCGCGGAGCCGGAAGTTTCCGCCGCGGATGCACCCCCGATTGCACAAGGTGAATCCGTCGCGGCCCCCGAAATGGCCGAGGTCGATCTGGCGCCGGATGCGCCATCCGCCGGCTGGGTGCCCTCGATCGCGGCGGAAGGCGATGCGCCCGCGCGCAGTCCGGATGCCACGCCGCCGTCGCAGATCACGGCCGATCGGGCCCCCCGCAAGGGCGAGACGGCCCCAATTCCGGAATTCACCCAACCGGTCGTGGTGGAACCTGCGGCCCCGGCCCAGCCGGAGACCCCGGCTGATATCGCACCAGAAGCAGTCACCGCACCGGGCGACGAGGCCGCGCCAGCAGCCCCCGACACCGGCACCCCGCCCGAGGTCGTAGGCGTGCCAGACGCGCCACCGGTCGAGGCCGAGCCGGCGCCTGTGCCCGAGCCAGCGCCGGAACCCGAATCGGACCCGGTGCCAGATACCTCGCCAGACACCGCGCCTGAGACACCGCCCGAAACTCCGACCGAAACCCCGAGCGAAACGGCGGAAGCCGTACCGACCGGGGTACTGGAGCCTTCCGGTGAACTGGCCGACCTTGCGCCCGAAGTACGGGTCAACCGCCTGCCCACCATTGGCGGCGACAGCCAGGAAATTGCGCCAGAGCCCGAAACCGACGAGGCCGCACCGTCAGGTGGTCCCGCGATTGCACGCTTTGCGGCGCCGTTCTCGAACCCCGGTGACAAGCCGATCATGGCGATCCTGCTGATCGATGACGGTGGCCCGCGCCCCAGTGTGGAAGAAATGGCGGCTTTGCCGTTTCCAGTCAGCTATGTGGTCGACGCCGCGCGCCCCGATGCGGCGGCGGCGATGGATGACTATCGCAGGGCCGGTCACGAAGTGGTGGCGATGACGCCGCTGCCTGATGGCGCCGATCCCAGCGATGTAGAGGTGTCGTTCGAGACCTATCTCGACCGTGTCCCAGAGGCCGTCGCGGTGATCGACACGCAAGCGGCAGCGTTTCAGTCCGGCAGGCAGGTCGCAAGGCAGATTGCCCAGATTCTGGCCGCAGAGGGATTGGGGATGATCACCTATTCGAAGGGGCTGAATGCCGCCACACAAGTGGCCGGACGCGAAGGCGTTCCGGCCAAGGTGGTGTTTCGAGAGATTGACAGCGATGGGCGCGACAGCGCGGCGATTCAGCGGTTTCTGGATCAGGCGGCATTTCGTGCCGGCCAGCAGTCCGGCGTGATCCTGATCGGTCACAACCGTCCCGAAACCGTGGCGGCACTTCTGGATTGGGGGCTGGGCAACCGCGCCGCGACGATCGCGCTGGCGCCGATCTCGGTGGCTTTGCTGACCGAATAGCGCTCAGCCGTTGCCGCGGTTGGCAAACATCCCCGCATCGGCTGCGGCGCGGCGGATCGCGTTCGACTTGTGCACCGTCTCGCGGTGCTCGGCTTCGGGGTCGCTGTCATAGACGACACCGCCGCCGGCCTGAATGTAGAGCTTTTCGTCTTTCAGCACGGCGGTGCGCAGCGCGATGCACATGTCCATGTCGCCGTTCGAGGCGAAATAGCCGACCCCGCCGCCGTAAACGCCGCGCTTTTCGGGCTCCAGTTCGTCGATGATCTGCATGGCGCGGACTTTGGGCGCTCCCGATACGGTGCCCGCTGGCAGGCCCGCGAGGAGGGCTGACAGCGCGTCCTGATCCTCGGCCAATTCGCCGACGACGTTGGAAACGATGTGCATGACGTGGCTGTAGCGCTCGATGATGAATTGTTCGGTCGGGCGCACCGAACCGATCTTCGAGACCTTGGCGGTGTCGTTGCGGCCAAGATCCAGCAGCATCAGATGTTCGGCCAGTTCCTTCTGGTCGGCGAGCAGATCCAGCTCGTTGGCCTTGTCCTGCTCGGACGTGGCGCCCCTTGGCCGGGTGCCGGCGATTGGGCGGATCGTAACCTCGGAACCGAAGACGCGGACCAGGATTTCTGGGCTGGCACCGATCACCTGGTAGCCGCCGAAATTGAAGTAGAACATGAACGGCGACGGGTTGGTGCGCCTGAGCGAGCGATAGAGAGCGAAGGGCGGCAAGGCGAAGTCGAGCGTCCAGCGCTGCGATGGCACGACCTGAAAGATGTCACCGGCGCGGATGTATTCCTTGGCCGTTTCCACCGCGGCCAGATAGGCGTCATGGCTGAAGTTGCTGACCGGCTCGGCATCGGCAAGCGCCTCGCCCAGATCGTGGCTGGTGTCCTTGGGCTGGCGTTCCAGATCGCGCACGGCGTCCATCACGCGCTCGGCGGCCTGCGCATAGGCGGCGCGGGCCGAGAGGCCAGAAGCGGTCCAGGCGGGGGAAACCACGATGACCTCGCCCTTCACGCCGTCCAGCACTGCCACGACCGAAGGCCGCAGCAAGACCGCGTCGGGCAGGCCAAGCGGGTCGGGATTGACGTCAGGCAGGTGTTCGACCAGCCGGATCATGTCGTAGCCCAGATATCCGAACAGTCCCGCGGCGGCGGCGGGCAGGTCGGCGGGCAGGGCAACATGGCTTTCGGCGATCAGCGCGCGCAGCGTGTCCAGCGGATGGCCGGGCAGGTCGGCAAAGGCATCGGGATCGAACCGGGCGTGGCGGTTGATCTGGCTGGTATCGCCCTGGCATCGCCAGATCAGATCGGGCTTCATGCCGATGATCGAGTAGCGTCCGCGGACTTCGCCGCCGGTCACCGATTCAAGCATGAAGCTGTCGGTGCGCGCCTCGGTCAGTTTCAGCATGAGCGAAACCGGCGTGTCGAGATCGGCGGCGAGGCGGGTATAGACGACCTGATTCTCGCCGCAATCATAGCCCGTCTGAAAGGCGTCGAAGGTCGGCAGCAGCGCCATCGGGATCAGGGAAACTGGGCGTGGACCGCGTTGATCGCGGTCTGATTGAGCGAGATGCCCGCCTGACTTTCCATCGCATTGGTGAAGGCGTCCAGAAGATCGTTGGCGATGCTCTGGCGCAGACCGTCATTCAACTCGGTCGTCAGGGTCTTGGCGTCGGGATTGTCGGTGTCGGCGGGCAGAATCTCGGCCATCTGGCCGATCAGCACGCCGTCGGGGGCCTGCACGACAGTTGATCCGTCGGCTGGCAGCGTGAACATCTGGGCCAGGAATTCCGGCGTCGTACCCTCGATGAAGGCGTCGCGGGTGATCCGGGTTTCCACGGTGACCGGCAGACCGAGGCTGTCGAGCTTCGTGCCACTATCCAACTGTGCCTTCAGCGAGGTGGCCTGCTCGGTCAAAGCTTCGCGCATTTTCGCGGCATCCCATGCCTCGATCACCCGCACGGTCGCAGTGTCATAGGGTTCCGGACGCGATGGGATGATGCTGTTGAGACGCAAGGCGAAGATACCGCCATCTTCCAGTTGCTCGATCGTCGGGAAGTCTTCGGTCGTGGCGTTGGCTGCGGCGGTCTTGAACGCCTCGTAGGCGGTCAGCCCATCGGACATTTCCGGCGTCCACTGGATTTCCTCCGACTTCATGTCGGTTTCCTGCGCGACCTCTTCCAGCGTCGCGCCACCGGCCAGCAGATCGTCGATGCCGTCGATCTTGTCGGCGATTATCCGGCGCGCGCGGTCCATCGTGAACTCTGATTTCAGCTCGTCGCGGGCATCTTCGAACGCGGTCTGCTGGGCGGGTAGGATCGCGTTGACGCGAAAGAGCGCCGGACCCAGATCGGTTTCAACAGGGCCCGCGATACCGGGGCCGGCAAGCGCGAAGACCGGATCGGCTGCGGCGCCGAGATCGCTGCGGGCGACGTCGCCCAGATCGACATCGGGTAACGTCAGGCCGCGTTCGTTCACGATATTCTCGAAGGTTTTCGATCCGTCGGCGATGGCGGCAGCGGCGGTTTCGGCCTCGGACTGGGTGCCGAACACGACGCGTTCAACAAGACGACGCTCTGGCTGGTCATATTCCTCGGACCGCTCGTCGTAGAGCTTGCGCAGTGCCGCATCATCGACCTCGACCTGATCGACCAGTTGTTCGGGCGAAAGCCAGACGTAGGTGATGTCGCGAGCTTCAGGCAGGGCGAATTCATCGGGGTGAGCCGCGTAATAGGCCTGCAATTCTTCTTCGGTGGGTTCCGCAACCGGGGTGTCGAGCGCCGCGCGATCGAGCTTCGCCCAGGAAAAGCTGCGCCGTTCGCCGACATAGCCGACGAGGGTGTTGGTGAAGCTTTCTGGCGCGGCGATACCGTTCGAGATCGCCGCCTGCAATATCGTGCGCGCCATGTCCATGCGCACGGTTTCCTCGAAACGCGCAGCGGTCATGCCAGAGCGATCGAGCGTGAATTCATAGGCTTCGCGATCAAACGTGCCGTTCACGCCCTGAAACGCGGGGGCCGCGAGGATCTGACGCTGCACCTCGGCATCGCCGACCGAAATGCCCAGCCGCGCAACCTCGTTTTCGAGCGCCGCAGCCCCGACGAGCCGTTGCAGAACGGCGCGGTCGACGCCGAACGCCTGGGCCTGCGCCAGCGTGATGTTCTGACCGGTCTGCGCGGCAAGACTGCGCAGTTCCTGATCCAGTTCGCGGGCATATCGGTTGGTGGTGATTTCGCTGTCGCCGACCGAGCCGATGGACCGGACGGAGCCGCCGAAATTCGTCGCACCAAAACCGGCAAGGCCGACCATCAGCAGGACCAGGATGATCCAGACAACAAGGTTCGATGCCTTCTTTCTTGCGCTTTTCGCCATTCCCCGGCCCCGTATGAATTCTGCCCCGCGATGTCTAGGCGCGATGGCCAGTCGGCGCAAGGTCAGAGCGCCAGGTTTTCCAGCCGTGAAAACAGTTCGCTGATGCCTGCGCGGTCGATGTTTGCATAGGCGATGCGCAACTCTTTCAGGCCGCGCGGATCCTGCGGTGGGGTGAAGAACGTGGCGGGCAACAAGAGAACGCCCGCCTCGGTCACCAGCCGCCGCGCAAGATCGTCGGCGGCCATGTCGAACGGGTGCTCGACATAAGCGAAAAAGCCGCCGATGCCACGCAGTTTCCAGCCGTCGAGGCGATGGAATCCTTCGGTCATCGCAGCGCGGCGGTCGAGGATTTCGGCGCGCTCTCCGGCCAGCCAGTCGGCCATGTTCCGCATCCCCCAAAGTGCTGCGCGCTGGCCGATCTGGTTGGGGCAGATGGTGACCGTGTCGATGTATTTCTCAACCTCGGCCAGCCGGGTCTCGCTTGCCGTCAACGTGCCGATCCGGTGACCCGTCAGGCGGTAGGCTTTCGAGAAGGAATAGAGTTGGATCAGCGTCTCGGCCCAGTCACGATCGGTGAACAGATCATGCGGCGCACCATCGCGGCTGTCGAAATCGCGGTAGGTTTCATCGAGCACCAGCGCGATGTTTTCCCGCTGTGCCAGATCGTAGAAGGCTCGGACCAGATCGGCGGGGTATTCGACGCCGCCGGGATTGTTCGGCGTCACCAGCACAATGGCGCGGGTGCGCGGCGTGATCAGCGCTTCGGCAACGGCGGGATCGGGCAGCAGGTCATCGCCGGTCGGCAGCGGCACGGTCTTGACGCCCTGCATTGTCAGGTGCATTTTATGGTTGAAATACCAAGGCGTTGGCAGGATGACTTCATCCCCTTGCCGCGCCAGGGTGGTCATAACCGATGTGAATGCCTGATTGCAGCCCGAGGTGATGGCGACCTGGCTGGCGGCGATAATTCCGCCGTATAGCGCGGACGTTTGGCTTGCGACCTCGGCCCTAAATTCTGTCAGCCCCAGATCGGCGCCGTAAAGATGCGCCAACGGATCGTTGAGCACGATATCGGCGATCGCCTGCAACATCACGGGCGGCGGCGGCAAGGCCGGCGCGGCCTGGCTGACGTTCAGTAGCGGCCGGTCGGACGGGAAGGTCACGCCGTCCAGCCAGCGATACGCCTCCATCACCGGGGGCACGAAGGTCTCGCGGATGTGGGGATTGAGCGGGGTTGTCATTCAGGCACCAGCTTTCATGCGGATCGCCCTGTATTCTCGCCAGACGAGGAAGACGATGATCAGATCGAAGAGCGACAACGCCACCATCGTTGGCGATCCGGTGACGGTGAATTCGTAAAGCTGATAGATAACGAAGCCCAGAAGAACGACGATCGAAAGCGGATAGGCCCATATCAGACGCGCCCAGAGCAGGCCGACGACACCGAGGTTGAGCGCCCCGTGAGCGCCAAGATAAAGGACGTAAAATGTAATGGTATCAATCGAAAGATGCTGGGCGGCGTGTAGCAGTCGAAGTGCGAGTGCGTCTGCGGGATCCTCGGAAAGCTCTTGGCTGCTGAGCCATGTGACAAAGCGGATGATCCCGTCACTGGGCGTCAGATAGAGCGCCAGAGCCGAGCCCACCTGGGTCAGCCCCAGAAGCGCTTTCAACGCCAGGCTAAGCTCATAGGATTTGTGCAGCAGCCCAGACGGCGCGGCAGGCCGGATTTTCGGCATCTCAGTCCTTGCCGCGATAGGGCTCGACATATTGCAGGGCCATGTCCCAAGGAAAGAATATCCAGGTGTCCTGGCTGACCTCGGTGATGAACGTGTCGACCATCGGACGGCCCGAGGGTTTAGCATACACGGTGGCGAAATGTGCCTTGGGATAAAGCGCGCGGACCAGTTCCAGGGTGCGGCCCGAATCCACCAGATCGTCGACGATCAGGATCCCGCTGCCGTCGCCCATCAGTTCGTGATCGGGGGATTTCAGCACCCGCGCCTCGGACTGGGACTGGTGGTCATAGGATTTGACGCTGACCGTGTCGACGGTGCGAATGTCGAGTTCGCGCG
>JBBKVT010000068.1:0-3496 GCA_037968535.1 Paracoccaceae bacterium
GCCAGACCACCGCCGGTCCTGCGGTGAGCGAAAAAAGCGGCGGAAAGCCAAGCGCCAAACCGCCTGCCGCCAGCAAACCAAATACAGGTTGCGCCCGTGACCAGCGGTCAATGGCCCAGCCGATCGCGGGATCCTGAACGAGGTCGATCACCCGGATCGCCAGCAAGATCGCACTGTTCGTGCCAAGCCCGATGCCGAGATCGACCGAAGCGAACCGGGGCAGGTGGATGTAGAGCGGAATGCCCGCCGCAGCGAGCATCAGCGCATAGAGGCCGACCTGCGGGTAGCGGTTTGCCGCGGCAACTGATCTCATCGGCGGATCCTGCCGGACGATGCCGGTGCCATGGACGGATTTTTCGGACGATCGTTCATGATGCTCCCGGGCAGGACCGTTTGCCCAGAGATAGCACCAAGGTGCTGTGCAGCAATCCTACGCCTCGGCCGGTCAGGCAAATCGCGTCTCCGAAACCTGTGTTTTCGCACGCGGTGGCCTAACTGGCTTTCTCAATGGCCGTGGCGTGGCGCTTTGTTGGAAAGGAAGATGTCTTGGAAATCTCTGCTGATTGGCATTTCGTGTCAGACACGGTGATGGGGGGCGTCTCGCACGGCGCCGTCACGATGGCGATGATTGACGGGCGCGAGGCGGCCCGGCTCACGGGCAGGATGTCGCTGGAGAACAATGGCGGTTTCATACAGATGGCGGGCGACCTCGGCGACGACGATGGCGTCCTCGACGCGCGCGGCTGGACGGGGGTGGCGCTGGACGTGACGGGCAATGGCGAGACTTACGATCTGCGTCTGCGGACGGATCAGCTTGCACGTCCTTGGCAATCGTTTCGCACGGACTTCATTGCGGAGGCGGGCTGGCGCAGCCTGAGGATCCCGTTCGTTGCCTTCGAGCCCAACAAGACCGAGTTAGTCTTCGACCCCGGTCGCCTGCGCCGCATTGGCATCCTCGCCGTGGGCCGGATATTCCAGGCTGATGTCGCGGTGGCCGGGCTGCAGTTCTACGGTCCGCTCGCCGGACCTGAGAGCGGCCGGACATGATGAATAAGCCGTCTCGCGCCACTGCAGTGCCTTTCGGTCGTGCGGTGATGAAGATCGGGGGACAAGACGTTTAATCTCCATCCGCACGATGCCATGTGATGCCGAAACAGATCTTTTTGCGGAGTATCAGCATTGAGGCCTCTCTTCACACCAATCTTTGCTAATCACGCCATAGTCCCGCACCGCATATAGACATAGAAAAATGCGCGCCGGTCTATGACAAAATTAACTTGAGCTGTGGCAGACGTATTCGAAACCCCGTTTAAGCCGAGAATACCAGACCAGTTATCCACGGTCTTTCACCAAACCACCTCCGCTCCGCTCCAGTCGAAAAACCTTCCCGTCTCGGATGGCGACAGACTTTCAATGACTGCAAGTAGGCTCGCAGCCGCTTCGTTCGCCGAAACCCTCGGGTAGTCTGAATATTTTTCTGTGAAACGGGTTGCGACAGTGCCTGGGTGCAGCGTGACACAAATCGCTTGCTTGTGGCTGCGCGCCACTTCTATCGCTGCCGTGTGTATCAGTTGATTCAACGCAGCTTTTGACGCCCGGTAGGAATACCAACCTCCGAGCCGATTGTCGCCGATAGACCCAACCCGCGCCGACAATGCGGCGAATACTGCACGCCGGTCACGGGGAATATGTTGAAGGGCATGCTTCAACACCAACGCCGGACCAACAGCATTAAGGGTGAATTGTGCCGCCAATGCTTCGGGACAGAGCTCCTTCAACTGTTTTTCAGGGCCGTGCGGGCCGATCTCCAGAGCGCCCGTCGCAACTAAGATCGTTTCAAACGGACCGGCCACGCGCCCCAGGGCTTCGATGACGCAGGTCTCGTCGGTTATGTCGAAGTTGTCAGCAGTGCGCGACAGTGTGGTGACGTGGTGCCCGTTTCGTTGGAGTTCTTGAACCAACGCACCGCCAATTCCACCAGAAGCACCTAACACCAATGCGCGTTTCATCACATGCCTCGATATAGTTGAAGATTTCCAAAACTGCGCTTCGACCCGCAAGAACAGAAAGTTGACAAGGCCGAAGGAAGGTTATCCCCTGTGAGGGGCATTGAGGGACAGGATTGCCCCGTTTAGCGCCAGTGCAAAACCAACCCATAGTGCGTAGGGTAAAAACAGCGATGCAGAAACCCAGTCTTGTTTCGATACTATAACGATGAACGCGGCAATCGTGATGAGCAGAAGTGTTATGATCCAAAAAGCCGCGCCTATTCGATGTGCAGCAAAGAAAACTGGGGACCATGCGAAGTTTAAGATTAGCTGCGCGTACCACAACTTCATGGCCAAACCGCCGGGATCAATCTGCCAAAGACGCCAGCCGACAATTGCAATGAACAAATACAGAATCGTCCATACTGGGCCGAAAATCCAATTTGGTGGATTGAACGAGGGCTTTTTTAGGTCTGCGTACCACTCTCCGGGCGAGGTTAATAATCCGATCGCAATACCACCGCCAACAACGAAAGCCATGAACACCGCAAGTGAACCAAAGTTATGGAAGAATAATAAAATTTGGCTTCTTCCCTGCTTTCTTGCACCAGGTTGTGGTGACTACTGATACCGTCTCGATCTTTACTTGCAGTCATGGAGTTGGCCGAGGCAAAAGGGATGCTGCCACGGCCACTTAGTTTTACATAGCAGGCATAATCACAGCGTCGATGACATGAATAACACCGTTGGACGCCTCGATGTCAGCCGAAACGACATTGGCGTCATCAACTTTCACGCCGCTCTCCGTCATGATCGTCACCTCACCACCCTGAACAGTAGCAGCTTTCATGCCATTGGTCAGGTCAGTCGACATTACCTTGCCCGGGACGACATGATAGGTCAAAATCGCGGTCAGCTTGTCTTTGTTCTCGGGCTTCAGCAGGTCTTCGACAGTGCCGGCCGGTAACGCGGCAAAAGCATCGTCTGTGGGCGCAAAGACCGTGAAGGGACCTTTGCCTTTAAGAGTGTCAACAAGCCCGGCGGCCTGAACCGCTGCCACAAGCGTTCCGAAGGAACCCGCCTCCACTGCAGTGTCAACAATGTCTTTGTCTGCGGCCAAGGCCGGAAATGCGAAAGCGGTAGATGCGGCAAGCGCCAAGAAAGTTCTGCGGATCATTGTGGATCTCCCATTCAATATTGTCTGAAGCCTTCACTTGCAACGTAATCACTACGAATGCGCCATGGGATCAGATCACACACGTTTACGTGATGAAGGCCTGCCCACGTCGTCGGCATACCGGACCCAG
The DNA here is from genome assembly GCA_037968535.1 of Paracoccaceae bacterium. Taxonomy (GTDB): domain Bacteria; phylum Pseudomonadota; class Alphaproteobacteria; order Rhodobacterales; family Rhodobacteraceae; genus JAHEAO01. The sequence continues at coordinate 3,296 of JBBKVT010000068.1, forward strand.
TCGAAGATCGAAGGCGTATAGGCGGCACAGGATTTTGCCACGCAATGGCTATGTGCATACAATACCGGCGATCCAACATCGGCATCGGCGACGTAACACCCGCACAGAAACAGAGCTCGCGGCAAACGGCAGAAATATCTTACGCTGTTGACCTCAGCGGCTCGAAAACGCTGCACAATAGACGAGGGTCCGGTCTTGGGA
>JBBKVT010000069.1:0-31315 GCA_037968535.1 Paracoccaceae bacterium
GTGGAAGGCTCGATCCGCGTCGGGGTTTGGCTGGGGCGGTCGCACTATCAGGCGGGCTTTCATCAGACGGCGACGGTAGGGGCGTTCGGTGCCACAATGGCGGCATCGCGGCTTCTGGGTCTGACCCGCGCCCAGACGGTGCAGGCACTTGGGCTGGTCTCGACCCGCGCGTCGGGTCTGAAATCGCAGTTTGGAACAATGGGCAAACCGCTGAATGCCGGGATAGCGGCGGCAAACGGGGTTGAGGCGGCGCTGCTCGCGGCATCTGGTTTCATCGCGAACCCGGACGGGATGGATACTGCACAAGGCTTTGGTCCGACGCATCATGGCGAGGGACGGATGCAGGCGTTTGACGGTCTCGGCCGTGAGTGGTCGTTCGAAGCGATCAGCCACAAGTTCCATGCCTGCTGCCACGGCTTGCACGCGATGCTGGACGCGCTGTCGGATGTTGACGTCGCGCCCGCGGATGTCTCGGCGGTTGCAATCCGCACTCATCCGCGCTGGCTGAGCGTCTGCAACATTGCCGAGCCGACCAGTGGGTTGGAGGCGAAGTTCAGTTACCGGCTGACAGCGGCGATGGCGCTTTGCGGGGTCGATACCGGGGCTGTCGCAAGCTTCACGGACGCCGCCGCCTGCGATCCGGCGTTGACCAGGTTGCGAGACCGGGTGCGGGTGATTGCAGATCCGGAACTGAGCGAAACCCAGACGCGGGTCGAGGTCACCTTGCTGTCGGGCGACCGGATCGAGAGGGCAGACGACCTTGCGGCGCCCATTTCGCTGGCGGACCGGGGTGCCAAGCTGCGGGGGAAGGCCGCGAGCCTTCTGGGTGCTTCGCGGTCCGAGAAGGTGGCGCGGGCGGTCGAAGCGGATGACCTTGCTGCTCTGCTGGCGGAACTGGCAGGCTAGTCGGGGTGCCGCGCGTTCAGGACAGCGCGGCGATCAGCAGGTCAAGCGCATGTTCGACGCTTCGCGCGCGCACCGCAGTCCGACCGAGCGCGCCGAAGTCAATCGTTTCGGCACTGGGTGGCCGATCATGCGTTGCCAGTCCGAAACAGACCCGGCCCTCTGGCTTGTGTTCGGATCCACCCGGTCCCGCGATGCCGGTTACCGACACGACCAGCGTCGCGCCAGACCGCGCCCGCGCACCTTCGGCCATTTCCCTTGCAACCTCTTCAGACACTGCACCATGGGCTGCCAGTGTTTTGGCACCGACCCCGAGAATCGCTGTCTTGGCGGCGTTCGAATAGGTCACGAAGCCGCGGTCAAACACGTCTGAGGCGCCTGCCACATCGGTGATGGCGCCGGCAACGAGCCCGCCGGTGCAACTTTCTGCCGTCGCGATGATTGCGCCCTTCGCGCGGGCCAGGGCAAGCAGGCGGGCGGCGAGGCTCAGGTGATCCACAGGATGTATTCCCACAGTTCCGCGCCCTTGTGGCCAAGTGCAGCCCCCACGATCACCAGCACTGCTGCGATCACGCCGGCGATCACGTCATCCATCATCACCCCGAATGCATTCGGCTTGCGGTCGGCCCAGCCGACGGGGCCGGGTTTCCAGATGTCGAACAGGCGGAACATCACGAACCCCAGAACCCAGCCGGGCCAGGGAAAGACCCACGGATCAGCGCTCATCCACCACAATCCCAGCGACAGCGGCCAAAGTGCTATCCACTGGCCGACGACCTCGTCGATGACGATCTCGGACGGATCGTGATCTGCCTTGCCGCGCGTCGCCTCGACCGTCGCCCACCAACCGAGTGCAAAGACCAGCAGGGTGGCGACAGCGAACAGTGGAAAGCCACCCAGCCAGTGCAGCCCCCAGGCCACCGGGATCGCCGCGGCAGACCCCCAGGTGCCCGGCGCAGGGCGCAACAGGCCGATGTAGAAGAACGTGGCGAAAAGTCGACTCATGACTGCACCAGCGTCACTGTGGCGAGTGCGGCGATGCCTTCCTTTCGACCAGTGAAACCAAGTCGCTCGGAAGTGGTTGCCTTGACGCTGACCCGGTCCGCCTCGATCCCCATGATCGCGGCCAGTTCCCCAGCCATGTCAAGGGCATGCGGGCCGATCTTCGGGCTTTCACAGATCAGGGTCACATCGGCATTGGCGATACGAAACCCGCGTGCGGCGGCACGGCCGACGGCGTGTTCCAGAAAGATCGTGCTGGCGGCCCCTTTCCACTGCGGATCGGATGGCGGAAAATGCCGTCCGATGTCGCCATCCGCAAGCGCGCCGTAAAGCGCATCGGTCAAAGCATGCATCCCGACATCGGCATCCGAATGCCCCTCCAGTCCTTGTCCGTGCGGCAATTTGAGGCCACAGAGAACAACGTGATCCCCCGGACCGAACCGATGCACGTCAAAGCCGTTTCCCGTTCGTATGTCCATGTTGTCCTGCAAATAACGATCAGCGCGGTCGAAATCCGCCGCAGTGGTGATCTTGAGATTGCGTTCCTCGCCCTCGACGATGGTGATCGCTGTGCCACTGGCCCGCGCCACTTCCACATCATCGGCGGCATTGCCGGGGTGGGCCCGGTGCGCGGCAAGGATTGATTCAAACCGGAAACCCTGTGGCGTCTGTGCCCGAAAGAGGCCGGTTCGATCCTCGGTTCCAGTGACTCGCCGGCCGGTGGGTCCGTCGATGCCGCGCCAAAGCGCGTCGACAACGGCCAGGGCAGGGGCTGCGGCGTGGCTGTCGGCCAGTGCTGCCAGCACCCGCGCGATGATTGCTGGGCTGACCAGCGGGCGCGCTGCGTCGTGGATCAGCACGGCATCGAAGCCGCGCCCCGCCAGAACCTCAAGCCCTGCAAGCACTGATTCACTGCGCGTCGCACCGCCCGCGACGACAATCACATCGCCGTGCGCCTCATATCCCGGCGCCATCGCGAGGTCGTCGGGATGCAGGACCAGGACGCAAAGCTCGATCTTGGGATGGCTGCGGAATGCGTCGAGCGACCATGCGACCAGGGATCGGCCCCTCAGGCTGCGCCATTGCTTTGGCAAGCCTTCACCGGCCCGCGTGCCGCGGCCTGCGGCGACGATGATGGCGGCAGTTCGCATAGCCCACCCATTTTCCCTGTCCCTGTCTAGGCTCGCGCGGCATTCGTGACAATGACCCGGATGCGATGCACAAAAAATAGGCAGTCGATGTTTCCGGCCGACATTCCGTCCGAGACAAATTGCCTTTCCCCGCCGAACGTCCTAACCCGGTTCAGTGCACAAGGATTAAGCATGTGACCATTCATGTGGCAAACCTGCCCGAAACGCCGCCGGTCATACTGGCGCCGATGGCCGGAATCACCGACCTGCCGTTCCGTACTCTGGTTCAGGGGTTTGGTGCGGGGTTGGTGGTCAGCGAGATGGTGGCCAGCCAGGAAATGGTGCAGGCCCGTCCCGGTACCCGCGAAAAGGCCGAATTGGGGTTCGGCATCGAAAACACCGCTGTTCAGTTGGCGGGGCGCGAACCGCACTGGATGGCCGAAGCCGCACGGCTGGTCGAGGCTAGTGGCGCGCGGATCATCGACATCAACATGGGTTGCCCCGCCAAGAAGGTGACCAACGGCTATTCCGGTTCCGCACTTCTCAAGGATCTTGATCATGCTTTGAGCCTGATTGAGGCCGTGGTCGGCGCGGTCAAGGTGCCGGTCACACTCAAGACGCGGCTGGGTTGGGACGATGCGCTGTTGAATGCGCCGATGCTGGCCAGTCGCGCCGAGGCTGCGGGCGTTCAAATGATCACGATCCATGGCCGCACCCGTTGCCAGTTTTACAAGGGTCATGCCGACTGGGCGGCGATCGCGCGCGTCAAGCGGGCGGTCGGCATCCCGGTCATCGTGAATGGCGATATCACCGGACCCGAGACAGCGCGTGACGCACTTCGCGCGTCGGGCGCTGACGGGGTGATGGTTGGGCGCGGCATCCGCGGGCGACCCTGGTTGCTGGCAAAGATCGCCGCCGGTTTGAATGGCATGCCGACGCCGCCCCCCCCGACGGGAATCGCGCTGTCGGACATGGTGGCTGGCCATTACGATGACATGCTGGCGTTTTACGGCGCGTCGCTTGGTGCGCGTGTCGCCCGCAAGCATCTGGGCTGGTACATGGACGCCGCCGGAACGCCCGCCGGGCTGCGCCGCATCGTTCTGACCGAGGATGACCCGGCCAAGGTCGCGGGGCTTTTGGCCGAGGCACTTGGCACGGACTGGAGCATCGCGTCATGACCGCAACCGATCAGGTCTGGGCTTCGCTGCCGGTACCGGCCTTCCTGCTTTCGGCAGACGATGGCATTGCCGATATCAACCCGGCGGCCGAGCAGTTCCTGAATGCCTCTGCCAGAAGCATGATCGGGGCCCCGGTCTTCGACAAACTGGCGATCGACGCCCCGCTGGAAGGCGCGTTCGAGCGGGTGCGCACCGACAATTCAGTGCTGTTCATCAACAATGTCGATGTCTCGGGCGGCAACACCGCGCCGATCCATTGCAACATCCAGATCGCGCCGTTGATGGGCACACCCGGTCACCTTCTGTTGCTGATGGAACCGCGGCAACTGGCCGACCGTCTGGGGCGGTCGCATGCGGTCACATCCTCGGCCCGGTCGGCCATCGGCATGGCCGACATGCTGGCGCATGAGATCAAGAACCCGCTGGCGGGCATCACCGGCGCGGCACAGCTTCTGTCGATGAACCTTTCGCCCGAGGATCAGGAACTGACCGATCTGATCGTCGCCGAAAGCCGCCGGATCGTGGCACTTCTGGAACAGGTCGAGCAGTTCGGTCATGTTCGCCCGCCCGTGAAACGCGCCGTCAACATTCACGACCTTCTTGACCGTGCCACCAAATCCGCCCGCGTCGGTTTTGCTGCCAATATGCGGTTCAGCGAAGACTACGACCCCTCGTTGCCCGCCACTTGGGTTGACGGCGACCAGATGCTGCAAGTGTTGCTGAACCTTCTCAAGAATGCCGCCGAAGCCGCTGGCAAAGGTGGCGGCACGATCAAGCTGCGCACATTCTACGATCATTCGCTGCGCCTGCGCCGCAAGGACGGGTCTGGCAATGCGCTGCCGTTGCAGGTCGAGATCATTGATGACGGGCCGGGCTTGCCCGCCGAGATCGCGGCGGATATCTTCGAGCCGTTCGTGTCTGGCCGCGACAATGGCACCGGGCTGGGACTGGCACTGGTTTCCAAGATGATTTCGGACCACGACGGCTGGATCACGGTGCAATCGATCCCCGGCCGCACCACCTTCCGCATTTCGCTTCCCGTCGCGCCAAAGGGGCGGGAAGAATGAACCTGCCCCGCAATCCAACGGAGGATTTCTGATGGACGGTACTGTTCTCGTCGCCGACGACGACCGCACGATCCGCACGGTTTTGACGCAAGCCCTGACCCGCGCAGGGTGCAAGGTGCACGCCACCTCGTCGCTTGTCACGCTGATGCGCTGGATCGAAGAGGGCAAGGGCGATCTGGTGATCTCTGACGTGATGATGCCCGACGGAAACGGGTTGGAGGCGCTGCCGAAAATCAGCAAACAGCGCCCTGGTTTGCCGGTGATCATCATCTCGGCGCAGAACAACATCGTGACAGCGATCCAGGCCGCCGAGGCAGAGGCTTTTGACTATCTGCCGAAACCTTTCGACCTGCCTGATTTGATGAAAAGATCCGCCCGCGCGCTGGAATCCAAGCGCCGTGTGCCTGGTGCCCGCAGCGCCGACGCGAGGCAGGGTGATGACCTGCCGCTGGTCGGGCGGACGCCCGCGATGCAGGGGCTCTACCGGCTGGTCGCGCGGGTGATGAATACCGAATTGCCGGTACTGGTCACCGGCGAATCGGGCACCGGAAAATCGTTGATCGCGCGCGCTATCCACGATTTTTCCGATCGTCGCTCGTTGCCGTTCGTCACCGCCACCGCGTCGGATATGGCGACGATGGAAGGCCCGGCAACGGTGCTTGCGCGCGCCCGCAACGGTTCGATCCTGTTCGACGAAATCGGCGATCTGGATGACGAGTCGCAAGCCCGTATCGTGCGGATGCTCGACAGTTTGACCGACAACGCGCCGCGGATCATGGCGACAAGTCAGGCTGATCTGGCGCGGCGAATGGAAGACGGCCAGTTTCGGCAGGACCTGTTCTACCGGATCGGAGGCGTCACCGTTACCGTCCCGGCGTTGCGCGAGCGTGTCGACGACATTCCGCTCTTGGCGGATCATTTTCTGGCGCGCGCCGAACGCGAAGGCCTGCCGCTGCGGCGGTTTGGCAAGGACGCGCTGGACCTGGTCCGCGCCTATTCCTGGCCCGGCAACGTCCGCCAGCTGGAAAATGCGATTCGCCGGCTTGCCGTTACCTCGTCGGAAGACGTGATCACCCGTTCTGAAGCCGAAGCGGTGCTGGCGAACCAGCCTGCGATGGAAACGCTGCAAAATGGGAACGCCGACAAGTTGTCGGCTTCGATCGCCAAACACCTGCGCCGGTATTTCGATTTGCACGGCGGAACCTTGCCACCGCCGGGGCTTTACCAGCGCATCCTGCGGGAAGTTGAAATCCCGCTGATCGAGATCGCGCTGGACGCAACTGCCGGAAATCAGGCGAAATGCGCCGAGTTGCTGGGGATCAACCGCAATACGCTGCGCAAGAAGATCACCGATCTGGATATTAGCGTGACACGCCGCCGCAAGTTGATGTAAAAGCGCAACAGAAGAGTGGCAGATCGGTGTCAAACCGGCACGCCACCCCGGCGGTTGCCGCCACGTGCGGCGTTTTAATGAGGTGGCAGAGGTGCGGGCTTCCGTCCGAACACCCAGCTGGGATCGTCTGAACAGGCTCAGGCGTCAGCGGCGGTTCCAGACTTTCACGACCTTTGGGCTCGTCGTCCTTGGGCCGGTTTTGGCATTGCTGACGTTCCTTGTGCTCGGGCCATTGGGGCAGGGAGCCAACGCGCCCGGGCTGCGGCTCGTGCTTCTGGCCGACCTTGTCTACATTCTTGTCGTCGCCGCGTTGGTACTGCAGCGGGTGATGCAGATGGTTGCGGCGCGACGCGCTCAGTCTGCCGGGTCGCGGCTGCACCTGCGCCTGACCGGGGTTTTCGCGTTGGTCGCGCTGATCCCGACCGTGCTGGTCGCGGTTTTCGCGGCGATCACCGTGAATTTCGGGATCGAGGGCTGGTTTTCGGACCGGGTGCGGGCCGTTGTCGGAAATTCGCTGGCCGCCGCCGAGGCGTATCAGGAAGAGCACCGCCAAGACCTGATCAAGGACACCGAGGCACTGGCCGGGTTTCTGAACCGCAATCGCAACGATATGTTCTTCGCCTCTGATGGCGACGTCCGGCAGATGTTGACGCAAGGTCAGAGCCAGATCCAGCGCGGCTTGCGCGAAGCCTATGTGATCGACGGCGCCGGAGAGATTCGGGCCCGCGGCGAGCGGTCGTATCTGTTCGATTTCGAGCGTCCGTCCGATGCGGATCTCGCGCTTGCCCGCGACGGTGAAACCGTACTTATCCAGGACTGGTCGATCAACGAGTTCAGGTCTCTGATCGCACTGGATGCCTTCGTCGACCGCTATCTCTATGTCAGCCGGGATGTCGACGGGAACATCCTCAGCCTTCTGGACGAGACCCAGGAAACCGTCAGGCTTTACAACCAGCTGGAAAGCGAACGCGGACGCCTGCTGTTCGAATTCGGCCTGCTTTATCTTGGATTTGCCCTGATCCTGATCCTTGCCGCGATCTGGCTGGGTCTTTGGTTCGCGGAACGGTTGGCTCGCCCGGTGGGGCGGCTTGCGGGTGCGGCACAGCGCGTCGGCGCGGGCGATATGGATGTGCAGGTGGTCGAAGAGGAAGGCGACGATGAGATCGCGATGCTGGGACGCATCTTCAACCAGATGACCCGACAACTGAAGGGACAGCGCAACGCGTTGCTGGAAAACAACCGCCAGATCGATGAGCGTCGCCGCCTGTTCGATTCGGTGCTGTCCTCGGTCACAGCAGGGGTTGTCGGGCTGGATGGCAACGGTCGGGTTGATTTCGTCAACCGTTCCGCCGAGCGCCTGTTGGAACTTCCCGAAGAAGCCGGGCAGGCGACCACGATCTCATTTTCGGTCCCGGAATTCGGCCCGCTCTTTGACAAGCTGCGTGCCAGTGGGGCAGAGGTGGCGCAGGAAGAAATCCAGGTCGGTCGCCGTGGAAAGCTGGAAAACCTGCTGGTGCGGATGTCGACCCGGCGGAACGCGGATGGCAAGCTGGAAGGCTACGTCGTGGCCTTCGACGATGTGACCGATCTGGTGTCGGCGCAGCGGATGGCCGCCTGGGGTGATGTCGCGCGGCGCATCGCGCATGAAATCAAGAACCCGCTGACCCCGATCCAGCTTTCCGCAGAACGTCTGAAGCGCAAGTTCATGCCGATCGTAGGCGACGCGGCTGACGATCTTGCGCAATATGCCGACGTCATCATCCGACAGACCGGTGATTTGCGCCGCATCGTTGACGAATTCTCGAAATTCGCGCGGATGCCGGAACCGGAACGACGGTCCGTCGATCTGGCCAAGCTGGTGCGCGACGCCGTGGTGTTGCAGGAAAGTGCAATGCCGCAGGTCAAGCTGATCGCAGACATTCCTGCCTGGCCCGAACCCGCTGAACTTGATGCAACGATGATCGGGCAGGCTTTGACGAATTTGATTAAGAATGCCGGTGAAGCAATTGAGACTTATATGGAAAATGGTGTTGAGGATGACTATATTCCAGAGATTCGAGTTGCGATGAGGGCGGCGGATGGCGCGGCGAAGATAACGATTGCAGATAACGGCATTGGCCTGCCCGAAGATCGCGCCCGACTGTTCGAGCCCTATGTGACGACACGCGAAAAAGGCACCGGGCTGGGCTTGCCGATCGTCAAGAAGATCATTGAAGAGCATGGCGGCACGCTGGTGCTGACCGATGCCGAACCTTTCCAATCGGACCGGGATCACCGCGGGGCGCGGGCAGAAATAAACCTGCCACTCGGCAATGCGGCGCGGTCGCGGGAAAATCGCGAACAACAAGGGGCAACGTAAGGATGTGCAGTCATGGGTGACATACTGATCGTGGACGACGAACGCGATATCCGGGAACTGGTGTCGGATATCCTCAAGGACGAAGGCTACACGACACGACTGGCCGCTAATTCCGACGCCTGCATGGCGGAAGTGGCCAAGGAACCGCCGGCGCTGATGATCCTCGATATCTGGCTTAAGGACAGCCAGATGGACGGCATCGATATTCTGAAATCGGTCAAGCGCGACAATCCGGAAATACCGATCGTGATCATTTCCGGTCACGGCAACATCGAGATTGCTGTCGCCGCGATCAAGCAGGGCGCCTATGACTTCATCGAGAAACCCTTCAACATCGATCAGTTGATGGTCGTGATCCGGCGCGCGATGGAGGCATCGCGCCTGCGCCGCGAGAATCTGGAACTGCGCCGAAAGGACGTGACGTCCTCCGAGATGATCGGATCGAGTGCGTCCTTCAAGGCACTGAAATCACAGCTTGATAAAGTAACGAAGTCGAACGGGCGGGTGATGCTTACCGGACCGGCCGGATCGGGCAAAGAGGTTGCCGCCCGTTACGTTCACGCCCATTCCAACCGTGCTGGCGCGCCTTTTATCAGCGTGAGTTCTGCCTCGATCGCGCCAGACCGGATGGAGGAAGTTCTGTTCGGTCGAGAAACGTCGGATCGTGGGGTCGAGCCGGGGCTGCTGGAACAAGCAAATGGCGGGATCGTCTATTTCGACGAGGTTGCGGACATGCCGCAGGGCACGCAGTCGAAAATTCTGCGGGTGCTCGTGGACCAGCAGTTCCAACGCTCCGGCGGATCCGGCAACGTTCGCGTCGACATTCGGGTTATATCAAGCACGAACAAGGATTTGCAGTCCGAAATTGATGAGGGTAACTTCCGACAGGAGCTGTTTCATCGTCTGAACGTCGTGCCGATCGCCGTGCCGTCGCTGGAAGAGCGCCGCGAGGACATTCCGGAACTCGCCGACCATTTCATCGCCGCATTTAACAAGACCCAAGGCCTGCCGCTGCGCACCTTGTCCGACGACGCCATTGCGCTTTTGCAGACCATGCTTTGGCCTGGGAACGTCCGGCAGTTGAAGAACATCGTCGAACGGGTGCTGATCCTTGGCGAGACTTCGGGGCCGATCACGGCGTCCGAACTTCCCTCGGGAGAGCCTGACACCGAAGAAAACGGCAGAGTCGTTCTGTCGGGCAGCTTGGCTACGTTGCCGTTGCGCGAGGCGCGCGAACTGTTCGAGCGGGAATACCTGCTGACCCAGATCAACCGGTTCGGCGGCAACATCAGCCGCACCGCCACGTTCGTCGGAATGGAACGCAGCGCGCTGCACCGAAAGCTGAAGTCGCTGGGAGTTGTCACCACGACAAAATCGGGAGGCCGCGTGGCCTACGTTGGTGAGGGCGAAGATTGACGCCCTCGAGCGACTCTGCCATGCCGGGAGTCCGGAATTCGCAAGGGATCTAGGCGATGAAGGTCATCATTTGCGGGGCCGGTCAGGTTGGCTGGCAGATCGCCCGCCATCTGTCAGGCGAGAAGAACGACGTGACGGTGGTGGACAACAATCCCGATCTGGTGCGCCGCGCCACCGATACGCTGGATGTGCAGGGCATCGCAGGCTTCGCCAGTTATCCGGATGTTCTGGAACGCGCCGGCGCGCGCGACGCCGACATGATCATCGCGGCGACGCATTCTGACGAGGTGAACATGATCACCTGTCAGGTCGCGCATTCGGTATTTTCGGTTCCGCGCAAGATCGCGCGTCTGCGCAGCCAAAGCTACCACACCGCGATCTATTCCGATCTCTACCGCCGCGACCACGTGCCCATCGACGTGGTGATCAGCCCGGAGCGAGAGGTTGCAGAGGCAGCGCTGCGGCGCCTTGCGGCACCTTCGGCCTTTGACACGCAAGGCTTCATGGGCGGTCGCGCGCAACTGATCGGTATTGCTCTGGATAAGGACTGCCCGGTCATCAACACGCCGCTTCGCCAGCTTACCGACTTGTTTTCGACGCTGCGAGCCATTGTTGTGGGAGTGCGCCGCGAAGGGCGGCTGTTTGTACCGGAGGCAGGCGATCAGCTGTTCCCTGACGATCAGGTCTATGTGTTCTGCGATACCGAGGATCTGAACCGCACGTTGGAGATTTTTGGCAAGTCCACCCGCAAAAAGGAACGTGTCGTGATCGTCGGGGGCGGAAATGTCGGGCTTGCGGTTGCCTTGGCGCTTGAAAAGCGGACCGACCGGATCCGGGCCAAGGTGATCGAGCGCGATCGCAAGGTGGCGGAAGCGGCCGCCGATGCGCTGGAACGGACCATCGTGCTAAATGGCGACGGGTTGTCGATGGAACTGTTGACCGAAGCGGGGGCCGAGCGTGCCGATGCGATCCTTGCAGTGACCGATGACGACAAGACAAATATCCTCGCCGCCGTCCGCGCCAAGTCAATGGGCTGCGAGATGGCGATCTGTCTTGTGAACGATCCGACGCTAGTGCCGCTGCTGGGCGATCTGGAAATCGATGCACATATCAATCCGCGCTCGACCACCGTGTCCTCGATTCTGCGCCATATCCGCCACGGCCGGGTGCGCGGCGTCTATTCCATCGGCGATGCCGAGGCCGAGGTGATCGAGGCACAGGTGCTGTCGACCTCGCCCATTGCGGGCCAGAAGATCAGCGAGACCGGCTTTCCCGAGGGCGTGCTCATCGGGGCGGTGATGAAGGGCGACAAGATGGTCAAGCCGACGGGTTCAACGCGGATCGAGGAAGGCGATATCATCGCGATCTTCTCGATGGCCGCGGATGTGCCGGAGGTCGAGCGGCTGTTGCAGGTCACGATCGACTTTTTCTGATGTTCGCCCGCCTTCTTCAACTGCCGTTCATGGTAATCCTGATGGGGCTGGGGGCGGTGTCGATGTATCTTCCTGCCGCGCATGCCGCGGCGGTGGGTGACGTGCCGGTGATGCGGGCCTTCATGCTGTCAGCGACGATATTCCTTGTCCTGACCGCGATGATCGGCATCGCGACGGCAAACCACAAGGTCGTCAGTCAAGCCCGCAGCCACCTTTTGGCGCTGGTCGGCATGTTTACGCTTCTGCCGCTGATGCTCGCGGTTCCCTTTGTCGAGGCGGTGCGCGACACCAGTTACTTCAATGCCTGGTTCGAGATGGTATCGAGCCTTACAACGACCGGCGCGACGCTGTTCGACCCGGCGCGTCTGCCGGATTCGGTGCATCTGTGGCGGGCCGAGGTCGGCTGGCTGGGCGGGTTTTTCATCTGGGTAACGGCGGTGGCGATTCTGGCGCCGATGAACCTGGGTGGCTATGAGGTTCTGTCACCGCAAGATGCCGGTCGCGGTCCGATGCAGTCGGCCGAGGAAATCTGGTCGACCGATGCCACTGTTCGGCTGCAACGTTACGCCACCCGCTTGTTTCCAATCTATGCCGGGTTGACCGTGGTGCTGTGGATCGGCCTGCTGATGGCCGGCGCTTCGCCGCTCGTGGCGCTCTGTCATGCGATGTCGACGCTTTCCACCAGCGGGATATCACCGCGTGGCGGCATCGAGGAGGCGAATTCTGGTATCGCCGGGGAAGCGCTGATCTGCCTGTTCATGGTGTTCGCGCTGACCCGGGCCAGCTTTTCGGCGGAACAGCCGGGCAGCGGCTTCCGTCGACTGGCCCGCGACCCGGAGTTCCGCTTGGGTCTTACCCTGATCGTGTCGGTCCCGGCACTGTTGTTCCTGCGCCACTGGTTCGGCGCCCTGGAGGTTGACGAAGTCGGCGACATTCCGGCCGCCAGCCAGGCGCTTTGGGGCAGCCTTTTCACGGTGATGTCGTTTCTGACCACCACCGGCTTCGTCTCGACGTCCTGGGCCGAAGCGCAAAGCTGGTCGGGGCTGGCGACACCGGGCTTGATATTGATGGGCCTGGCGCTCATCGGTGGCGGGGTTGCGACGACGGCTGGCGGGGTCAAGCTGCTCAGGGTCTACGCGCTTTACAAGCATGGTGCGCGTGAACTGGACAAGTTGGTGCATCCCAATTCCGTGGGCGGGGCCGGTGGCACTGCGCGCAGGTTGCGGCGTCAGGGCGCATACGTCGCCTGGATCTTCTTCATGCTCTTCGGTATTTCGATCGCTGCTGTCACGCTGGCGCTTTCGGCCTTCGGCCTGAGCTTTCAGGCGGCGACGACCGTTGCGGTTGCGACGCTTTCGACGACGGGCCCGGTTCTGACTGTGACCGGAGACACGCCGATGAGCTATAGCGACCTGAACGACGCTGCCAAGTTGATAGCCGCGTTCGCGATGGTGGTGGGCCGTCTCGAAACGCTGGCCCTGATCGCACTTCTGAACCCGGATTTCTGGCGATCCTAAGCGAATCTCAGCCAATACCCGTGATAAACATCTGATTTTTTGACTGGAATCTCTTTCAGAGGCACGACATACTTGATCCCAATACATCAACGGCCTGCCGCCGAGGGGCAGAACGCAAAAAAACCGCGCAAGAAAAAAGGCGAAAAGCTATGGCTGCCGATAAGCAAAATTTGCAGGATGCATTTCTCAATCATGTCCGCAAGACCAAGGTTCCGGTGACGATCTTTCTGATTAACGGGGTCAAATTGCAGGGCGTTATCACATGGTTTGACAATTTTTGCGTGTTGCTGCGGCGCGATGGGCAGTCGCAGCTTGTCTACAAGCACGCCATTTCCACAATCATGCCGTCGCAGCCAATCAGCCTTTACGACGGTGAAGAAGCGACGTGATGGAACATGGCGCGCGCGAGATGCGCGCCTGGGTTCTGCACCCCGATTTTCAGACTGATCGTGGCCGACGTGCACCGGGGCCGGCGCTGGAAGAAGCTGTGTCTTTGGCCGCGGCGCTGCCGGGGTTGGAAGTCATCGGCGCCGATGTGGTGCGATTGCCAAAGCCACAGCCGGGGCATTTGTTCGGCAGCGGCAAACTGGAAGAACTGGGGCGGAGATTCGAGGCTGAAGAGATCGGTCTTGTCCTGGTCGACGGTCCGGTCACGCCAGTTCAGCAGCGCAACCTGGAAAAGAAATGGGGCGTCAAGCTGCTAGATCGCACCGGCCTGATTCTAGAGATCTTCGCCGACCGCGCTCGCACCCGCGAAGGTGTATTGCAGGTTGATCTGGCAGCGCTCAGCTATCAGCGTACCCGTCTGGTGAGAGCCTGGACCCACCTTGAACGACAGCGCGGTGGATTGGGGTTTGTCGGCGGACCGGGGGAAACCCAGATCGAGGCCGACCGCCGCGCCATCGACGATGCCGTTACCCGCATCAAGCGCCAGCTTTCCAAAGTGGTGAAAACCCGCGAGCTACACCGAGCCGCCCGGCAAAAGGTGCCGTTCCCGATTGTCGCGCTGGTCGGCTACACCAATGCCGGCAAATCGACGCTTTTCAACCGGCTGACCGGGGCCAGCGTATTGGCCGAGGATATGCTTTTCGCTACGCTCGATCCGACCATGAGATCCATCGAACTGCCCTCGGGGCAGAAGGTAATCCTGTCTGACACGGTCGGTTTTATCTCGAACCTGCCGCCGCAACTGGTCGCGGCGTTTCGCGCGACGCTGGAAGAGGTTCTGGCCGCCGATCTGATCCTGCATATCCGTGATATCAGTCACCCCCAAACAGTCGAGCAGGCCGAAGATGTCGCGGCGATCCTGAAGGATCTGGGCGTCGCCGAAAGCGCAGCCCAGATCGAGGTCTGGAACAAGATCGACCAGTTTCCTGCCGAAGAGCGCGACGCATTGCGGACCCAGGCGGACCGGACCCCCGATGTTCATGCGGTGTCGGCCCTGAGCGGCGAGGGGATCGACGCGTTGCTTGCTGCAGTGGCCGCCGCACTGTCAGACGAGCAGCACGACAGTGCCGTTACGGTGGCCTTTGACGAGGGCCGCAAGCGCGCCTGGCTGCATGCTCAGGGTGTCGTCAAGGACGAACGACAGACCGAGACTGGTCACGAGGTGCAGGTGCGCTGGACCGTCCGACAGGAAAAGCAATTCCGCGATCTGTGAAGGACGTTGACCCGTTGCGGTGCGCGAACGGGCCAGCCGCTAAGGCCGCGTGCCGTCGTTCGACGCGGCAGTTCAGAGTTTCACCGAACCCGCGGTTCCGTGCGAAGAAAATACCGGGTGGTCCTGCTTGTAGCGCGGGTGATGAGCCGTTACCTCTGGTGGACCCGCGCAACAGACAGGCCCCTCATGCTGGATACGACCGTCCGCTATCTCAAATGGCCAATTATTGTGACCGGGATCGGATTGATCCTGAGCTTCCTGCTGGGCTGGCACTATACCGGACGGTTGTCTGGCGCGGTGTCATTCTTGCTGATCGGCACAGTACTTGCTGTGCTGGAGATTTCCCTGTCCTTTGACAATGCGATCGTCAATGCCAACAAGCTGAAGTCGATGACTGCTGTCTGGCAGAGGCGCTTTCTGACTTGGGGCATTCTGATCGCGGTCTTTGGAATGCGGATCGTCTTCCCGCTTGCGGTGGTGGCGTTCGCCGCGCATCTGGGCCCTTGGGCGACGCTGAAACTGGCGGCACTGCATCCGCAGGAATACGCCCGGATTCTGGATGACGCCCACCTCAGCATCGCCGCATTTGGCGGATCGTTCCTGATGATGGTGGCGCTGAGCTACTTCATCGACGAGGGCAAACAAGTGGATTGGATCCGGGCACTGGAGGAGCGCTTGCGGGCGCTAGCCAGTATCCGGGGTTTGCAGATCACGCTGGTGCTGCTTGTCGTCCTGTTGTTCGCCATGGCGATGCCGGATCACAAGAGCGGAGAGTTCGTGTTTGCGGCGCTGTTCGGGCTGGTGACGTTCACGCTGGTGGAAGTCCTTGGCCACCTTCTGGACCGGCAAGAGCAGGCGCGCACGGTGACGGCAGCGGGCGGATTGGGTGCATTTCTGTATCTCGAAGTCCTGGACGCGAGTTTTTCCTTCGACGGTGTAATCGGCGCATTCGCGCTGACGCAGAATCTGTTCCTGATCGCGATTGGTCTGGGAGTCGGCGCGATGTATGTCCGGTCGATGACGGTAATGCTGGTCGAAAAGCAGACCTTGGCAGAGTTTCGTTATCTCGAGCACGGCGCCTTCTATTCGATCCTGGCGCTGTCGGTGATCATGTTCGCGCAGACGCTTTGGCCAATCCATGAAATGTTCACTGGGCTTATCGGAGCGGCGCTCATCGGGATCGCGCTTTGGTCGTCGATCCGGTACAATCGCTCGGCAGCGCGAAATCAGATCGGGGCCGGCGCGGAATGAACAAGAAACAAAGATTCCCGCCACTGGCAGGGATATTTTTGAACAACTGATGATCAGGTTGCTGCCGGAATTTTGGCCAACCCATTTGAACGGAACAAGGTAGAGGACTTCGAGATGCTGGACAAAACGACGTTCACGCCACACGGCAAACATCTGATCGGCGGCGACTGGGTTGCTGGCGACAAGGTGTTTTCCAGCGACCCCGCCGTGGGTGAGGCACATGAGTTTTCTGTCGGAACTCCCGCCCACGTCGATGCGGCAGCGCAAGCGGCAGAGCAGGCGTTTTGGGTTTACGGCAATACGCGTCGCGCCGACCGCGCCAAGTTTCTGAACACCATCGCCGACGAGATCGAGGCACGAGCCGACGCAATCACCGAGATTGGCACCTCCGAGACCGGTCTGCCCGCCGCGCGATTGCAGGGCGAGCGCGGACGCACCGTTGGTCAGTTGCGGCTGTTCGCCAGTCATATTCTTGAGGGCGACTATCTGGACCGGCGTCACGACGCTGCCTTGTCGGACCGTCAGCCGTTGCCGCGACCCGATCTGAAGATGGTGCAGCGGCCTATCGGACCGGTCGCGGTGTTCGGCGCGTCCAACTTCCCGCTGGCGTTTTCCACCGCCGGTGGCGACACTGCGGCGGCGCTGGCGGCTGGATGTCCCGTGGTGGTCAAGGGCCATTCCGCCCATCCCGGCACCGGCGAGATCGTCGCCGAGGCAATTCATGCGGCGATTCAGTCTTGCGGGATGCATCCGGGCGTCTTTTCGCTGATTCAGGGCGGCACGCGCGAGACCGGAAGCACGCTGGTCCAGCATCCGCTGATCAAGGCTGTCGGATTTACTGGTTCGCTGGCCGGGGGACGGGCGCTTTACGATCTGTGCGCCGCACGACCAGAGCCGATCCCGTTCTTCGGCGAGTTGGGCAGCGTCAATCCGATGTTCCTGTTGCCCGCAGCGGTCAAGGCGCGCGGCGCCGAGATTGGCAAGGGTTGGGGCGGTTCGCTGACAATGGGGGCGGGGCAGTTCTGCACCAACCCGGGGATCGCGGTGGTGATCGACGGGCCAGAGGCGGACGCGTTCGTGGCGGCTGCGAAAGCGGCGGTGGCCGACGTTGGGGCGCAGACCATGCTGACCGATGGCATTGCCACGGCCTTCCGCACGGGGCGTGACCGGATTGCCGCGGCGGAGGGGGTGCGCGAGGTGCTGACCAGCGTTTGCGACCTGCGCAACACAACGCCCTATCTCTTTGAGGCGAGTGGCAAAAGCTGGCTGGCCAATCGTGAACTGGGCGAGGAAGTCTTTGGCCCACTGGGATTGATCGTCCGGGTCGCGGACGCAGCCGAGATGGAGGATATTGCGCGATCGTTGCAAGGCCAGCTGACCTGCACGCTGCATCTGGATGCCGGCGATACCGAACTTGGCCGGCGGCTGATGCCGATCTTGGAGCGCAAGGCGGGCCGAGTGTTGGCGAACGGTTTTCCGACCGGCGTCGAGGTCGCCGATGCGATGGTCCATGGCGGGCCGTATCCGGCCTCGACCAATTTCGGCGCAACCTCTGTCGGCACCCTGTCGATCCGGCGGTTTCTGCGGCCGGTTTGTTACCAGAACATGCCAGACGCACTGTTGCCGGACGATCTTGCTTGACGGCCTGAGGTTTCTGAGACGCGGGGGCAGCTATTTGTTGCCTGCCCTTGCGGGCCATCGGACGCGATACTAAGACTCTCGAAAGAGTTTTGCGGCAAACCTACCCCCAGCAGCGTGAGGCACGGACATGAGAGACCCAGTAGCAGCCCTTCAGGGCTTCATCATCCCGACAGTAGAAGAAACGACCTCTCGCGGGTCGATCCGATACGATATCTTTTCGCGTCTGCTGAAAGAGCGGATCATTTTCGTCTCGGGCCCGGTACACGACGAGATGGCGACGGTGATCGTGGCGCAGTTGCTGTTCCTTGAGGCGGAAAATCCGAACAAGGAAATCGCGATGTATATCAATAGCCCCGGCGGCGTTGTGACGAGCGGCCTGTCGATCTACGATACGATGCAATACATCAAGCCGAAAGTATCGACAGTCTGCATCGGACAGGCGGCCTCGATGGGGTCGCTTCTGCTGGCGGCGGGCGAACCGGGTATGCGCTATTCGCTGCCCAACAGCCGGATCATGGTGCACCAGCCTTCCGGCGGGTATCAGGGTCAGGCGACGGACATCATGATTCATGCGCAGGAAACCCAGAAGCTGAAGGACCGGCTGAACCAGATTTACGTCAACCACACCGGACAGAAGCTGAAAACCGTGGAACAGGCGCTTGAGCGAGACAATTTTATGGATCCTGCGGCGGCCAAGGAATGGGGCCTGATCGACCAGATCGTGGACAGCCGCGACAAGGTCAAACCGGCCGACAAGTAACATCAGGCTGATCCGTGGCGATCCCGCCACAGAGGATCATTTTGGCGTTGTGCACATGAATCGGCTGCCCTAAGCTTCGGCACGGGGCAGACCAACCGGGCGAAGATGGCCCGACCGACCAGGCCGACGGCCTCAGGGGAATGCAATGGCGAACAACTCCGGCGACAGCAAGAACACCCTTTACTGCTCTTTCTGCGGTAAGAGTCAGCACGAGGTGCGCAAACTCATTGCCGGCCCAACGGTGTTCATCTGTGATGAATGCGTCGAGCTTTGCATGGATATCATCCGCGAAGAGACCAAGACCGCGGGCCTGAAATCCACTGATGGGGTGCCGACGCCGAAGGACATCTGCGACGTGCTTGACGATTATGTGATCGGTCAGAGCCATGCCAAGAAGGTGCTCTCGGTCGCGGTGCATAACCACTACAAGCGGCTGAATCACATTGCCAAATCCAGCGATATCGAACTGGCGAAATCCAACATCCTGCTGATCGGCCCGACGGGTTGCGGCAAGACACTGCTGGCGCAGACGCTGGCGCGGATTCTGGATGTGCCGTTCACGATGGCGGATGCGACCACGCTGACCGAAGCCGGCTACGTGGGCGAGGATGTCGAGAACATCATCCTCAAGCTGTTGCAGGCCAGCGAATACAATGTCGAGCGGGCGCAGCGCGGCATCGTCTACATTGACGAGGTCGACAAGATCACCCGCAAATCGGACAACCCGTCGATCACCCGCGACGTCTCGGGCGAGGGCGTGCAGCAGGCGCTGTTGAAGATCATGGAGGGCACCGTCGCCTCTGTGCCGCCGCAAGGCGGGCGCAAGCATCCGCAACAGGAATTCCTGCAAGTCGACACTACGAATATCCTGTTCATCTGCGGCGGCGCGTTTTCGGGGCTCGAAAAGATCATTGCGCAGCGCGGCAAGGGGTCCTCGATCGGCTTTGGCGCTGACGTGAAGGACAATGAAAGCCGTGGTGTGGGCGAGCTGTTCACGGAACTGGAGCCGGAAGATCTGCTGAAATTCGGCCTGATCCCGGAATTCGTCGGTCGTCTGCCGGTGATCGCGACGTTGGAAGATCTGGACGAAGACGCGCTGGTAACGATCCTGACCAAGCCGAAGAATGCGCTGGTCAAGCAGTATCAGCGGCTGTTCGAGCTTGAAAGCACCGACCTGACCTTCACGGAAGATGCGCTGACCGCCATCGCAAAGCGCGCGATCCTGCGCAAGACGGGTGCGCGGGGGCTGCGTTCGATCATGGAGGATATCCTGCTCGACACCATGTTCGATCTGCCCGGTATGGACAGCGTCGAAGAGGTTGTGGTCAACGAAGAGGCCGTCAATGCCGGGTCACCGCCGCTGATGATCCATGCCGATTCCAAAAAGGAATCGGCCTCTGCGGGCTGACCGCAGTTGAAGCCAATCCGGCACATCTCGTCAGGTTCACGGTTCGAGGCCGAGATCGGCTACTCCCGTGCTGTCGTTGCGGACGGGCTAGTCCATGTTTCTGGCACGACAGGCTATGATTACGCCACGATGATCCTTCCGAACGGTGTAGAGGACCAATGCCGTAATGCTCTGGCCAATATCTCTAAGGCTTTGGTCAAGGCGGGGGCGGGGCTGAACGACGTCGTGCGGGTGCGCTACATACTGCCGGATCGCGAGGATTTTCCGAAATGCTGGCCGATTCTGAGCACGGCCTTTGCGATGGCACGGCCAGCCGCGACGATGATTCAGGCAGGCTTGATGGAACCGGCGATGAAGATCGAGATCGAGGTGACAGCGCGGCAACCTGCGCCGGACCCAGGCGCCTGACGGACATTCACTGAATTTGGCTTGCCACAGAAGGCTGCGGACAGGTCACTGGACCTTCGGCACCGCTTGGTCCATATCTGATCCGAACATTTCCGGAGGCGACCGATGGGCATTCTGAGATCGATCCTGCGCGTATTCACCTGGTGGGACGGGCAGACGCTGAACACCCAGCTTTTCACCTGGCGCAAAGGAGTAAAGGTCGGCGAAGATCCGCAGGGCAACATCTATTACACCAACCGGGACGGGTCGCGCCGCTGGGTGATTTTCAATGGCGAGATCGAGGCCAGCCGTATATCTCCGGAATGGCACGGTTGGATGCATCACACCTTTCAGGAACCGCCCAGCAAGATGCCCCTGCCGCACAAGGCTTGGGAAAAACCCCATGTGGAAAACCTAACCGGCACGGTTTTGGCCTATGCGCCGCCGGGTTCCATCCGTCGTTTGCAACTCGTGGAGCGGAGCGACTATGAGGCTTGGCAGCCGGAGTAGGCGAGCATGGCGGAAAGCACAGCAGAAGTACTGGTGGGCGGCGCGGTTCTGGCGGCAGCGGTTGGATTCGTTATTTATGCCGGACAGCTGACCGGCTATTCTGGCGCAACCGGCACACAGCAATTCACCGCATCGTTTCGCTCGATCGAGGGCGTGTCTGTTGGCACCGATGTGCGCCTCGCAGGCGTCAAGGTGGGCAGCGTGATGGATTTGAACCTGAACCCCGACACCTTTCGCGCCGATACTCGGTTCACCGTCGACAAGGGGATTGCCTTGCCTGATGACACCGCGGTCGTGGTCTCGTCAGAAGGGCTTCTGGGCGGCAGCTTCGTTGAACTGTTGCCCGGCGGTTCGGCATTCAATCTGGAACCGGGGGCTGAGATCGAGGATACCGAGAGCGCTGTCAGCATCGTCTCGCTTTTGATGAAATTCGTTGCCGGGGATCAGGGTGCACAATGAGGACGTTGGCGCTATTGGCAATGCTCGGCCTGTCCTCGGCGATGTCCCTGCCAGCCGTGGCGCAAGAGGCGGTGACCGCACCTGCAGGCGCGATGTTGCGGGCGATGGACAAGATCTCGGGCGACGTGGTGGATTTTGATCTGACGCCCGGACAGACCAAACAACTGGGCCGGATCCAGGTCTCTCTGGGCGAGTGCCGGTATCCGGCTGGCAATCCGGCGGGCGATGCCTATGCCTATCTGGTGATCCGCAATGCCGGCGTCGAGACGCCGAGCTTCACTGGCTGGATGATCGCTTCAAGCCCAGGCCTCGATGCGCTTGATCATCCGCGTTACGACGTCTGGGTGTTGCGCTGTATCACATCCTGAGGCGTTTGCGGCGCGGGTAGGCTGGTGATGTCGGCTTTCAGCGACGACGCACTTTCCAACTGTTCCAAATAGATCCGACGGTCAATTTCCTGCCCGCCGAGACTGCGCAAATGCGGCGTGATGAACTGGGTGTCGAACAAAGTGAAACCGGTCTGTCGCAGCCGGTCGACAAGATAGGCCAGTGCGATCTTGGACGCGTCGGTGCGTCGCGAGAACATGCTTTCGCCGAAGAATGCGCCCCCCAGCGCCACACCGTAGACGCCGCCGACAATCGTGTCGCCGACCCAAACCTCTTGCGAATGGGCGTGCCCCATGCGGTGGAGCGCGAGATATAGATCGAAGATCGTGGCGTTGATCCAGGTCTCGGCCCGGTCGGCACATCCGCGAAGGGTGGTTTCGAAATCGCTGTCAAATCGGGGCTGGAAAAGCCCTGACGACATGGTTCTGCGCAACGAGCGCGAAATGTGAAAAGCGTCCAGCGGTAGAATGCCGCGACGGCTGGGATCGACCCAAAACACTTGCGGATCGTCCTGAGATTCGGCCATTGGGAAGATCCCGGCGGCATAGGCCTGCATCAGCAATTTTGGCGTCAGCCGAGGTTCATCCATCCCGTTGCATCGGCAGCGGCGCCCCTCAGGCGGTCAGGTTGCGTTCAAGCCACTTTTCCAGCCAATGGATGTTGTAGTTGCCCGACTGGATATCGGGTTCGGCCAGTAGCTGGTGAAAGAGCGGAATCGTGGTGTCCACGCCATCGACGATCAACTCGCCGAGTGCGCGATTGAGTCGGGCGATCGCTTCGGCTCGGTCGCGACCATGCACGATCAGCTTGCCGATCAGGCTGTCGTAATAGGGCGGGATCGTATAGCCGTCGTAGAGCGCGGAATCCATCCGCACGCCAAGGCCGCCGGGCGCGTGATACTGGCTGATCCGGCCCGGCGAGGGCGCGAAGTTGGGCAGTTTCTCGGCGTTGATCCGAACCTCGATGGCATGGCCATTGATTGTCAGGTCGTCCTGCGTGAAGGACATTGGCAGACCTTCGGCAACGCGGATCTGTTCGCGCACGAGGTCGATACCGAAGATCGCTTCGGTCACCGGATGCTCGACCTGCAGCCGGGTGTTCATTTCGATGAAATAGAACTCGTCGTTTTCAAAAAGAAATTCGATGGTACCCGCACCGATATATTTGATCGAGGCGACGGCATCGGCGCAGATCTTGCCGATCCGGTCGCGCTGTTCTTGCGTGATGACGGGGCCGGGCGCTTCTTCCAGCACCTTCTGGTGACGCCGCTGCAGCGAACAGTCGCGTTCCCCCAGATGCACAGCACCCCCCTTGCCGTCGCCGAAGACCTGGATTTCGATATGGCGAGGGGTTTGCAGGTATTTCTCGATATAGACTTCGTCGTTGCCGAAGGCGGCCTTCGACTCGGACCGCGCGGTGCGGAAGGCATTGTCGAGATCCTTGGCGGTTTGCGCCTGCTTCATGCCGCGTCCACCACCACCGGCGGTGGCCTTGATGATGACCGGATAGCCGATCTCGGCGGCAACCTTGCGGGCTTCTTCCACGGTTGCCACACCACCGGCAGAGCCCGGCACGCAGGGAATGCCCAGCCGCTTGGCGGTTTCCTTGGCGGTGATCTTGTCGCCCATGATGCGGATGTGCTCGGCCGAAGGGCCGATGAAAGTCAGGTCGTGATCCTCGACGATCTGGACGAAATTGGCGTTCTCCGACAAGAAGCCATAGCCCGGATGGATCGCCTGTGCGCCAGTGATCTCGCAGGCCGAGATGATCGCGGGGAACGACAGGTAGCTTTGCGACGAGGGCGGCGGGCCGATGCAGACGGCCTCGTCCGCCATGCGGACATGCATCGCATCGCTGTCGGCCGTGGAATGCACGGCGACCGACTGGATGCCCATCTCGCGGCAGGCGCGGATCACGCGAAGTGCTATTTCACCGCGATTGGCGATCAGGATTTTATCGAACATGAGTGCTGCCTTATTCGACGATCATCAGCGGTGCGCCGTATTCGACGGGATCGCCATCCGCCACGAGGATGCGTTTAACGGTTCCGGCATGTGGCGCGTGGATGTGGTTCATCGTCTTCATCGCCTCGACGATCAGAAGCGAGTCGCCCTCGGCCACGGTGTCGCCGACCTTGACGAAAGGCGGAGTGCCGGGTTCGGCCTGCAGATAGACCGTGCCGACCATCGGTGAAGTCACGGCGCCGGGGTGTTCCGCAGGGTCGTCGGCGGCAGCAGACACCGCTGCGGAGGCTGGCGTTGCGTGGGTTGTCGAGGGCAGTACAGCCGCGGGCATCTGAAGAGCCGCCTGCTGGACGATCTGCTTGGCGCGGCTGACGCGGACGTTCAGCTTGTCGGCCTCGCCATATTCGCGTTTGACCTCTAGCTCTGTCAGGTCGTTTTCATTCAGAAGCTCGGCCAGAGCCTTTATGAAATCCACGTCCGCGCTGGTGTTCTGTTTCGCCATTCCATCCTCGACCGGTTTCACGCCTGTCTGCTGCAGGCTTTCTCTGCTGCCGCTTATACGCGACGGTGCGGGGGGTGAAAAGCGGGTCGGGGCACAATTGTTGCCGCTATCATATTGTGGCTCGTTCCGGGCCAAGAGCTTGGTTGCGCTTCGCGTGTGCATATTTGGGCTGAAAAGAAGCCTGAAGAGAAACTCGAAAATTTACCAGTTGATAAAATTTCTGCCTGTGGCACTCTGACATTCGACAACGGGATGTCGGGGAGGTTTCGATGACCAACAGTCAGATGACACACGGCATTGCGGCGGGACGGCTTCCGGCTGAAGCGATCGCGCGGAATTTCGCGGACCTGCATCCGCCGCTCGACCCGCATGAGGCCGCGGTGGCGGCGGATAGGTGCTATTTCTGCCATGATGCGCCGTGCATGACGGCCTGTCCGACCACGATCGACATTCCGCTGTTCATCCGCCAGATCCAGACAGGCACGCCGGAAGCGGCGGCGAAGACGATCTTTGACCAGAACATCCTTGGCGGCATGTGCGCGCGGGTCTGCCCGACCGAGACGCTGTGCGAAGAGGTTTGCGTGCGCGAGGTAGCCGAGGGCAAGCCGGTCGAGATCGGTCGTCTGCAGCGCTTTGCTACCGATATGGTAATGGCGGCGGGCGTGCATCCGTTCGTGCGCAGCCCTGCCACAGGCAAACGCGTGGCGGTTGTGGGGGCGGGGCCGGCGGGGCTGGCTTGCGCGCACCGGTTGGCGATGCGGGGTCATGACGTTGTGGTCTATGATGCACGAAGCAAGCCGGGCGGGCTGAACGAGTTCGGCATCGCCAGTTACAAGACAGTGGACGGGTTTGCCCAGGCCGAGGTCGCGTGGCTGCTTCAGATTGGCGGAATCACGATGGAACTGGGTCAGAGGCTGGGGAATGGCTTGTCTTTGGATATCTTGCGGCAAGAATTCGATGCGGTTTTCCTTGGAATCGGACTTGCGGGCGTCAATGCCTTGCGCGCCGAGGGCGAGGATCGTGCGGGCGTGCGCGATGCCGTGACGTTCATCGCCGAATTGCGGCAGGCGGCGGATTTGGCGGAGCTGCCCGTCGGGCGCAATGTCGTGGTGATCGGAGGCGGCATGACGGCAGTGGACGCCGCGGTTCAGTCGAAACTTCTGGGCGCCGAAAACGTGACCATCGTCTATCGGCGCGGTCGCGAAGAGATGAGCGCATCGGAGTATGAACAGGATCTGGCGGCCTCGAAGGGTGTGCGGCTTTTGCACAATGTGATGCCGGTCGCGGTGCATGACGCTGAGGTCGAACTGGAGTATACTGTCAACGAAAACGGTCGCCTGACGGGCACGGGGGAGCGGTTTTCTCTGGCCGCCGATCAGGTGTTCAAGGCCATCGGACAGGTGCTGGACGGCGCACCGGTCGGTTTGACGCTGGACGGCGGCAAGATTGCCGTCACGACCGACGGGCGGACCTCGGTTCAGGGCGTCTGGGCCGGGGGCGACTGCGCGTCCGGCGGCGATGATCTGACGGTGACCGCTGTGGCCGAAGGCCGGGACGCGGCCGAAGATATTCACATGGCGCTGATGGGCCAAGGAGGCTGATATGGCTGATCTTTCCACGACTTTCGCCGGCATCAAATCCCCGAATCCGTTCTGGCTGGCGTCTGCGCCGCCGACGGACAAGGAATACAACGTGCGCCGCGCCTTCGAGGCGGGATGGGGCGGTGTCGTCTGGAAAACATTGGGCGAGGAGGGCCCGCCGGTGGTCAACGTCAATGGCCCGCGTTATGGCGCGATCTGGGGGGCCGACCGGCGCTTGCTGGGGCTCAACAACATCGAATTGATCACGGATCGCCCGTTGGAGGTCAATCTGCGTGAGATCAAGGCGGTCAAGCGCGACTATCCGGATCGCGCGGTGGTCGTCAGCATCATGGTGCCCTGCGAAGAGGCGGCGTGGAAGGCGATCCTTCCGCATGTCGAGGACACTGGCGCGGACGGGATCGAGCTGAACTTCGGTTGCCCGCACGGTATGAGCGAGCGTGGCATGGGCTCTGCCGTGGGTCAGGTGCCCGAGTATATCGAAATGGTGGCGCGCTGGTGCAAGGCCAATACCCGAATGCCGGTGATCGTGAAGCTGACACCGAACATTACCGATATTCGTAAGCCAGCGCGCGCCGCGAAGGCCGGTGGCGCGGATGCGGTGTCGCTGATCAACACGATTTCCTCAATCACCAGCGTGAACCTCGATGCAATGTCGCCCGAACCGATGATCGACGGCAAGGGCAGTCATGGCGGCTACTGCGGCCCGGCGGTCAAGCCGATCGCGCTGAACATGGTGGCCGAGATCGCCCGCGATGCTGAAACCCGGGGGATGCCGATCTCTGGTATCGGCGGCGTCACCACATGGCGCGATGCGGCAGAGTTCCTCGCACTTGGCGCGGGCAATGTTCAGGTCTGCACCGCGGCGATGACCTACGGGTTCAAGATCGTGGAAGAAATGATCTCGGGCCTGTCGCAGTGGATGGACGAAAAGGGACACGGCTGCGTCGCCGATGTCGTTGGTCTTGCGGTGCCGAATGTCACCGACTGGCAGTATCTGAACCTGAATTATGTGACAAAGGCGCGGATCAACCAGGACCTCTGCATCAAGTGCGGGCGTTGCTATATCGCCTGCGAGGATACCAGCCATCAGGCGATCACGATGTCGCCCGGTCGGGTGTTCGAGGTGCAGGACGACGAATGCGTCGCCTGCAACCTGTGTGTCGAAGTATGTCCGGTTGACGCCTGCATCACGATGGAGGAACTGGCACCGGGCGCGCTTGACGAACGTACCGGTCGGCAGGTCCAGAAGGATTATGCGAACTGGACCACGCATCCGAACAATCCCGGCGCGGTCAAAGCGGCAGAGTGATCAGGCCTCTCGGCTGTAGGGAACTTCCCGGCGCGGCGTCCCGTTCGCCTCGGTCTGCGGATCAATCTTTGGCGGTTCCGCAGGCGCGGGCGAAGGCAGGTCCGGCGCGACTGCATGAAGGTCGCGCGCTTTTTCACGGGCGGCTTCGACCCGTCGGATGACGCTTTGCAGGTCGGACTCCAATTCCAGCAAACTGGCCTCGAATGCCGGCGGCGGGCCGGGAATTGGATCTGAGCCCGCGCGGTTTTGCCGGGGCGTCGTGTCGGGATTCACATTACCGCCCGTCGCGCCGCTGCCCGCGGCGCTTTTTTCGGGTGGCGCGATTGCTGGTACGGCCTTGGGCCGCTCGGGCCGGGCGGCAAGGCTGGTGTTGCTGACGGCAGTGAGGCCGAAAAGATCCGACATCTCGTGCTCCATTTTCTAGGGCCCCAACCTTGGTCAGCTTAGGTTTTTTATGGTGGCGAAACCGTTAACATTATCGAAAAGTTAATCTTTCAGTTAACCGGGCGTTAAAGCCCGACGGTAGAGCGCCTGAAGGAACTGGCCAGCTTCAGCATAATGGGCGTCGCCTTCCGGGTGCAGGATGGCGCGTACCTGGATGTCGAAATCGGCATAGTGCTGGGTCGTCGACCAGATCGAGAAAATCAGGTGATGCGGATCGACTTCGGCCAGTTTTCCGGTGCTGATCCAGCCGCGGATCACCTCGGCCTTGTCGTTGACCAGATCTCGCAGCGGCCCTTCGATCTGGTCGAGGATGCGAGGTGCGCCTTGCACGATCTCATTGGCGAAAAGCCGGCTTTCGCGCGGATAGTCGCGGGCCATTTCCAGCTTCCGCAAGACGTAGGCGACGATTTCCTCGACCGGATTGCCATCTGAGTCCAACTCTCGCAAAGGGTCTAGCCAGGTGTCCATCAACCCCATCAAAAGCGCGTCATGGATCGCCTCTTTTGACGGAAAGTAATAAAGCAGGTTGGGTTTCGACAATCCGGCCGCTTGTGCGATCTGGTCCAGCGTCGTGCCTCGGAAACCTTGAAGCGAGAATACATCCAGCGCGGCGCCAAGAATCGCGCCGGTATTCTTCTTCTGAATTCGAGTTTGCGATCGTGTCATGTTTCAACAAACCTGTCTGCGCCCGGTGACGAAATAGGGCGCACTTCATGCGCTTCAATTGGACAGTGCGAACCCTTTGACATCGGCGGGTTGAAGTCCTTGACTGGCCTCTTTGCTCTGCTAGCGTGATCCTGACCATTTGGTCAAACTCTTTTCGATGCCCGAGACGCGCTGCGGCACGAGCGGCCAAATCTGAAAGGTCACGAAAGATGCGCGAGGCGGCGGTTGCCACGCAAATGATCGACGATGAAAGGGTGTGCGTCACCCGGTTCGATTTCGCGCCAGGTGCAGAAACTGGCTGGCATCGGCATGGCTTCGATTATGTTATCACGACCCTCACCGATTGCCGTATGATCCTCGAAGACCCAGACGGATCTGTGCGCGAGGTGCAGGTGGCAGCGGGCACGGCCTATCGCCGGGACTCGGGCGTCGAGCATAACGTAATCAATGGCGGGGACCGGGCGATGTCCTTCGTCGAGGTAGAACTGAAGTAAGGAGACGCGTCATGGCAGCCCCTGGAGAGAACCTGAAAGTCGACGGCGATCGGCTGTGGGACAGCCTGATGGAAATGGCCAGGATCGGCCCCGGTATCGCGGGCGGCAACAACCGCCAGACGCTGACCGATGCCGATGGCGAGGGGCGCATGCTGTTTCAGAAATGGTGCGACGAGGCCGGGCTGACGATGGGCGTCGACCAGATGGGCACGATGTTTGCGCGGCGCGAGGGGACCGATCCCGATGCGTTGCCGGTCTATGTCGGTTCGCATCTGGATACGCAGCCGACGGGCGGCAAATACGATGGGGTTCTTGGGGTTCTGGGCGGGCTGGAAATCATTCGCACGCTGAACGATCTCGGTATCAAGACCAAGCACCCGATCGTCGTGACCAACTGGACCAACGAGGAAGGCACTCGGTTCGCGCCCGCCATGCTCGCCTCGGGCGTTTTCGCCGGGATGCATGAGCAGGACTGGGCTTACGGGCGCGAGGATGCCGAGGGCAAGACATTCGGCGGGGAGTTAGAGCGGATCGGCTGGAAGGGCGAGGAGAAGGTCGGGACGCGCAAGATGCATGCCTTCTTCGAGCTGCATATCGAACAAGGCCCGATCCTCGAGGCCGAGGGCAAGGATATCGGCGTTGTTACCCACGGGCAGGGCCTGTGGTGGCTGGAAAATCGGCTGACCGGCAAGGAAAGCCACACAGGTTCGACGCCGATGAACATGCGGGTCAATGCGGGGCTTGGCATGGCGATGATCACCGAGGCCGTGCACCGCATCGCGATGGCGCATCAGCCGAACGCGGTGGGCGCGGTGGGCCAGGCGAATGTCTATCCGAATTCGCGCAATGTCATTCCAGGGCGGGCTGTGTTCACCGTCGATATTCGGTCGCCAGAGATCGCCAAGCTGACATCGATGCGCGAAGAAGTTGAACTAGTGGCCCGGCAAATCGCCCGCGATCTGGGGCTGGGGATCGAGATCGAGCCCACTGGTCATTTCGACCCTGTGACGTTTGACGAAGGCTGCGTGACGGCGGTGCGCAACGCCGCCGAACGGCTGGGATATTCGCATATGAACCTCGTGTCCGGCGCAGGCCATGACGCCTGCTGGATCAACCGCGTCGCTCCGACCGCGATGGTGATGTGTCCCTGTGTGGACGGGCTATCGCACAATGAGGCTGAGGATATCTCCAAGGAATGGGCCACCGCCGGGGCCGATGTGCTGATGCATGCCGTGGTCGAGACGGCGGAGGTTGTGGGGTGAAAACGGGGCGTGCGAAGCAAGGACTAATTGGACTGCTTGCCATCGCTGCGATACTCGCACCGACATTCGCTCGGGCCGACTATATGCGTACGTCGAGAACGGAAGGTTTCTTCTGCTCCGGCTGGGTCTTTCAAGCATGCGATTTTGAAGTTGTAGATGCGATTTCAGAGACCAAATCTAGTCAGCTTTTTTCCTTCGAGAACGAGTTCACATGTGTAGATGAATTCAACCAATCTGGTGGTAGATGCCATCTGTACAATGACCACGGCAGCTTTTCGGATCCTAAGTACCACGCGCACCGAAAGAACTCCGATGGAATTTGGGAACACCTTGGTGTTCCCGAGAGCTTCACCTTCAAATTTACAAAACGATAGGTGCACATCAAATGACCACAGTCATCAAAAACGGCACTATCGTCACCGCCGATCTGACCTACAAGGCGGATGTCCTCATCGACAAGGGCAGGATCATCGAAATCGGGCAGGGGCTCAAGGGCGATGAGAGCCTCGATGCGACCGGCTGCTACGTGATGCCGGGCGGGATCGATCCGCATACGCATCTGGAAATGCCGTTCATGGGGACCTACTCGACCGATGATTTCGAGAGCGGCACACGGGCGGCTTTGGCGGGCGGCACCACGATGGTCGTCGATTTCGCGCTACCGGCGCCGCAGCAGGGTCTGCATGACGCGTTGCAGATGTGGCACAACAAGTCTGGCCGGGCGAATTGCGACTATTCTTACCACATGGCGGTGACCTGGTGGGGCGAGCAGGTGTTCGACGAGATGAAGACTATCATCGAGAAGGAAGGCATCACCACCTTCAAGCATTTCATGGCCTACAAGGGCGCGTTGATGGTCAACGACGATGAGATGTATGCCTCGTTCAAACGGCTGGGGGAACTGGGCGGCATTGCCCTGGTCCATGCCGAGAATGGCGACGTCGTGGCCGAACTGCAGCGCAAGCTGATGGAGGAGGGCAATACCGGGCCCGAGGCGCATGCCTATTCCCGCCCGCCGCAGGTCGAGGGCGAGGCGACGAACCGGGCGATCATGATCGCCGATATGGCAGGGGTGCCGCTGTACGTGGTGCATACGTCGTGTGAGGACAGCCACGAGTCAATCCGGCGCGCGCGAATGCAGGGCAAACGGGTCTGGGGGGAGCCGCTGATCCAGCATCTGACGTTGGATGAAAGCGAGTATTTCAACAAGGA